>JBKCUI010000264.1:0-9606 GCA_046318495.1 Pirellula sp. | reverse complement strand
GGCTGACTTTGGTGCCGGGATCGATCTCGCTATCCAGCGGCAACCTCCTCAGCGGCAACAACGCCGGAGACAACTTGGTCGAGATCGCCTCGAGCGATTTGGCACTCGGAAAGTCGATCACGCTGTCGTACAAGGTTCAAGTTCCCAAGAACGCGAAGCCGGGCGATAGCTTCGAACTGCCCGCTTCGGTGGTGTGGTTTAGCATGGACGGGGACGAGTCCCGTCGTTACTCGACCGATTCGTCGGTGACGTTGCGAGTTGGTACCAGTGGGCTGATCGGTTCGGTTTTCCTCGACCACAATCAAGACGGAGGGTTTCAAGCCGGTGACTACAACATTCCGGATGTGAAGATCGTGTTGACCGGGATCGACCATTTGGGCAATCCGGTTGTGGCGGAGACGATGACGGACGCCAACGGCTTCTACCGATTCGGCGATTTGCGGCCCGGTGTTTACACGCTGACGCAAATCCAGCCCGAGGACTTCGTGGATGGTCAAGACTTCGCGGGATCGCTCGGTGGTCAAGTAAAGAACGATGAAATCTCGAACATCGTCATCCCTTTGGGAAGCAATCAAGACTTCGGTCGGTATCGCTTCACCGAGTCGCCGCTGACGTGGATTTCGGGAACGGTTTTTGTCGATGAAAACCAAAACCGCAAGCTCGAAGCGGACGAGGAAGGGGTTGAGGGAGTGGAGGTCGTGCTGACTGGCAAGACCCGAGCCGGTGTGCCGGTTTCCATGAAGACCACTACCAACGAGCGAGGCTACTACGTCTTTGGATTCCTCGAGCCGGGGACTTACTCGGTGATCGAGGGAGCCACACCCGGATTCTTCGATGCCTTTGAACAAATCGGCAATCGAGGGGGCAAGACGGGTGCGGATCGCTTTGACAATATCGTCATCACGGCTTCGAAGCCCGCCGACTATTACAACTTTGGCGAGTACCGTCCCGCTGTGATCCAAGGCCAGATCTACATCGATTACGATCGCGATGGGGTCATGGATCGCAAAGATGGTTTGCTGGCCAATGTCAAAGTCATGCTCACCGGAGTGAACGACCTCGGGCAAACGGTTAGTTTGACTACGACTACCGACACGAAGGGCGCGTACCGCTTTGAGAACCTTCGTCCGGGAAAGTACGATATCGCCTCGGTCCCGCAAGACGGACTGGACTATAGCGTTTCGAACGTCGGCATCTTCAATGGTGGCGCGAGTTCGGTCGGCGCGAACGGTCTGGGAGTCCAGTACGGATTCGCTTCGATCCAGTTGCCAGCCGGGGCGATCGGGAACGGTTACAACATCGGCCACGTCGATCCGGATTTTGAATCGACGATTCTGGGTAGCGATTTTGATCGCGTGGTCGTCATCAACGGCACCAAGGGAGACGACGTCTTCAAGGTCCAAATGAGCGGCGACCAAGGGACGATTGACGTCAACGGCGAATCGATCGTGATCGACAACAAGGCCATGCCATCCATTCGGATCATGGGCAGTTTTGGGAACGATCGCATTGAATTCGTCGGCACCGAAGACAAGGAAGAAATCAATTTGCGTCGCGGATCGGCTCGCATCACCGGAACGTGGTTCGAGAGCTTGATCTACGGCATGGAAACCATTTCTTTCATCGGCGGCGGCAATGAGGATTTGGCTCGCTTCTACGATACCGATGGCAATGAAACGTTCGAAGCTTGGCCGATGAATGCCAAGATGGTCGGCGCGGACTTTGTGAATTCGGTTCAAGACGTGCACCGTATCTATGCGGCCGCAACGAGCGGACTCGACACGGCCAAGCTGACTGGCAAGGTCAATGCGCGAGACAATTTCCATGCGACGCCAGAGAATGCCAAGCTCTACGGTGACGATTTCTATCTGTACACCACGGCGTTCGATTCCGTAGTCGGCATTGCGACCGATCCTGAAGATCGGGCCAGCTTGTTTGGCTCGGCAGGGAACGATGAGTTTTCGGCGGCGGAGACGTTGGCCGTTCTCAGCGGTGCAACCTATCGTTCGAGCGCCAATGGCTATCGATGGGTTTCTGCGGATGCGGGCCTCAGTGGTGCAGCTCGCGCTAGGCTGTTGGGAACTGCAGGCGATGACCAACTCACCTCCTATCCGTTGGACGCGAGTTTTGATTCCGGTCGGACCCGCATCCATGCCGACGGATTTGAGTCGCTGACGGTTTTGGCTGATGCGGGCAATGATTCGGCCATTGCCTACGACTCGCATTTCCAAGACACGTTGACGGCGCAACCGGGCTCTGCCTTGCTCCGCAACTCGACGGGCGATGTGCAGATGACCGGCTTTGAGAGCTTGAACGCCAAGATGGAAGCGGGTGGAGACGACGTCGCCATCCTGCGAGGTTCGACTTCGGTGGACACGTTCAAGGCTTCGCCGAGCGATTGGAGTTTGGAAGGGACCGGATTCGCCATGTTCGGCGTCGGCTTTACCAAGGTCACCGCTTTCGGCGATGCCAGCGATATCGCGTACTTGTATGACTCGGCTTACAACGATGTGTTGGAGCTGACGACATCCAATGCGATCTCGCGTGGCCAACGCTTCTCGAACGAAGCCAATGGCTTTGGCAAGGTCAACACCGAGTCGCAAGGCGGATTCGATCGCGTGGTCTTCATGGACTCCGCGGTGCGTTCGACGGTGCGGTACGACGGCAACAAGGCCACGATCTTCGGCAGCGGGTTTAGCTACAACGCGACCGGTTACTCGGCTATCGATGCTTACTATGCCGACCTGAGTGGGTTGGACGGTGTCGATTTCAATGGCAAGATCGAGTACTCCATGGTGGCTTCGGACATCGCTGCGGCGAAGTTCAAGCTGAGCGTTCGTTCGAGCACGGCGGCACCGCAGCTCAAGTTGCAAACACGCGTCGACAGAATCTAGTCGACGCATGAAAGAGTCCTCGGAACGGTTTCGGACGCCGTGCGGGGCACACGATTGGAAAGAACCAAGCGGAAACGCTTGGTTCTTTTCTTTTGTATTCAGCCCAACGGCAACCGTTGGCACCGAAGCGAATGGGAATCGAATCGATCGATTGAATTGCAGTCGTGTTTGGGCTACCTTTGGGGAACGTTCAAGGCGGCAATGGATCGCGATGAACGCTTGAGTGGGTCACGTGGCGACGGCGTTTCGAATGAGGTTGTCGATGGGCAATGCAAAACGATGGGGAGTGTTGGTGGCGATGCTAGGGACCATGATGCACGGGGCCAAGGCGGATGGACAGACGACGTATTCGCTGCCACCCAAGGAAATAGTCGACATCATCGATGCGCCGCTCGATCCCGCCCTGTTTTGGAGTTCCGATGCCCAGTGGGCCGTCGTAGCCCAGCGCGATGCCATGCCCGACGTGGCCGATTTGGCTCGGAAGATGTTGGCGTTGGCCGGACTCCGTCTGGACCCCCAAGCCAATGGCCGATTTCAAACCGACTATTACCGAGGGCTGACGCTGCGCTCGCGACTCGGGGATCGATCGATTCGGATTCCAACGCCGGAGGGAGCTCGGATCGCTTCGGTGTCGTGGTCGCATCGTTCGACAGGGTTTGTGTATACCGTGGTCACCGATACCGGGACGGAGTTGTGGTACGTTTCGGTCGAACGCCCCGAGGCTCCCAAGCGATTGACCGATCGGTTGTCGACCGTTTTGCAAGGCTTGGATTGGATGCCAGATGGACGGCGGGTGTTGGCCTGTTTGGTGCCTGAGTCGCGCGGGGCAGAACCGCTGGCCCCCAAGGTGCCGATCGGACCGAGCATTCAAGAATCCAGCGGACAAAAGGCACCTGCTCGCACCTACCAAGATCTGCTCGCCAGCGCGCACGATGAAGCCTTGTTCGAATACTATGCCACGACGCAGTTGGCGATCCTCGATCCGGATGCGGCTGCGATTGCGATCGGAAAACCCGCGATGATCGATACCGCCTCGATCTCGCCGGATGGCAAGCATTTGCTGGTCACGCAGATTCGCAAACCGTTTTCCTATTTGTTGCCCTCGGACAGTTTTCCAAAATCGATCACGGTTATGGATTTGGCGGGAGCCACCCTCACTACCGTTGTGGATGTGCCGCTGGCTGAAAACATTCCGATCGAAGGGGTGCGCACCGGGCCTCGCTCGATTCAGTGGTGGCCATCGCATCCTGCAACGCTCGTTTGGACCGAGGCGCTCGACGGCGGAGATCCCAAAAATCGCGTTGAGCACCGAGAGCAGTTGTGGACCTTGAAAGCACCCTTCGATGGGGCGCCGAAACCTCTTTTGAAGCTCAAGGGGAGGTATGGAGGATTGACGTTCTTTGCGAATCCCAATCGCTTCATCACCACCGAGAGCGATCGCGATCGACGCTGGACGACGTCGTGGCTGCATGATTTGGACGCTGCGGATTCGGGGCCTAGGATGTTCTTTGATCGCAGCGTGCGCGATCGTTATGCCGATCCGGGGCGAGTGATGGTCAAGCCGGATGCGGATGGCTTTCCAGTTGCCAAGCAAGCGGGCGATTGGGTGTTTTTGGCTGGGGTGGGAGCCACGCCCGATGGCAATCGTCCGTTTCTGGATCGTCGCCATTTGGGATCATTTGAAACCGAGCGGCTGTGGCGGTGCGGTAGCGATGTTTCAGAAAACGTCGTCGCGCTGGTCGACGCGGAAGCCGACCGGCTGTCGGTGATCACGCGGCGAGAGAGCAGCGTGCAGCCCCCCAATTACTTTTGGCGAGATCTCAAAGCGGATCGCGAAGTGCAGTTGACGCATCACGAAGATCCCACCCCGCAGCTTCGAGGAATTCAGAAACGCATTGTGAAGTACGAGCGGGCCGATGGCGTCCCCTTGTCTGCCACCTTGTATCTGCCAGCGAACTACGTCGAAGGAACGCGATTGCCGCTGATCGTTTGGGCCTATCCGTTGGAGTTCAATGATGCGGCGACGGCGGGGCAAGTGTCCGCCAATCCCAATGCCTTCACACGCATCGGAGGGATCAGTCATTTGTCGCTGCTGACGCAGGGCTACGCGATCATGGACGATGCCACGATGCCGGTCATCGGAGATCCGGAGACGATGAACGACACGTTCCTCGAGCAGATCGTGGGGGCGGCCAAGGCCGCGATCGATCATGCTGTGGCGTTGGGGGTGGCCGACCGCGATCGGGTCGGTGTTGGAGGACACAGCTACGGCGCGTTCATGACCGCGAACTTGTTGGCGCATTCCGATTTGTTCAAGGCGGGCGTGGCGCGGAGCGGAGCTTACAACCGCACGTTAACACCCTTTGGATTCCAATCGGAACGCCGACCCTTGTGGGAAGCCAAAGATGTCTACGCCAACATCAGTCCCTTTATGTTCGCGGATCGTATCAAGACGCCGATTCTGTTCATCCACGGGGAGAACGACAACAACCCTGGGACGTTCCCGATCCAATCGCAGCGGATGTTCCAAGCGGTCAAGGGGAACGGTGGCGTGGCGAGATTGGTGATGTTGCCGTACGAGAGCCATGGCTACCGAGGGCGGCAATCGGTGTTGCATACGCAAGCCGAAATGGTGGAGTGGTTCAATCGTTACGTTCGCGATCCCAAGCAAGAGGAAGAGGCGAGCGGGGCATCGGAGTGAGCGGTTGAATCAAGACGGCTGTGGGGCTGTGGGCGGGTTTTCCGTCCAGACGACATCCATGAGCTTGGCGGTTGCCAGCGCCAGTTCGCGGCCGTAGAAGCGTTCGACAAGATGCAGGCTCATGTCGATGCCGGCCGAGATTCCTGCCGACGTGACGACGCGTCCTAGATCGATCCAGCGGCGGTTTTCGACCACTTGGACTTTCGGAAAGGTCGATTGCATGATGCCGGTATCTTCCCAATGGGTGGTGGCGGGCAACCCATCGAGCAGTCCGATTTTGGCCAAGAGGAAGGCCCCGGTGCAGACCGACGCGACCACTTGGGCCGTGCGCGCTTGCTCGGCGATCCAATCGAGCACCGCGGGGTGTTCGAGTTCTTCGTCGACGACCCCACCGGGGATGATGAGCAAGTCGATCGGCGGGTGGCGTGCGATGAGGTGATCGGTTTTGACTTCCAAGCCTGCGCGGGCACGGACACATGGCGTTGCCGCTACGGTGTGGACGCGAAACGGGGGCGCATCGTCGGGGTGAGCGCGGGCGTGGAGCCGGGCGGCGGTCGTGAAGACTTCGTAGGGACCGGCAAAGTCGAGGACTTCGACGTTGGGATACAGGAAGATCGAGACGGCGATCGACATGATGGGCGGTTCCTACGGAGGAGTAAACAGAGCGCTTGGCAGGTTCGCGGGCTGCATCAGGATGCGAGCTGGGCGCAAACCTCCTGGGCTGCTTCGATGGTGGCTTCGATATCGGCATCCGAGTGGCAGCGCGAGAAGAACAACGCCTCGAACTGACTGCACGGCATGTAGATGCCTCGATCGATCATACCCCAAAAGTACTTGGCAAAGCGCTGTCGGTCCGAGCGATTGGCGGACGGCCAGTCGGTGACGGGAGAGTCGTTGAAGAAGAGGGTCATCATGCTGCCGACGCGTTGCATTTGGGCAGGGATTCCCGAGCGTTTGGCGGCATCGAGCAGTCCGGCACCCAAGCGGGCGGCTCGGCGTTCCAGATCCTGATACGGGGGATCATCCCGGAGGATTTCGAGGGTGGCGGCACCGGCGGCAGTAGCGAGTGGATTGCCCGAGAGAGTGCCGGCTTGATAGACCTTGCCGGCTGGCATGACGTGGTCCATGATGTCGGCGCGACCGCCGTAGGCAGCGAGGGGCAATCCTCCGCCGACGATTTTTCCGAGGGTCGTCATATCGGGCTGGATGCCTAGCAGCGACTGCGCGCCGCCGTAGGCGACGCGGAACCCGGTCATGACTTCATCGAAGATCAAGATCGCGCCGTGGCGCGTGGTTTCGCCGCGCAGGGTTTGCAAAAACTCTGCAGTCGGAATGACCGTGCCCATGTTGCCGACGATCGGTTCCAGAATGACCGCGGCGATTTGAGGGCCGTGCGCTTCGAAGGCGCGTTGCACGCCGGCGCAGTCGTTGTACTCGAGCACGATCGTATCGCTCGAGGTGCCTGTGGTGATACCGGGAGAGTCCGGGACGCCGAGGGTGGCGGCGGCGGATCCGGCGGAGACCAAGAGCGAATCGACGTGACCGTGGTAGCAACCGGCGAACTTGATGATCTTGGGGCGTCCAGTCGCGCCGCGGGCGACGCGGATAGCGCTCATCGTGGCTTCGGTGCCGCTGCTGACCAAACGGACGCGTTCCATGCTCGGGACCGCGGCCAGGATGAGTTCTGCGATGTGCGATTCGTTCTCGGTCGGAGCTCCGAATGACGTGCCGCGTTCCGCGGCCCGGACGATGGCTTCGAGGACGCGGGGTTCGGCGTGCCCGAGGATCATCGGCCCCCAGGAACCGATGTAGTCCAGATAGCGATTGCCATCGATATCGAACAGATGTTGGCCGCGGGCGTGATCGATGAAGAGCGGATGGCCGCCGACGGCGCCAAAGGCTCGAGCGGGGGAGTTAACGCCGCCTGGGATCAATCGTTGTGCTTTCTCGAAGGCCGCGAGGCTTTTGGAGCGCGAGTGTGTCATGAGAGAGTCCAGGTTGGAAAGGAAGTGGAGCGAAGGGCTCACGGTTCGAGGGATCGGGAGGTTCCATTGCAGTAGGGCAACATCCGTCAGGCTTCATCAGGCAGACCGTAAACAAGCGTGCTATTCAACGGCTGCGGTCGGATCCGGAGCGGCGGTCCGGGCTACCAGCCCATGACCATGTTCGATTCGATGATGCGGCGGGATTGGTCCAAATCGGCTCCGGTTTCGGCCATGTAAAGCCGGATGGCATGCAGCTTATCTCCGGCGGATTTTGCCAAGCAGTCGCGCGCGATGCTGCAAATGTCCGACGAAGAGTTCGTCAAACCGAGGGCGGCTTTGGAGATCACCCACGAGTCGCGAGGGCGTTTGGTCACGCGCACGATGGTGTCAGACGGATACGCGTCCAGCAGTACCGATCGGGCGGCGGCTTCGTCGCGCGCCCACGTGATGATGATGTGCGCATCGGTCTCGATTTCGAACAATGGCATGCGGGATTCGTAGAATTCCAAAAGGGGAGTCAATAGCCTTGGAGAGCAATTGTGATAGTATCAAGCACACGTCGCGATGGGAAGGATATCCCGTTCGCGGGATTCGAAGGTTGAGGTGATACAAAGCATGGTGCGGACAAAATCCACGTTGGCGACTCGACTGTTGCTGTCGGCGGTGATTGCTTTGCCGACGGCTCCGGTGCTGGTCGATTATTTCGGACCCTCGACGCGGGCCCGTTGGTTGCTGGCCGATGCAGCCAATCAGTTCGATCGAGGCGAGGTCGAAAAGTCGCAGCGGACCCTCGAGAACGCGTTTGCCCTCTCCAAAGACATCGTTTACGACTCCGACTTCTGGAAGCAGTTTGAGCGGATCGAAGGCGACCGGAAGGCCACGGCCAATTCGTACGACATCTGGGAGTATTTGCTCAAGAACGTGGAGGATGCGGACCAGCGGGCTGCGTCGGCAATGGAGATTTCCCAGATGATGGCCAAGCGGCTCCAGTTCGAGTCCGCTGCCAAGCTCTTGGCGTTGCACTTGCCCGAATTCGACGATCGCACACCGGCTCAGCAGAATCAGTTGGCGTACATGCGATCGTTGGCTGGCATCGATTTGGACGAGGCTCTGCGCGGGATCAACGTCGCCTTGGGGCGCGTCAATAGCGAGTCCTTGATGGATACGAAGGCTTGGATTTTGTATCGGCTGGGGCGGAACGACGATGCCTTGCATTTGATCGATCAAGCATTGAGTACTTTGAAAGGCAAGCTGCGAGCCAACTCCAGTCTGGAGCCGATGGTTGCATCGATGGATTCGATCGAGGAGGCGATGCGAGCGGATGTCGCGCGCCGTGGAAATGCCGTGAAGCCAAAGGCACCGGAGGCGAGCGAGGCCGGAGGCAATGAAGCTGCTGCGTCCGAGGTGCCCGAGGAGAAGCCGAGCGCCGAGCCAGCGACCGAGGGGACGGGGGCCGTGGCCGAGCCGAGCGAGCCCGCGGCAACCAAGGTGCAAGCAGAACAGGCCCAGCCGAAACCGCGCGGTTGGGCACGCGATCAATTGGCGGAGGAGTTTCCGAGCATCTTCCGCGTGTTCGGAGATGTGTCGGAGGTTTTTGTGGTGATGCGATATCACAAGATGCGTATCCTCGAGGCGCTGGGGCGGACCGACGACGCGGAGTTGGAACGCCGCTGGGTGGAAGCGTTCAGCACCGAGGCCTTCGACTCGATCCATTAGTCGATTTCACGTTCACGCTCATGGAGGGGCCTTTTGCGAGCGGACCGAGGAAGCCGCCAAGGGCTTCGCCCAAGCGCGTAAAGGGAACCGAGCGATTCCAGGGCTCGGTTGCTAGCAACCCCTCCGACATGCGAATCGCTTGGGAATTGCGGGCTTTGCTGGGCGTCTTTGAAAACCGAGTTCGCGACGTTGACTCCGCCATGAGCATGCTTGAGACTCGGCTCTCAGGGGTTGCATCTGCATGTCGGCCCTTGGGAGAGCCATAGCGCGCTCCGATGGTCCGGCGCATGCCCGGCAACCGAAATTGTTC
>JBKCUI010000263.1:0-12780 GCA_046318495.1 Pirellula sp. | reverse complement strand
CGATGGCGGCGAATAGCGATGATTCCAACGCGCCGAGAACCAACCAGATCGCCAGCAGCACGGCGGCCGGTCCCACCAGTTGGCTGCGCGCGAAGCGGCCTTCTTCGCGAGCCTGACGGCGTCGCTGGTCGCTGGGTGCATGCTTTTTGTCTGCTGGATCGCTCATGGCAGCGGAGCCTCCTGCGACCTAGGTTCGGCCTCGATAGTCAAGGTGTTGCTGGGGGCTGACACCCATTCGGAGGTGGAAACTCGCCACCGTTGCAATTCATGCTGAAAGACCCAAGCGACCGTGGTGACCGAGCAGCCCAAGGCCAAGAGCATCAACCCGCTGTGTAAAGGAGACCACAACGCCGCGCCATTCCATTGAGGCAAAGCACGCGCCAACCATTGGGTCGCCAGTTGTGAGGCGAGCATGGTGAAGGCCACTGGTAAGACAGCCCGCAGTCCAAAGGAAAGGGCTTGGGCGATCAAGTCATTCAATTGCGACAGCCAATTGGCGGAGTAGGCCAATGACCCAGGCGGGAAAGCGATCCAGCTATCGAGCACAGTCGACATCAGCATTCGATGTCCGCCCAGCAGCAGGAACAGGACCATGGCGAGCAAGGACATGCAGCGTTCGAGGGCCGAAGAGGTTTCGTCCGAGAGCGAATCCGAAGCTGCAGCATCGGCGATGGGACTGAGGCCTTGCAGCCATTGACCGCCGAGTTGAAGGCTGGTGACCACGATTAAGGCCGAGGTGCCCAGCAGGACTCCGAAGATGGCTTCGATGCCGATGGCAATGGCCGCGTCCACCGAGGACTTGGGAAGGTCGAGGGTATGGTGGCCAGCTAAAGGAGCAAGCACCAGCGCGATGCCGAGGGCTGCGATGGCTTTCACTTGGGCAGGGATGGCGACCCCTTGCAAGGGAGGAAGCATGGTGATGGCTGGCGCCAACCGAGCCACGGAGCATAGCGCCGCCCAAGCGGGAGTATCCAAACAGGTTGGAAGGGAATCGATGGACGGCATCGCCGGTACCTGTTGGGCCTAGCGGGCGGAGACGATGGCGGGGATATCGAGGATGAGTTGTTTGGAGTACTCCACCAAGCGATCCGCCATCCATGGCATGACGATGGCCAGACAGATTCCCATCAACAGCAGTTTGGGTACGGTGGAGAGCGTCGCGTCTTGGACTTGCAGGATCGATTGCAGCATGCCGAGGAGCAGTCCGATTACCAGCGCTACCAACAGGATTGGGGCGCTGATCGTCATGGCCATCAAGAGGGCTTCGCGCACCAGATCGATTGCATGGTTGGTTTCCATCGAAGGGCTCTCTTGAGTTAAGTCTGCAAAGTTGATTCTAAGACGTTGAATCTGAAGATAGGATCAGCAGCACATGGCATTGAGAACGGGCGGCTTAGCCGCTGGGAAAGGTGCCGAAGCTATCGAGGAGCATCTTGGCGACCAGATGCCAGCCATCGACCAGGACGAACAGAAGCAGTTTGGAGGGCATAGCGATCACGGAGGGGGCGAGCGACAAGCCCATCGAGGAAGTCACCGCAGCGATCACGAGGTCGAGCACCAAAAAGGGCAGGTAAATTTGGAATCCGATCAAGCAAGCGGTCTTGAGCTCGCTCAGCATGTAGGCAGGCAAGAGGACTTGCAGGGGGACGTCGTCAAAGCTGGTCGGTGTCGGGGAATTGGGAGCATAGCGCGAGTAGAACAAATGCACATCGTCGTAGTTCTTGGCGAAGGCGATTTGATGCGACATGAAGGTGCGGATGGGAGCGGTGCCTTTTTCCCACGCGTCTTCGGCGCTCATGGTGCTGCCTTCGGCCGTATAGGGTTCGATCGCGTCGTGGTAGACGCGCGTCCATACCGGGCTCATTACAAACAGCGTGATGAACAGAGAGATCGCGGTGGTGACTTGAGCGGGTGGGAGTTGCTGGGCACCGAGTGCTTGTTTGAGCAGTCCGAACACGATGATGACGCGGACATAGCACGTGGTCATCAGCAAGATCGCGGGCGCGACGCTCAGGACGGTCAGCAGTCCCATCATCTTGAGAGTGTTCGGTAGACCCCGTTGGGTGAACCATTCGGTGGGGGCAGCGGCGAGCACGCTATCGAGCGCATGGCCACTTGGGGGGGCGGGTGCTTCGGCATCGGATGGGCTTTGCCCTGGGCTGGAATTCCCCGGGGCATCGGGCGTCGAGGAGAAGGCGGCTTGGGTTACCGGCGCGTGGAGTCGAACCGGTGAGTTGGTCGGAAATTCCTGGGCCGGGGTGCTTGGGAGAGTGTGCGCTGAATTGGGTGGCTCGCTGGGGAGTCGTTGTTGTTGCAAGGCTCGCGTCAAGATGCTTGGTGGGCGCGAGGGCGGAGCGGTGCGATCGCTGGTGGCTGGGGTTTGGGCGAGCGAGTTGGTTTGCAGGATCAGCCACAGAGCGCAGGCCAACGTCCACTTCGCATGCGAGCGAAGGGGGAGTCGGGATCGGCTGGGGCTGGGGGTCATGATGGCTCGTGGGGACGAGTGTGTGGAATGGAGGCCGACGGGCTGTCGGCGAACCATTGCATGTACAAAATTGAAGGGGAGCAACGCAAGCCGATCCCAGGACATTGCGAATGGGATCGCGACGACGAGAACTGGATTGCGACCCGGACGCGGTCTCCGAGCGGGTTCGCAGCCCATGCTATTTGGGAGAACGAACAAAGGCGGAGAGGGTTGTTGCGATTCAAGCTTGACCCCGCCAATGAGGACGGGTTAAGTTGCCCATTCGCGACCGGTCGAAGTCCCAGGCGGGCTGAGGCCGTTCGGTGCGTTTGGGGTGGACTCGGGCAGGAAGCTCGGTTGCCGCGAGCGCGTATCAATACGCTAGCAAACCATGGATGGGGGTTGGGATGACCAAAGACAATGCGTCCTTGTCAAAGGCAAACGTTGATGGGAAGCAGAGCGTGCCGCTGTTGGATGTTGGGCGAGGCAATCATCCATTGAGGGATGAGATTCTGGAGGCGGTGGGTCGCGTGGTGGACAGCGGGCGATTTCTGCATGGGCCCGAAGTGACCGAGTTGGAAGGGACCGTGGCCAGCATGTGTTCCACTCGGCATGCGATCGGGTGTGCATCGGGGAGCGACGCGTTGCTGTTGGCCTTGATGGCGTTGGACATCGAGCCGGGGGATGAAGTCATCGTACCGAGCTTTACCTTCTTTGCGACGGCGAGCGCGGTGGCTCGATTGGGTGCAGAACCGGTCTTTGTGGAGATCGATCCTGAAACGTACAACATGGATCCCGAGTGTTTGGCGGAGAGCATTACTTCGCGGACGCGAGCGATCATTCCGGTGCATTTGTTCGGTCAGTGCGCCGCGATGGACCGGATTTGCGGGATTGCAGCGCGGCATGGAATCCCGGTGATTGAAGATGCGGCGCAGGCCATCGGTGCGGCTTGGGAAGGGCGGCCAGCTGGGAGTTGGGGGATCACAGGCTGTTTGAGCTTTTATCCGACCAAAAACCTAGGTGGGATGGGCGATGGCGGCATGATGGTTTGCCACGACGATGCGTTTGCATCCAAGGTGCGATTGTTGGCAGCCCACGGTATGCAGCCGCGTTACTACCACAAACTTCTCGGAATCAACAGTCGTTTGGACACGATCCAGGCGGCCATCTTGAATGTGAAGATCGCTCATTTGGATGCGTATGCGGCAGCGCGTCAGCGGCATGCGGCTCGGTACAGCGAGTTGTTCGAAGCGAGCCGTTTGCATGAAACGGTGCAGTTGCCTTATCAAGATCCGCGGGCGACGCATGTTTGGAATCAGTATGGCATCCGGGTGCCGTACGGGCGCCGCGATGCGTTGAAGAACCACCTGCAGCAGCAGGGTATCGGATGCGAGATCTATTATCCGGTGCCGTTGCACATGCAGGAGTGCTTTGCCGACCTCGGCTACAGCTTGGGATGTCTGCCCCACACGGAAGCGGCATCGCGCGAGATCCTGCATTTGCCCGTATATCCAGAGCTGACGGAATCCGAGCAAGATCGCGTAGTCGAGTCTATCGAGTCGTTCTACGTTAGCGGCGCGTTCCGCAAAGCGGCTTAAGTCGCAGCGATCACCACCCTAAGCGCCGCGCGATTTTCGCGATCGCGCCGCGCGGGTTCGGGCCGTAGTTGGTGGTTCCAAAGTCCCCAAAGCCTGTGATGCGCTGGCTTTGAAGCAATGCGACTTGTTCGCGCAGCGCTTTGTCAAAGCCCTCGCTGGGTCGACCTGACTTGTCGGATTCACCGTGCATCCATTGCAGCAGCGAGCTGACGATGAGTTCCTTCATGTAGGCGAAGGAAAAGCCCTCGGTGGCGGCAGCGATTTCTGGGATGCAGCGACCGTCCCATGCGACGGTATCAGCGAGTTTGGATTTCCAGAGTTCCAGGAAGCGCGAGCGTTCATGGAGTGCTGGGACCGTAAACTCGTATTTTCGATCGAAGCGGCTGGGACGATCGAGGATGGCCGGGTCGATGCGTTCGGCGTGGTTGGTGGTGGCAACGACCATCAGGCCGACATTCTTTTCGAATCCATCGAGTTGGTTGAGAAAGAACGATCGATTGTTGTCGTCGATCAAGGAGTCGAGGTCTTCGAAGATCAACACGCAGGGGCGGACTTGTCGGGCGCGTTCAAAGACTTTTTCGAGCAACTGCTCCGATTCGTAGTAGGGATGGGTGAGGCTTTGCACGTACAAGCAGGGGACGTCGAGCTCATGGACAAGGGCTCTCAGGAAGTGTGTTTTGCCGTTGCCTGGGGGGCCAAGAAGGATCGCTCCGCGGCGCCATGCCAGACCGAGGGCATCATATTGCGATTGGGCTTTCAAAAACCGTTGGAAGTCGGCGATCATTTCGGCCCGTTTGGCACCTGGCAAGATCAGATCGTCCATGCTGGTCGATTGGATCGTGCGAAACATTTCGCTGGAACGATTCCAGTAACCATTTTGGAAGACCAGCACCGTCTGGCCGGGGTCGTTGGTTTTGCGAGCGACATCGAGAACAAAGTCGCGTGCGATTTGCTCATCCTCGGCGAGGATCCAGAAACGACTTTGCGTGCCGCAATCGGTCGACCAGCCGACGCGCAGGACGTGCATTTGGTGTTCTTGCCATTGGACGCGCGAGAAAGATTGTTCGTAGTGCGTGGTCAGCGCGTCGTGGTCGGGACCGCCCCAGGACACGCTGGAACTCGGGAACGGATGCTCGCAGACGGCTTCGGTGGCCAGTCCGAGTCGCACGTACTCCGTCAGTTCCAATTCCGACGTCGAGACAAAGGCTTGGTCGGGAAGTTGTTCGCGCAGGGTGCTTTCCACGCGGAGCGGGATGGCGGCGGGGTTTTCACCGAGGATGGATTGGAAGAGATTTCCTGGGAGATTGGTTTCCAAACGATTCATGGTTGGAGCTTGGGGCCATTGCTGGTCCGGGGCGTTTGAGCGGGTTGAAGGTTGGAAAGGCTACTCGGGCTTAGGAGGCTCGATCCGAGGTTCGGGTTCACCGCAAAGGCAAAGATTGCGATCCCTTTAGTTTGTTGTGGCTGGCTTCTCGCTTAGGGTGTCGATCCATGGGTTCGGCTGCAGGGTGACGCGTTCCATCGTTGCCGCCTTCGATCGCGAAAAAACCTGTTTCAACGATCTTTGTGCAAACGACAATCAGTCGTGAACGGGATGCGACTCCATGGCCGTTTCTTTTCAGTCGAACGATCGTACCTGCAGAGTCCGATGGAGATGGATCTGGCGAACGAGCCGAGGCCATGCTGTTCCATTGGATCGTCTTGGCTGTACACTACAGACGAAGTGAGTTTAGCAATAGCTGGCCAGGCTGGGGCACGTGTCCTTTCTCTTTATTTGGTAATTGGGGGTTCGTGTGAGTTGCATTAGGAACCGGATGTTTGGCTCGATGATCGTACTTTGGTCTCTGAGTTTCGGGATGCCGTTCGCCCAGGCTGAGGATTGGGGGCATTGGCGCGGTCCTTCTGGCAACGGCACTTCATCGGATGCAAAGCCGCCGATTGAGTTCGATGCCAGCAAGAACGTGCAATGGAAAGTCGAGATACCGGGAGCTGGATCGTCTTCTCCGGTCGTTTGGGACAATCGCGTTTTTGTGACGACGGCGATCCCTACCAAGACGCGAGGCGAATTCGATTTTCAAGTCCTCTGCTTGGATCGCGCCACAGGGAAAACGCTATGGAACAAGACGGCTGTGGTGGCGAAGCCGCACGAGGGGACGCACGAGACGAACGGGTTTGCCTCTGCATCGCCGTGCACCGATGGCGAAGTGGTAATCGCCTTCTTTGGATCGCGCGGCGTCTATGCCTACAGCTTGGATGGAGCGTTGCTGTGGAAGAAGGACTTTGGAGATATGCAAGTCCGCAACGGATTCGGCGAGGGAGCTTCGCCGACCCTGTACGGCGACAAGGTCATCGTGCCATGGGATCACGAAGGCCCCTCGATGCTCTATGCGCTCAACAAGAAGACCGGCGAGATCGTTTGGCAAACATCGCGTCAGGAGCCGACATGTTGGGCGACCCCATTGATCGCCAGCGATCGAACTGGAAAGCTGCAAGTGATCATGAATGGCCAGACCGCAGCCCGAGGGTACGATCTCGAAACGGGCAAAGAGCTTTGGCAATGCGCTGGGCAGACTCAACGGCCGTGTGCCTCGGCGGTCGCCGAGGGAGGAGTGGCGTATGTGGCCAGCGGATTCCGAGGGGCGTTTATCGGAGCGTTTGATCTGACCGGAAAGGGGAATCTGGAGGGAACGAGCAGCGTGGTGTGGACGCAAAAGAAGGACACTCCCGACGTCGCCTCGCCGATCCTCTCAGGCGGTCGGTTGTACTACTACAAAGAGAAGTCCGGTTTGCTCACTTGCGTCGAAGCAAAGACCGGCAAGACCTTGTTTCCGGCCAGCCGCGTGGCGGGCGTATCTTCCACGTATGCGTCCCCGGTGGCTGCCAACGGCTACATCTATTTGACCGATCGCAAGGGAACCATCGTGGTCATCGAAGACGCGCCGGAGCTCAAGTTGGTTGCGACCAACGCCATGGGCGAGGGGATCGATGCCACGCCAGCGCCGTGCGGCGACCAGCTCTTTGTGCGTGGCGAAAAGCACTTGTTCTGCTTGTCGAAGCAATAGGTTGGGGGATTGCGAACGGATGAGCGGGCGGACGCCATACCTAGCCAAAATCGCGCCAATTGCCTAGTTTGACAGCCGAAATGATCATTCTATAATCGGATAGTTCGACATTAGAACTATTCGGAAGCGGAATGGATCATGAGCGATTTGGAATCCCGCGCCAAAACCTTTGGCAACGTCGTGCGCGACATTCTCAAGCAGTTCCAGGTGCTGCATAGCCCGACGGCTTGCGGTGCGTCGGGGATTGGGCCGCATGCCAATTTGGGGCATCAAGACGTGCGCGTGCTGGAGTACTTGGGAGACTCCGGACCGCAGATGATGCGTTCGGTAGCCGAGCATTTGGGATTGGCAGTCAATTCAACCACCTCCATCGTCGACAGCCTCGAGCAAAAGGGGATCGCGCAGCGAACGCGATCCAGCACCGATCGGCGCGTCATCTACGTCGAGCTGACGGAATCGGGGCGGCACGTTTACAGCTCCGTCTCCGAGGCCAAGCTTCAGTTTCACCGAGCGTTGCTCGGTGCCCTCAGCGAAGACGAGCAAGAGATATTGCTCGTTCTCTTTCGCAAGATTGCGCGCGAAGGGGTGCAACAAGTCGAGCGACTGCATGCGCGCGAGGCGAACGCGGTGGTTGCATCAGCGCGCGATTGATCTTTCTCTTTTCGGCAACAGCAGCATTTCAAGGAACTTTTTCATGGCGAACCAGGTCATCGACGTCGAGGAAAACGATGATTCCGTGCCGAACTCATCATCGCGTCGCAGAGCGGGCAAAGGGGCTGGACTGGATTCCGATCCCTCAGCGTCATCCGCGGTGCAGGGCCATGCATCGTCCAATCGCAGTTGGCACTGGATCGCATGGTTGGGGTTGGCCGTGGGAGCCTTTGCCATCGGTCGATGGTGGTCGACTCGCGAGGAGCATGCACCGTTGGTATCACTGGAAGGGGTGAAGCTCGGAACAACGCCGTACGGAGACGCGCTGGTGGTGACGGCCGAGCCTGTTCAATCCCGGCCCATCCAACGCACCGTCGATGCGGTGGGAACGCTGCACGGCTTTGAAGAGTTGGTGATCAGCTCCAAGCTGGAAGGGCGCGTCGCACGCATCTACCACGATTTGTCGAGCGTGGTCAAGCCGGGCGATGTGTTGCTGGAGCTGGATGAAACCGACGCGCGTTTGGCGGTGGATCAAGCCGAGCGGAGTTTGCAAGCCGAGCTATCGAAGTGGGGGTTTGCAGCGGTTCCCGTCGAAGGGGAGGATCTGAGCGGATTGCCGACGGTGGTGTCGGCCAAGCAGAAGTTCGATTTGGCAAAGTCGCGATTGGATCGCATGCTGCCGCTGGAGTCGACCAAGTCGATCAGCATGGATGATCTCGAGCAAGCCAAATCCGATGTGCGCGTGCTCGAATCCGATTGGAAGAACCAGCTTCTGATGGCCCAGTCCGCGGCGGCGACCGCCCGATTGAGGGCTGCGGACCTCGCGATCGCCAAGCAGCGTTTGACCGATTGTCAGATTCGCGTCCCCAATCCGACCCTTTCCGATCGGACCGGCGACCACATCTACACGGTGTCCGAGCGCTTGGTATCCGAGGGGACGCTGTTGCGTCCGGGCACGGAGCTGTTTCGATTGGTGCTGGGGAGCACGCTCAAGTTGCGTCTATCGGTCCCCGAGATCCACACTTCGAAGATCGAGGTGGGGCAAACGGTGATGGTGTCGACGTCCTCGCATGATGTTCCGCGTCCTGGCCATGTTGCCAAGATCAGTCCGTCGGTCGATCGGGCGACGCGAACGTTCATCGTCGAGGTCCAGATGCCGAACGAGGATCGGCGGTGCAAGCCGGGAAGCTTTGCCAAAGCCAAGATTCTCGTCGGCGCTGCAGAAACGGCGCAGACCATTCCGATGGCGGGTCTGTACTCGTTGGCTGGGGTCAACAAGATGTTTCTTTTTGAGGACGGAGTCGCGCGCGAGTATCCCGTTCAACTCGGACAGCAAACCAAAGACTGGGTGGAAATCGTGAGCCCGCGATTGCCGGAGGGAGCGCGGGTGATCACCAGCGGGCAGAGGATGCTCTCGGATCGCGTCCCCGTGGTGGAACGGTCTGTCCCGGCCGGGGCAACGGAGGCATCGATGCCCTCAACCACAGTCGGCCAGGATGCATCGAGCGAACCGGCGTCGAATGAGACCGCTTCTAACGAGAAGACCAAGTTCTAACGAGACGATCAAGCGATGAACATTTCTGAGATTTGCATTCGGCGTCCCGTCTTCACGTGGGTGTTGGTGGTCATCCCCGTGGTGCTCGGGATCGTGGCCTACTTTGAACTCGGGGTGGATTTGTTTCCCAAGGTCGACTTTCCGGTGATCTCGATTTCGGCTGCGTTGCCGGGTGCCAGCGCCGAAGAGATGGAAAGCTCGGTGACCAAACCGTTAGAGGAAGCGCTCAACACGATTTCCGGAATCGACGAGCTGCGGTCAACCACGCGCGAGGGGAGTTGCACGGTGGTGGTGCGATTCGTGCTGGAGAAGAACGGAGACGTAGGGGCTCAGGAAGCCCGAGACAAAATCTCGTCGATCGTGCGGCAACTGCCCGAGGGGATGGAGACGCCTCTGGTCAACAAGTTCGACTTAGATGCTGCCCCGATCATCACCTTGGGGATTTCGGGCAATCGGAACATTCAAGAGGTGACCGAGATCGCGCGTCGGCAGATCCAGGAGATGCTGCAGACGGTTCCTGGGGTCGGCAACGTTTTCTTGACCGGCGGTCGCAGTCGCGCGATCAACGTTCGCGTCGACACCGATCGGTTGCGAGCCTATGGCATTTCCATCGAAGAAGTGCGGCAAGCTTTGGTATCGCAAAATCTCGAAGTCCCAGGCGGCATCGTGGATCAAGGCCCGCGCGAGATGGTCCTTCGGACCTTGGGTCGCATTGCGTCCTCAGACGATTTCAACGATTTGATCGTGACCAATCGCAAGGGCTACCCGATACGGATCCGGGATATCGGCGTGGCCGAGGACTCGATTGAAGAGCCGCGCGGGCTGAGCCGATTGGATGGTCAGAACGCCGTGAGTTTGTTCGTTCAAAAGCAATCCGGCACCAACACGGTCGCCATCTCCGACGCAGTGCAGGCCCGGCTGGCAAAGATCCGCAAGACGTTGCCAAGCGATATCCGCGTGGAGATCACCCAAGATCAATCGCGGTTCATCCGGGTTTCGATGGACGAAGTCAAGTTTCACTTGCTGCTCGCGGCGGTGTTGGTCGGAATCACCATCCTGCTGTTCATTCGGGATTGGCGGACCACGATCATCGCCACGCTAGCGATTCCCACGTCCATTGTGCCAACATTTCTGTTTATGCAGGCCATGGGCTTTACGCTCAACAACATCACCATGCTGGGGTTGATCCTGGCTATCGGGATCGTGATCGACGATGCGGTGGTGGTGCACGAGAACATCTTTCGCCACATGGAAGAGAACGGATTGGATGCGATGGAGGCGTCGCGTGTCGGGACGCGCGAGATCGCAATGGCGGTGCTCGCGACCAGTCTGTCGCTGGTGGTGATCTTTGTGCCGGTGGCCTTCATGGGGGGTATGGTTGGTCGCTTCTTTAGCAGCTTTGGATTGACCGTCGCCTTTGCCATTTTGATGAGCCTGTTTGTCTCTTTTACCTTGACCCCGATGCTGTGCTCTCGCTTTTTGAAGCTTGAGAAATCCGAGGATGGTCACGCCGGTTCGAAATCGGGATGGATCTATCGATGGGTCGAATCCAGTTACGGGATGATCCTGCGATGGTCGTTGCGGCATCGCTGGATGACGGTTGCGATCAGTTGCTTGGTCGTCGCTTGCACCCCGCTGATCTTTATGAATCTCGGGATCAACATGGTTCCGCGCGACGATCAAAGCGAGATGCAGATCAGCTTTATCACCCCTGAGGGCTACACGCTGGAGCGGACCGATCGGATCGTTCAGGAGATCGAAGGGCGGTTGATGCAATTGCCCGGGATCCAGCATCGCTTCACGTCGATCGGGCAAACGGGGACGGCGAAGGGGCAGGGGGACGTGACACGCGGTTCGATCTACTTGCGCATTCTCGAGTTGGAGGATCGCAAGTTCACCCAGTTTGAGCTCATGCGAAAAGCCCGCGAGATTTTGTCCGAGTATCCCGATCTCCGGACGGCGGTCTCGGATGTGTCGGCGTTGGGCGGAGGTCCCAACGGGGATAGCCGAATCTTCCAAATCAGTTTGCAAGGTCCCGAAGTGAGCAAGCTTGCTGAGTACGCCGAGACGTTGCGGCAGAAGCTGTCGCGATTGCCGGGGCTGGTGGATATCGATTCGACGTTGTCGATGCGCAAGCCCGAATTGCAAGTCGAGATCGACCGCGAGCGGGCGATGGATTTGGGGATCCCGGTCCAGATGATCGCCAACACGCTCAATGTACTGGTCGGAGGTCAGATCGTATCCAGCTACAAGGAGGGGACGGAGCAGTACGATGTGTGGCTGCGAGCGGATCGACGGTTCCGAACCGATTCCAAGGAGTTGCTCAGCTTGGCGATTCCTTCGGCCACGGCCGGGCCGATCGAGCTGGGGAGCTTGGCGCGGCTGCAGGAGAAGCAAGGCCCCAGTCAGATCGATCGCTTGAATCGCCAGCGAACGGTGACGCTCATGGCGCACCCCGATGAAGTATCGCTCAACGAAGCGGTTCAGTACGCCAATCGATGCGTGGCGGAGATGAACATGGATCCCGCGTACGGCATCGTGTTCGGCGGCCAAGCCGACATGCTCA
The DNA here is from genome assembly GCA_046318495.1 of Pirellula sp. Taxonomy (GTDB): domain Bacteria; phylum Planctomycetota; class Planctomycetia; order Pirellulales; family Pirellulaceae; genus JBKCUI01. Next base: position 884 of record JBKCUI010000263.1, on the reverse strand, counting down.
ATGAGACCGCGTACTACTTCATGGTGGCGTTGGGTTTGAGCGTTACCTTCATGTATTTGGTCTTGGCGGCGCAGTTCGAGAGTTGGGTGTATCCGATCAGCATTTTGGCGGCGTTGCCGGTGACGATTCCGTTTGGGTTGTTGTCGTTGCTGTTGTTCCGAACGCCGCTCGATCTGTATGCGATGTTTGGGTTGTTCATGTTGATCGGGATCGTCAAGAAGAACGGGATCTTGCAAGTCGACAAGACCAACGAGTTGCGGCGGACGGGCATGGATCGCGATACGGCCATCATCGAAGCCAACTACACGCGGCTGCGGCCGATTCTGATGACGACCGTGATGTTGATGGCAGCGATGTTTCCGATCGCGCTCGGACGTGGGCCTGGAGCCAGTGCTCGGGCGAGCATGGCCAAGGTGATCATCGGGGGCCAGGCGCTATCGTTGGTTCTGAGTTTGGTGGCGACGCCGGTGGTGTATTCGTTGCTGGATGATTTGCAGCGGGCGTTGCGTCGACGATTGCGGCGGCTGGTGGAGTTCGTTCTTCCGGTCGAATCGGTTGATAGCAAATCGAAGGGGACGGAGGTTTTGTCCTGAGGTTGGGGTTCGGACCTAGGCGCATCTTCACAGCGCGGGGGCGTGGCAATTTTTTGGCAGGAATTCCCCACGCGATTGTGAAACTGGTGGGGCAGTGCTCGCGAGGCGAACGAGCGGTTCATGCGATCCCTCGATTTGCAGGAATACCTTGGGATTTGCTTGGTCAAACCGCATCGCACGAGGGTCCTTTGGCATGTTGGACCTTCGCCAATGCTGTCAATCGTTATGCGCGATGGCTTCGGATTTTTCGATACGCTTTACCTAAACCGACTCAATATCAACTGCCCGCCG
>JBKCUI010000262.1:0-14276 GCA_046318495.1 Pirellula sp. | reverse complement strand
CGGGCAGTGGATCGGCGTTGTCAGCCTTGATGACGAATTGATCCTGCAACTTGTTGACCAACGCGACTTCGTCCGCGTCTTTCGGATTGAACACCTGGATGCGGATTCCGATTCCCAGGTATTTGGTGTCCTTCGGCAATTCGTGCGTGCCCGCGGTGTAAATAACGAACGGGCAGTAGTGATCGTTGTCCACGAGATACACCGAGGCGTAACGGTCTTTGGGTAGCTCGGGGACGGTGATGGTAGCGCCTTTGGACGTGTCGATAACGCCCATGGAGTAGAGGGTGTCGCGGTTCATCCGTACGACGTTCTGCTTGTCGAGCGGCGTGGGGCTCCGGAAGTGATAGAAGCGATTGATGCCCCCGCCATTTTCACGATCTCGCCGAACTGCCGATCGGTTTCCGCGCGGATGTAGGTCTCCGGTGTCACTTTGATGGGGTCGGTTTTCTGCGCACGGCCGTCCGCTGCGGTTGTGGCGAGCGTACATAAAAAAACGAAGAGTGAGGCGAGCTTGGGATTCATATTCTTCTCGTATGGCAGTTCGTAGTTGATTTCCAAATTCTTCCCCGCTGCTAGATCACCGGTCGTGCCCCTTACGGAGATCCTTGCTCATTTCAGGGTAGAAGGTAGTCGATGAATGACCACCTCCAGAATCTGCAGGGAGCAAACCATGAGTATAGCAGATTGGGATCAGCAATCTAAACAAGCGAGAACTGGCCACCACTAGCTCGCTGCAGCAGGTTATAAGCGCCGATGATGCTGAAGGGTGCTTCCCAAGCCGAAACTCTGAATTTCCGAATTCGGGTTATGGGATCAGAGTGATTTCCATAACCCTAGGGTCAAGAGACTTTGAGACTCGGGAGAGTTCTGGGTAAAGGGAGAGTAATCAGCCCTAGCCGATGTCGCGCGTATTGCTAGAGAGTGGTCGCGATGGAGAGAGTTTGAGAGAGTTTGAGAGGCGGAGGTTTCGCGAAAGACTGGAAAAACAAAGGCCAGAAACGCAAACAGGCCGACGTTTTGAGGCGTCGGCCTGCTGCTATAACACGAGGGTCAAACAAAGTTTGATACCCTTAGTTCAGTTGCGGGAGCCGAACTCTCTTCGAACACCCGTGGAGCGCGTGGTAATCATTGGCGAAGCATTACCCGACGGATCGAAGAACTAGCCCAACTGCGGGCCGACAAGGCTTTGCTGCTGGAACTGTTCCCTATGCCAGTCGGGGCAGTTGGATAGCGCAATATGCAATCACGCTGAGTGCCAAGTTTTTGATGAGCGGAAGGACTAACTGAATCGATGTTTTGATGGAGGCTCAAAAAGTTATCACTGGAGGCGCTCCGGCGTGTCAATCCGGTGCGTCCAAACGTGGTCAAATAGGATGCTCAAAAGTGCGTCGATCGTCGCGCCGAAACTTATAAAACCTGATGCTCCGGCCCATCGGACGGAAGCCGTAAAACGGCCATTCTGAACGCCTCACTCTTGAGAATGACTAACGTTTGCGTACTTAAATGGTAAGGAAGGATTCTGATATCCCGAATCCCAGTTTTGCTCCACGCGAAGTGCCCCTTGGCTTGCATCGATTGTGGACATGGCCTTGCGGAAAAAAGCCGAGGAAAGTTCATTCCTTTGTTTCATCGATGCCCAAGGCCGGTATGCCGACTTCCACGCCTTGCGTAAGACCTTCATTACCAACCTTTCGAAGTTAGGCGTCTCACCGAAAATGGCGCAGAGTCTCGCTCGCCATTCCGATATCAATCTCACGATGAACGTCTACACCGATGTTGTGTTGGAAGACCAAGCCATCGCCGTGGAATTGCTTCCGAGCCTCCCAAGTCTTGCCGCATTTCTTCCTGCAACTGGTCCAACCAAGGTCCCCGGCATTCGCAACCATCTTGAGAAACTATGTGAACGAGCAACGAGGAAGACAGTGAAGAAAAGCGAGTTGGTGTAGAGATCCGCCGAATTAAAGACGATCACGTCGCCAATCGAACAACAAATCGTAGAACCAATCCGTTGTTTGACTTTTTTGATCATTGGTCCCTGGGCGATAGCAAGTGGCGAGTACTCGCGCACGTTTGTACGGAATGCCGTTGTAATCTGCAACCGAGTAGTTTTCGAGTCGATCACAAGCAAAGATTGTTAGCGAGCGACTTTAAGCAAACTTGCAATCCTGGGTGGCAGAAAGCTAAATCGTCGCCCCAGTTCCATGAACCGGGCTGCGACTTCCTTGTTGCTCATTTGCTTGTGTCGTCGCTTGAGTTGGCATTGCCGCCGATCGTCGCTGCAGCTTCGCGGAACAGGATTTCGGCGATCAGCAGATCGTGGTTGCCTTTGATGTTGGGATCTTCTTTTTGCTGGCCGATGAGTTGTGCAGCTTCGGCAAGTGCCGTTCGGGCTTCATCGGTACGACCGAGTTCGTGTTGCGCGAGCGCCAGGACAGCCAGATTCATCGCATGGGCGAACAAGTAGCGATTGTCCTCCTCGGATTTGGCAATGTGCCTGACTGCGAGGTCGGCATCACCTTGGCGATAGGCCAGCAAGGCGCGAGTGGCCCAGAACCAGGGGCGATTCAGAGGGCCGGCCGTCCCGTTGTCCAGGCTGTCGCTGAATCGCCGCGCAGACAGCGTGTGGGCATCGATCACATTCGGCCAGAGCAGACAAACCTTGACCGTCCTTTCTTCATCGAAACGGAACGTGGAATCGGCAAACCTCTGGCGCATGCGTTCACAGACTTCAGCGTAAGCTTGCCGATCTCCTGCCAGCACCAGAACCGGTGGAACGGACATCCACTGCACGGACGTTAGGTCAGGCTGCTGCTGAAGCATTTGCTTCCCAAATTCCGCCGCCAATTCCCATTGTTCCGCAGTGCCGAAACTGCCGAATGCCTGCACGAGCAGATTCGGCTGCAGTTCGATTGCTGCCAGCCAATCGGCTTTGGCCAGATCCCATTGCTCGGTGGCGATGTACGCCGCAGCTCGTTTGGAAAGCAACGCCGCGTCCGAGGTCTCGGGAGTGATCAGCTTGCTGTATTCGGCAATCGCCCGTTCCCAGTTCTTGTCCGTCGCATGCAGATCACCGATACTGGCGGCCGCTGCCGGGTGAGCTGTGAGCAGCACATCGAGCGCCGGTTGATCGCCAATGATCATGTAGGTCGCAGCCAGCTTTGCCCAGGGATCGCGGACCTTCAGTGCGGCGAAACGCAGTCGTTCACGGTTGAAGTCTGCGGGATCATCGCTCACGGAGAGGCGGAAGCGTCCCAGATTGATGCCGTCATGATCGTCCTTGTGACGTAGTTCAACCACGATGGTTTGACCGGGGCCGGCGGCAACCGTGCCCCTGGTCAGAAAGATTGCTTGATGCGCTTCGCCAAACCGTCCCCAGACTTGCCAGACCTGATTGAGCTTCTCATCCACCAATCCAGCGACATCAGCATCGGCTGCCTTGTAGTCGAAACTGGCAAATGCGGATGCCAACGAGAGTCGAGTCATGTCATTCGCGCTGTCAGTCGCGGGAGAAAACAGCCGTAACGCACTGAGCTGAAAATTCCCCGAGGAATGCCGTCCTGGACCTTTGTTGGGAAGACTCGGGTCCGGCAGGGCCTCCAGACGAACCGCGGCGATGTGGGCCACGCCCGTGACTCCGCGAACCGTGTAAGCATCACCACTTGCGTTGATTCCTGACGCCAGGATGGAACCGTCCTGTTGTAACGTCAACGTCGCGCCGTTTTCGGACTTCATCTCCGTCGGCTTCAACACGCTCCAATGTGTCGTCTTCGTCAGCAGCAGGTTGGCCAATTCCGCAGCCATCTCGACGACCTTGGGTTCCCCAGCATGGTTCGCGGCCAATTCGGCCAGCAGCCAGTCCATCACTTGCTTTTGGAGCTTTCCTTTCGCCGTAGCATCGAGCACGGGTTCGACTTCGCCTGTTGCCGCCGCCGCCAGGATCGCGGCGCGGGCCGCGCCGTAGCGCAACTGCGAGCGGAGATCATCGTTGAGCACTGTTTCGCTCTCCACGACTTCCGTCCACAGCCGATTGGCCAATGTGAATTTCCGACTGTCGAAGGCGTGCAGGGCCAAGGTGAGTCGTTCGGCGTTGTCCGTGGGTTGAACGTCACCCAGAAGCACTGCCTGAAATCGGTCCGCATGGACGCGGTCGCGTGCGACTTCGCGGAGAGCGGAGAGATCGGCCTTGGGCGTGGCCGTCCCGGCCTTCACTGTTGGCTGGACCGTGCGGCTGAGAGCCTCCACCACCGCTGGCAGGTTCGCGGCATCGTCCGGGCGTCCAGCTTGGCGGTAGGCATTCGCCAGTTGCCAGACCGTATAACGCGTGTCCGAGTGTTTCGGTCCGTAAATCCTGACCCTCGTTTCCAGCACCTGCTTGACCAGCCCCAACCCCTCCTCGGTCCGGCCAGCGTCGAGATACGATGCCGCCAATTGCGTCATCGCGGCAAGGGTATCTCCTTTCTCCAGGCCGCGAAACGTGGCGGACAGAGTGACCAGTTCCTCGCGCAGGGCCAAAGCCTCCGCCTTGCGGCCGAACTTGAAGTAGCTTCCCGCCAAGTCACGCATTGCTAAGAGCGTTTCGAAATGCCCCGGAGGGTACGCCTTGTGGCGCAACGCCAGCACTTCCTCTCCTACTTTAAGGGCGTCGTCGGCTCGGCCGAGATCTGAATACGACTCGGCCAACCAAGCCAGTGCTCTGATCGTTTCAAGATTCTCCGGACCGAGGTCTTTGCGTCTCTGCGCCACCACTTCTTCGGTCCGTTGCAACCGCTGCCTACGCAGCGCGACTGCTTTCTCCTTGTCTACATGGTCGTAGGCATCCGCCAGATGACAGAGCGAATAGAGTGACTCGCTGTGCGCAGCGCCGTTCACCTTGAGGCTGATATCCAGGCGCTCTTGAAGAGCCTTCAATTGCTCCTCTTTGCGGCCGTCCATGCCGTAACTAAATCCCAACAGCATATTCAAATGGATCAAGCCGGGATAGTCCGGGCCGTATCGGCGCTGGTAATGGGCGCGCACCTCTTCCAACAGAGGGATTGCTTCACTACGGAGACCTAGTGCGAAGTAGGTCGAGCCGAGAGTGAGCAGCAGCTTGGCGCGCCGGTCGGGTTGGTCCGCCAACTGGCCCTGCAGGTTTTTGGCCGCCGTCTCCAGGATATCGACCACCTTCACTTCGCGTCCGCCCCTCTGGTCCCCGGGGCGGGCGCTTTCGAACATGTTCGTCAGGAACTTCGAGATCGCCTCGGCGTCCGCCCGTGCCGCCTCGGACTCCTGGCGGGCTGTTTCCGATTCCGTCAGGCGCAGGGAGGCCAGCTCCTCGGCCCGGGTCGCCCGCACTGCCTCATCGCGGGCGTTCTTTTCCGCCGCCCCGGCCCGAAGTGCCTCTTCATTGGCCATCTTCTCTGCCTGGATGGCCCGACGCGTTTCGGCCTGGGCGTTCTTCTCTGCTTGCATGGCCCGCACTGCCTGCCACCCGCTGACCGCAATGCCGATCAGAAGCGAGGCGGCGATCGCCGCACCAGCCGAGTACGCCAGCTTTTGACGGCGACGGAGTTCCTCGGCACGAACCTGAGCATCGAATCTCGCACGCTCTGTTTCCCGCAGCTTGGTCTCGACCGATTCCAGGTAACCTGAGACCCGCTCCGCCAGCACGCTCGCGTCACGCGGACGATTCTGTGGTTCCAGTTCCAGGCAGTGCTTTGTCAGGGCGATCAGCTCGGCATCGGCTCCGCAGGCGTCGAGCCGCTGAAAGCAGTCTTCCAGCTTGCCGCGAGAAGCCATGCGGAAAACGTGCGTCCCGTCGTCGGCGACATACGGCGGCTTGCCAGTCAGGATCTCGCATAGGATCGCTCCCAGACCAAACACGTCCGCCCGCTCGTCCAGATGGTCAATCTCGCCCAACGCCTGCTCCGGCGGCATGTAGGCCGGGGTTCCCATCACGCTGCCCATCTGCGTCTGTGAACCCAGTGTGCCAAATGTGCCCACCACGTCACTGCCAGGCTGGCTACGTAACGTCTGAATAATGCTCTGGTCCTTCTGTTTGTCGCACGCCTTCCTCTCGTCTGCGACACCGCCCACGGGCAGAACCTTGGCCAGGCCCCAGTCCATCACCTGCACTTCGCCGAACGCTCCGACCATGATGTTGGCCGGCTTCAGGTCGCGATGAATCACCCCGCGAGAGTGAGCATAGGCCATCGTCTGACAGATCTGCTCGAAGATGCCGATGAACTTGCCACGCTCAGCCGCAGCCTCTTCCCGATCGGCCAGCAGCTTCGAAAGCGTCTCCCCCTTGACCAGCTTCATGGCGAAGAACGGCCGCTTGTCCGCGAACTGCCCCAGTTCGTAAATCGGCGCGATCCCCGGATGTTGCAGTTGACCGCCGATCTGCGCTTCCTCGATAAACCGCTGCACAACTTCCGGCTTGTTCTTGTGTTGATCGAGCAGCACCTTGATCGCCAGATCGCGCCCCAGGTCGGTGTCGCGTCCCCTGAGAATCGCCCCCATCCCGCCGCGAGCGATCTCGCCCTGCAACTGGTAGCGGCTGTCCGAGTTGCCTTTCGGCATCTCGGGCGACTTCGACCGCGTGATCGGCTCGGGGCCGAGTTCCCCGGAATCGCGCAATGCGACGCGCGGCACGTGAGCTAACGTCTGTTCGAAAATCTTCAAGACGCTGTGATTCCCATCACCGAGCAAGACGGCTTGCTCCGCAGTGAAGGCCGGAGCCAACCCCGCCTCCAACGCCGCAGCCAGATTGCCGCTGGCCGCGCTGGTCAAAATGGTCGCCTCGAGCTCCACCGGCGGTTGATTCAGAAAGCTGCCTGCCTGCTCGTCCGATTGCAACAATAGCTCCACCTGCCTTCGCAGTTCCAGGTCGTCGCCGCACGCTTGATCGAGGTACGCGGCTCGTTCGGCGGCCGATTTCATCTCCACGGCATCTTCAAACAACGAATCGAGATTTGGCTCTTTATCGGACATCGAATGCTCCGGCGACTTCAGATCTGGTTCTCGTAATGATTCCCGTCTAAAAAACAGTGCGAAATCCACACACAAATCCCATCACCCTATTTTCAAAATTCTTTTTCCGTCCCCGGAAGCACTACTCAATCGAGGCTTTTAAGCTGCGAATGCAGCCACGCTCGGGCGAATTTCCAATAGCGTTCCGCTGTTGCAGTGGAGATTCCCATCGCCTCAGAGGCTTCAGGGGTCGTCAGCCCGGCAAAATACTTCAGCTTGACCAGCATTGCTTTGTCTGGCCATTGGGACTCAAATCGGGCCAATGCTTCGTCCAAGGCCAACAAATCCTCCACAGGATTTTCGATGGGGACTGACGCAAGATCCATGTCCACATCGACATGACGCAGGTGGCCACCCTGTTTCAGGCTCTGTTTGCGGCGAGCCTTCTCGACCAGAATCCGCCGCATGGCTTCGGCAGCTGCTGCAAAGAAGTGGCCGCGCCCGTTCCACTTCTGCGGTTGATCAACATCGACGAGCCGTAGATAAGCTTCATGCACCAGCATCGTCGGTTGCAGCGTCTGTCCCGGCTTTTCTTTGGACAGCTTCGCGGATGCTAACTTCCGCAGTTCTTGATAGACCAACGGCAGCAACTGCTCGGCGGCCGATGGATCGCCAGCTTCAATTTGCGTCAGGATGCGGGTAACGTCGGTCATAGGCCTGCTACAGTAGTTGAGAAGCTCAAACCGAGCGACTGGAAAAGCACGCTCACTCGATGGCTTCAGAATTCTGCCCTGCGGATGTTCAGAGTCCAGCTTTCAACGATTCAGAAGGAACTTCTATGCCCAAGAAAAGTCGCCGTCTCGGATCGCTTACTCTCCGCCCCGCCTTAACCATCCAGAAGACATGGCTAGCGATGCCGACTGTTTTTGCGGAGGAAAACACGATACTCGACCTGCCTTTGGGAGTCTAGGAACTCGCCTCGGTTGCCTAGATTTTATCATTTCTGCCGCCAACAAAATGGCCTGCTAACCCGCACCGGTCACCCAAACCGGTGCGAGGTGGCTTTTAGGGGCTACTGACTTGCAGTGGTTGGACAAAACTCGGCAATTTACCCGTGCTGCGCACAATTCATCGGCGGGACTTATTCATTGAATCCACTGGATGGATCAACGACCGCAAACTGATCGGGTGGAACGGTCAACATCAACGTGCGACCGTACTCCCAGTCCACTTCTATCTGCATCCAACCGCGATGCTTGTGGACGTCAGTAATTACCCCGCGCATGTCGATAGGGATCGGGGCGGGGTCGTCGGCAATTGCCAGCAGTCGAATGCGGTCTCCGATGCGTGGAATGTTATCGTTCATGGTTTCGCCGTCAAAAGCCATTTCGTTCCCTCAGAGAATTCGACCTAGCACGCTTTTGTTCATCGCTTCAATCGCCTTAGCTGCAACATTGCAGACTCGAGTGGGCCTCGCACCTACTCGCGGCCGGAAAATCTAGGGGAACAGGAATTCGGAGGCGTCGCGACCGGTCACTTGTGGCAGTTGGAGTCGGCAACGTTGCCGACGCCGGTTCCGGTTTCGTTATGGAAAAGGGAATTTGGGCGACGAAAAGGGCCTCATTTGGCGTTCAGATTTTGTTGGGTACTTTGGTCGGCTGTGCGACGGATATCGTCTCCAGTTTTGCAATCTCGGCTGCTGTTACCGAGTCCAGACAGACCTCCATCAGTTTGTGGTTTCTTTGCGTGATCACTTGGTCTGACCGACGTCGATCATGGTTCGTCGGCGTCGTCAGGTTCCCCGACTTCGGGTTGAGACACAGAGAGCCTCAGGTCGGAGGAAACCTCAAGGCTGGAGTCGCCAGAGTGGGCAGAGATTCGGGCTCTTTGATCGAGCACGCGCTGAAGGCCGATCCCGAGGAGAGCGGCGATCCGCTCACGGCGTTGGCTAACGGAGAGATCTGAGAACGATAGATTCGACATGGCATATCCCACCGGGTTGGAAAAGTGAGAGCTGCAAACGATTCAGCTCACCCGGGTTATGTATGCCGACTCAGAGAGAATGCGCTCGGGTTAATGGGAGTAATCAGGAGTCGCGTGGCGGGTGCGACGCAAGCACGAGCGACCAAGCATGCCATTTGCGAAACAGCTACAGATTCCCAAAAACGTTTGGCTCAAGACCAAAGCTTAAGCAAGGCGTGTGGTATCAAATCACGCACCGATCGGGTAGAACCGAATGTGGGAGAAACAACGCGAAAAACGATCACTTGATTCGTATTGCCTTTGGCCTTGGTCCTGTATTTGATCGTTTCTACCGTAGAAGCCGCCAGAATCTCTCCACACCACATTACCGAGAAATACGCTCGGAAGTACAGAATCTTGTCCCCTTGGAAACTGCAGCATGTTAAGCAATCGTTACTTTGGCTTTTGCGTCGTCGTTGGAATCCTCGCGGTTTGTCTCCCGCAACGTGCTGTGGCCCAGACAAAACCCAACATCCTAGTAATCATGGCCGACGATGTTGGGTGGATGAATGTGTCGTCTTATGGCGGAGACATCATGGGGGTGAGCACACCGAACATCGATCGAATCGGTCGTGAGGGGGTTCGCTTCACTTCGTTTTACGCTCAGCCGAGTTGCACTGCTGGACGTGCAGCTTTCTTGACGGGCCAGCTTCCTGTGAGAACGGGACTAACGACCGTTGGCACGCCTGGTTCACCAGCTGGCCTTCAAAAGGAAGACATTACTCTTGCTGAGATTCTCAAGACAAAGGGCTACTCGACCGCCCAATTCGGTAAGAACCACCTCGGAGACCTCGAAGAGCATCTACCGCATCGGCACGGCTTCGACGAGTACTTCGGCAATTTGTACCATCTCAATGGCAATGAAGACCTGGAGGATCCAGACCGACCAACCGATCCCGAGTTTCGCAAGAAGTTCGATCCACGAGGAGTCATCTCGGGTACGGCCGATGGTCCAACCAAGGATGAAGGGCCTTTGACCACCAAGCGGATGGAGACCTTCGACGATGAAATCGTCACCAAGTCGCTCGACTTTTTGGATCGCAAGGCCAAGGACAAGAAACCTTTCTTCCTATGGCATTGTTCATCACGTCTGCATGTGTTTCTCCACTTCAAGGACGGCGTTCGTGGAAAGTCCCGCGCCGGACGCGAAGATGTCTATGGCGACGCCCTCGCCGAGCACGACGGGCATGTTGGCCAGCTGCTCGCGAAATTGGAGTCGACCGGCCTCGATAAGAACACCATCGTCGTCTACGTGACCGACAACGGAGCCTATCAGTACATGTGGCCTGAAGGGGGAACAAGTCCTTTCCGCGGCGACAAGGGGACGACTTGGGAGGGTGGCGTTCGCGCTCCATGCATGGTCCGCTGGCCGGGTGCTCCCGGAGGCCGCGTCAGTAGCGAAATCGTGGATATGACGGACTTATTGCCAACGCTAGCTTCCGCTGCAGGTGAGACGGATACGATTGAGAAGCTAAAAAAAGGTGCTGACTATGGCGGCAGAAACTACAAGTTGCATCTCGACGGATTTGATCAGACGGCGCTTTTCACTGGTAAGAGCGACAAGTCGGCACGCAAGTTTGTTTTCTACTACGACGAGACCGTGCTCACCGCGATCCGATACGAGTCGTTCAAAATTAGCTTCTCGATCAAGGAAGGCGGACATTGGGATGACCCACTCGTTGGCCTTGGCCGACCGATGATCACGAACCTACGTATGGACCCCTTCGAACGTCAAACCGGCGACGTGAATCGGCAATATGCGGAACACAAGACTTGGGTGCTCACTCCCATTCTTGGCATCATTGAAAAGCACCTATCCACTTTTCGTGAATTTCCAATTCGACAGCTTGGCCTTAGTGCCCAGATGGCGAAGACGCTTGAGGGGATCCAATCGCAGATCCTGAAACTCAAGCCCAGTAACTAACTGATTTTCGAAATTGAAGAGTATGTTTAGAAGATTTAAATCGCTGATTGCCGTTCTCAGCTTCGTGCTCGGCATGGGACTCGCATCCACAGCAGGGGCACAAGAGATTCTGCCCTTTCCACCCGCACCGTCCGGCTCCACTCCCGGGCTGACGATCCAGGATTCCACCTACAAGAAACGCATCGAGCCGAAGCGACTAGCTGAAGGTGCGCCGAACATCCTCATCATTCTCATGGATGATCTTGGACCCGGTACACCCTCGACCTATGGTGGCGAAATCAATACTCCGACGCTCGATCGCGTAGCGAAGATGGGTGTCTCGTTCAATCGCTTTCACTCCACAGCCATGTGCTCGCCTACACGAGCGGCGCTGCTGACCGGTCGCAATCATACGCGGGTAGGCAATGGCCAGATCGCAGCGATTGCCAACGACTTCGATGGTTTCAGCGGCACCATCCCAAAATCCTCGGCCACGGTCGCCGAAGTGCTCAAGAATTACGGCTACAACACGGGTGCATGGGGCAAGTGGCACAATACCCCCGAAGAGCAAATCACCTCCAAGGGACCATTCGATTATTGGCCGACCGGTTACGGCTTCGAGTATTTCTACGGCTTCCTTGCCGGTGAAGCTTCGCAGTATGAGCCTACGCTGACCCGCAACACATCCCCGGTCACCGAGCATCTACCCAAAGGTTACCACCTCACCGATGACATCGCTCAGGACGCAATTAACTGGCTGAGAGAACAAAAGGCGTATGCACCGGACAAGCCGTTCTTCATGTACTGGGCACCTGGGGCATCGCACGGTCCGCATCAGGTCATGAAGGAGTGGGCTGACAAGTACAAAGGCAAGTTTGACGACGGTTGGGACAAGTATCGCGAACGCGTCTTCGCTCGGGCTAAAGCCAAGGGCTGGATTCCGCAGAACGCGAAACTCACGCCGCGTCCCGCTTCGATGGCTTCCTGGGATTCGATCCCCGAAAAGGAAAAACCATTCCAACGCCGCCTGATGGAAGTATTCGCCGGATTCACTGAGCACGCCGACTACAACGCTGGCCGCGTGATTGATGAAATCGAGCGGCAGGGCAAACTGGATAACACGCTGATCTTTTACATCTGGGGCGACAACGGATCTTCTGCGGAAGGATTGTATGGAACCATTAGCGAGCAACTCGCACAAAACGGGATTCCGACCAAGATCTCACAGCACCTTGAGGCACTCGAAGAACTTGGCGGTATCGATGCCCTCGGCGGTCCGAAGACGGACAATATGTATCATGCCGGCTGGGCGTGGGCGGGTAGCACTCCCTACAAATCCACCAAGCTCGTCGGCGCGCACTTCGGGGGCACTCGCCAGCCAATGGCCGTTTCGTGGCCGAGGCGTATCAAAGCAGACTCGATTGCGCGACCACAGTTCCATCACGTCATCGACATCGCGCCGACGATTTACGAACTGACCAAGATCACGCCTCCGAAAATCGTAAACGGGTTCGAGCAGGATTCGATCGACGGTGTCAGCATGGCCTATGCATTGGGAGATGCCAAAGCAGTGGGTACGCGCAAGACCCAGTTCTTCGACATTATGGGCAGCCGAGGAATTTACCAAGACGGCTGGTTCGCGAGCGCACCGGGACCCCGTGAGCCGTGGGTGGGTGGCATGCCGAAGGGGATCAAGGAATGGTCGCCGCTGACGGACAAGTGGGAGCTGTATAACCTCAATGAAGATTGGAGCCAATCGAATGATCTTTCCTCAACCAATCCGCAAAAACTCGAAGAGCTGAAGCTCCTTTTCTTGCTCGAATCCACCAAGAACAAGAACCTACCCATCGGCGGCGGCTTGTGGTCCACAGCGATGTTCCATCCCGAGGATGCGCCCGCCTCTGCACTCACGGAATGGAACTTTGATGCGCCCATCACGAGAATGCCAGAGTCCGCTGCGCCCAAGCTCGGTAAGCAAGACAGCCTGGTAAGCATGGAAGTGGAGGTTCCCGAAAACGCTAATGGTGTGCTCTATGCGCTAGCCGGTTTTTCCGGCGGCATCACCTGCTACATGAAGGACGGATTCTTGTGCTACGAGTTCAATCTTTTCGAGATTCAGCGCACCAAGCTTAAGTCGGAGGACATGCTGCCAACCGGCAAGGTAAAGTTTGAAGTCGAATCAAGATTGGTCGACAAGATTGGCGGGCCAATGGATGTGACGCTCAAGGTGAATGGTAAAGAGGTCGCACAAGATCGGGTACCAGCTGCCATGTCCCTTCACTTCACCTCGAATGCTACCTTCGACATCGGTGCTGATTTGGATTCCCCCGTCTCGCTCGATTATTTCGACCAGGCACCATTCAAATTCAATGGCTCCATCGGTGCGACAAATATTAGATATCTAAAGAAATAGGAACCATTGATGTTCAAAGCAGTCAAAATACTCGCCACTCTTTGTTGTTTTGGCAATGCTCTTATCGCTAACGCGCAGGAAGACGGTTCGGTGCTTCCTTTTCCTGCTACTCCATCGGCCAGTATTTCGAGGCCAACGTTGCAAGAGTCCGTCCATAAACGTCGCGTCGAGCCGGATCGATTACCAAAGGACGCGCCGAACGTACTCATAGTGTTGATTGACGACGCTGGCTTTGGCGTGCCGGACACATTCGGCGGCTTCGCTCACACGCCAACACTCTCGAGACTTGCGAAAGAAGGCATCAGCTATAACCGCTTCCACACGACTTCGATTTGTTCGCCGACCCGGGCGGCATTGCTCACCGGGCGCAATCATCAACGAGTCGGCAGCGGGACGATAGCCGAGCGCGCGGTGGACTGGGATGGGTACACTGGTGTTATGCCGAAGACAGCCGCAACGATGGCTGAGGTTTTGAAGAACTACGGCTACAAGACATCGGCCTTCGGCAAATGGCATAACACTCCTGCGGATCAGACCACGGCGATGGGACCGTTCACGTATTGGCCCACTGGCTATGGCTTTGAGTATTTCTACGGCTTCTTGGCGGGTGAAACATCACAATGGGAGCCTCGACTCGTAGAGAACACGACAGCCATCGAACCGCCTCACGATGAGAACTATCACCTCACCGAGGACATGGCGGACAAGGGCATCACCTGGCTGAAGAAGCATCGGGCATTTTCTCCAGACAAGCCCTTCCTGATGTACTGGGCACCGGGCGGCGTTCATGGCCCGCACCACGTCAACGCGTCTTGGGCTGACAAATACAAAGGCAAGTTCAATCAGGGCTGGGACAAACTGCGAGAGGAGATCTTTGCTCGCCAAAAGAAACTCGGCTGGATTCCTGCCAACGCCGAACTCACACCGCGCGACCCGACCATGCCCGCATGGTCAGACATCCCGGAATCGGAACGCGCCTTCCAGACG
>JBKCUI010000261.1:0-3017 GCA_046318495.1 Pirellula sp. | reverse complement strand
GAAGGCCGATGGGCTCGCCGCCGGCAAGGGTGTAGTGGTGGCAGCGACCACCGCCGAAGCCGAAGCCGCCATCGCCGATATCATGGAAGACCGCGTCCATGGCGCGGCGGGGGCTTCCGTGGTCATCGAAGAATGCCTGGTGGGTGAGGAAATCAGCTTCTTCGCGCTGTGCGATGGCGAAACTGCTTTGCCGCTGGGCGCCGCGCAGGATCATAAGCGCGTGGGGGATGGCGATACCGGCCTCAATACCGGCGGCATGGGCGCTTACTCGCCACCGCCGGCTTTCACTGAGGCCCTTCAGCAAGATGTCATGGACCACATCATCCGCCCGGTGCTGGCGGAAATGGCGCGGCGCGGTGCGCCCTTCAAAGGCGTGCTGTTCGCTGGGCTGATGATCACCGCGCAAGGCCCAAAGCTGATTGAATTCAATGTGCGGTTTGGGGATCCGGAATGTCAGGTACTGATGCTGCGCTTGAAATCCGATTTGTTGCCCGCCTTGCTCGCCGCCTGTGATGGCGAATTGGCGCGCTTTGATCTGCGTTGGGAAGCACAGCACGCCATGCTGGTGGTGATCGCCGCGCGCGGCTATCCGGGCAGCTATGCCAAGGGCAGTGAAATCCGCGGCCTGGAAGCCGCCGGGCAGGTGCCAGGCGTGCAGGTTTTCCATGCCGGCACGGCGCGGCGCGAAGATGGCGCGCTGATCGCCACTGGCGGGCGCGTTTTGGGCATTGCGGCGACTGGCAAGACGCTCAGGGAAGCACGCGACGCCGCTTATGCCGCGGTGGACCTGCTCGATTGGCCGGGCGGGTTTTGTCGGCGCGATATTGGCTGGCGCGCGTTGACATAAGGCACTTGCCGACTCGGGGCAGTTCCGGCCATGGAAGCCCTGTGTTGAACCTCATCAAACTCTCGGTCGGTCCCAAGGATGTCGCGGCTCTAGCCGCCTTGCAGGCGCTCCGCCTGAAGGACGACCCGCCCTTGCGCGCCTGGACGCGCATGTTCCCGAAGCGCGTAGAGGAACTCTGCAATGGCGGCTCCATCTATTGGGTGATTGGCGGCTTCATCCGCGTACGCCAGCGCATCCTGGAAATCCGCGAGGAAGAATGGGACGACAAAACCCCCTGCGCGGCCCTGGTACTGGATCCTGCGCTGGTGGCGGTGGAAGCGCGCCAGATGAAGCCCTTCCAAGGCTGGCGCTATTTGAAGCCGGAAGAAGCGCCGGCGGATGTGAACCAGGCGCGCCCACCCACACGTGGCCTGGAAGCCCTGCCGCCCAAGCTACGGCGCGATTTGGCCGAGCTCTGCCTGATCTGAAGCGGCCCCGCCATTCTTGAAAAAAGTTAAGGTGCCGCTCACGGGGAAGAGAGGTCAAGCCTGCCAACTTGCCTATGTCGCGCGGCTCATTCCCGGCATGCCGCGCCGCAACTGGTCCGTCTTCGGATGGTACCTTTGGGCTGGCTGGTTAAACCCAGCCGGCCCTATTTTTTTGCCGCTTCCGTCTCCAGCAGGGAAAGTAACCCTTCCAGCAATTGCGCCGGCGTAGGTGGGCAGCCCGGGATCAGCAAATCCACCGGCAGCACGGCGGCGATGCCGTTTTCCACCGCGTAGGAACCTTTGAAGACGCCGCCATCTACGGCGCAATCGCCCGCTGCCACCACCCAGCGCGGTTCGGGCGTGCTGGCAAGCGCGCGTTCCAATGCCTCGCGCATATTAAGGCAAGCGGGGCCGGTCACCAGCAACACATCGGCATGTTTGGGTGAGGCGACAAAGCGCAGCCCGAAACGTTCCAGATCATAAGCCACATTCTGCAACGCATTCACCTCCAATTCGCAGCCATTGCAGGAACCGCTATCCACTTCCCGGATCGCGAGGCTACGGCCCAGCCGCGCTCGGCTTGTCGCGGCCAGCCTTTCGCCCAGTGCCTGGATGGTCTCCCGCGGCACCAGCGGCGCATTATCCGTGAGGGGCTTTGCGAAAAGCGCGCGGGCGAGCTTCGGCCACAGCATCACAAATCCACCCCGCTATAGGAACAATTGAAGGATTTATTGCACAAAGGGAAATCGGCGACGATGTTGTCTTCAATCGCCGCCTCCAACAGCGGCCATTGCAGCCAGGAAGGATCACGCGGGAAAAGCGCCTGGATGATCCCGCCATCATCCAGCTTCACCCAATGCAGGCAGTCACCACGAAAGCCTTCAATCATCGCCACCCCTTCGCCGGCACGCACCGGCAAAGGCGCCATCAATTCACCGGATGGAAGGCTGGCCAGCACTTGCCGCACAAGGGCGATGGATTGGCCAAGTTCCATCACGCGAATACGCAACCGCGCATCTACATCGCCCGCTTCCAGCACCGGCACATCGAAGGCAAGCGTTGGATAGGGTTGGTTTTGCGGCAGGCGACGCGCATCAAAATCGCGGCCAGAAGCGCGGCCCACTTGCCCGCCGGCGGCAAAGCTGCGTGCCAGATCGGGGCGCAGATATCCTGTTGTCACGACCCGATCCTGCAAGCTGGCATGGGCCTCATAAATCTGCATCAGCGATGGGATTTCCGCCTCCACTGCATCCAGCGCGGCCAGAATCGCCTCGGCCCCGCGCGGCGCGATATCGGGCGCGACACCACCTGGTAAAACGCGGTCCATCATCAACCGATGGCCAAAAGCGGCGGCAATGGCGCGCAGCAAACCTTCGCGCAGAAAACCGCAACGCGCATGGAGGAAGGCGAAGGCTGCGTCATTGCAGACAAAACCCCAATCATTCAGGTGATTATGGATGCGTTCCAATTCCAGCATCAGCGCCCGCAAATGCAGTGCGCGCGGCGGCGGCGCCACACCAAGTGCCGCTTCTACCGCCGCCGAGAACGCCCAGGAATGTGCCACCGTTGTGTCACCGGAAAGCCGCGCCGCGTAACGCACAGCGGCACGGGGCGAGGTGCCGAGCATGAGTGAAAGCGTGCCCTTATGCGTGTAGCCAAGCCGCTGTTCCAACCGCACCACCACTTCTCCCTGAACGGAAAAG
>JBKCUI010000260.1:0-2402 GCA_046318495.1 Pirellula sp. | reverse complement strand
TTCCAGGATGATACCAGACTCCAAGTGGGGGCGTCAAAAGTTCTGAATCGGATCGCTGCGGATGGAATGGACGAGTGGTCACGCAAAGACGCGAAGACGCGAAGGGAGAAAACCGAAGGCGTCATACAAAAGCAGTGATCGCATGCGGACGCATATAGGATCGTGCGAGAAGCCAATGCTATGCAACCCAGAATCATCGAGCGACTGTGCAGAAAATCGACGTGCAGATCATCGATCGTCCTGCTCCGGTGCGATCAGCCGTGCAAACAAGCAATTCGAACCTGGCGGTCCCCTTTGCGTCTTTGGTGTGCCAGGCGAAGCTTGGCTTGGTCTTGTTAGTTGAAAGGTACTAACCATGGTAAGTGCTCGTTCGCCATGTAGCTGACGGAGCGGTGTCTGGAGTAATCCAGCCACCGAAGCCTCCGAACGCAAAGGTGTCAGCCGTAATGCGAAAGCGTGAACCTGATTCGGCCTCGTTACGCAAACCCTGGGTGGCCACCCCTTCAGAGATGGCGAAGCCAACATGAAACGTGAAGCAACGAGCAACTGCAACGTTTCAACCCAGCGGGGTGGTTGAGGACAGCGGGCACCGAAAGGCAAGCTAGGAACCTGGGAGACCCGATGGGGTGAGCCCCAGCTCAACTGTTGGTAGGAATCCATAACTACCGACGGGCCTCACCGGGAGTCGGACAGGCTCATAGTAGTGATGACTCGGGGTAATGCCCGACGAGCGAAGGGGCCTGACGAAGGATGTGTTTTCTTTCAACAACGTTACGAGACCCGCTTGATGAACCCATCCACTACGGAAGACGAGGATACGCCGGTTGACCCTTGCGGTCGGATTGGTCTGCCTCTGAAAGTCTCGCGTTTGCGAATGAAGCTGAGTCAGAAGGCGAAGCAGGAACCGAAGTTTCGATTCTACGCACTGTACGATCGAATCTACCGGATGGACGTTCTGCAATCCGCTTGGAAATCCGTGAGGAAACTAGGTTCCGCCCCTGGGGTGGATGGTATCCGTTTTGAGGATATCGAATCCACCGAAGAAGGAGTTGAAGTCTTCCTCAAGAACATCCACGAGGAACTGCGGAGTAAACGCTACAAGCCTGACGCGGTACGTAGAGTACAGATTCCGAAACCTGATGGCCGCATGCGACCCTTAGGTATCCCGACCATTCGCGATCGAGTTGCCCAGATGGCGGTACTGCTAATCTTGGAACCGATCTTTGAAGCGGATTTTCTGGACAGTTCCTATGGGTTTCGCCCCGGACGGAACGCCCATGGCGCCCTGGATGCGATTCGCTCGCATCTACGTGAAGGGAAACGGGAGGTGTACGATGCGGACCTGAAAGGCTATTTCGACACGATTCCACAGGAGAAATTGATGGCGGCACTCTCGTTTCGCATCAGCGATCGCACTGTGCTGCACCTGATTCGACTGTGGCTCGAATGCACGATCGAGGAAACAGATCAGACGGGTCGCAAGACTCGCCATAAACCTACTGAAGGTACCCCTCAAGGTGGCGTGATATCCCCACTCTTGGCGAATATCTATCTTCACTGGTTTGAAGTTCTGTTCTACAGTCGCACCGGTCCAGGTACCTGGGCAAAGGCTTCGATCGTCCGCTACGCGGATGATTTCGTCGTCCTGGCCCGCTATCAAAGCGAGCGTCTCCGATCCTGGATCGAGACGACGCTCGAGGGGCGATTTGGCTTAACGATCAATCGCGAGAAGACCAAGACGGTAAATCTTGGCCCACTCGTGGGCGATAGTCTTGAATTTCTCGGCTTCACGATGCGATACGAGCGTAGTATCCTACCCCACTCGGAACGCTATCTCTACGTGGGGCCTAGTCGCAAGGCGCTGCAGCGTGTTCGCGAGAAGCTTCATGAAATGACCGCCTCGCGTCACTGTTTTAAGCCTGCCACGATTATTGTATCCGAGGTAAATCGAATGCTGGCTGGTTGGGGGCGTTACTTTGGCTACGGCCATCCCCGCCGCGCGTTCGCGCAGGTGAACTACTATACGTTCCAGCGTATGCGTACTCATCTACGACGCCGCAGTCAGCGTGGTTGCCGTCCGTCTTCGGGACGTACCCTCTACGAGCACCTGTATCATCAACTGGGTTTACAGATGCTCCGGGGCGATCATCCCTCCCTGCTGGGCCGACCGACGAAACGCCTTCGATAAGCCGGATGCGGTAACTCCGCACGTCCGGTTTGATGAGGGGGGAGGACCGCCTTGCGGTCCTCCTCTACTCGACCGCCTTTGCGAGAGACGTGGGATCGGACCGAACGCCAGTAACAAACCGGCCGGAGCGGTTGAGCAACCCTTGCTCGAGCGACCGATCGAGGGCTCGGTGTTCATCGCTTTGTTCTGTCCCATGGTATAGGTTTTTCAGTCC
>JBKCUI010000259.1:0-4150 GCA_046318495.1 Pirellula sp. | reverse complement strand
TAACCCGAAGCGTTAGCGAGGGACTAACACGCTTCCCGCCTTCGCAGCGCCGAACCCTTGCTCGCGCCTTTTGAAGTTGCGCAGTTCGGTTCTCGCTCCATATCGCTTCGCGATTCCCCTTGGCTTTTCGTACTCGTACTCCGCGCTAGCAGTACTCGTACTCGTACTCGAAGATACGCCAACGCGCAGCGTCCCCATCCCAACCCGACGCGTTAGCGAGGGATTCCCCCTGGATTCTCGTACTCGCGGTCCTCAATACG
Organism: Pirellula sp.; assembly: GCA_046318495.1. Lineage (GTDB taxonomy): Bacteria > Planctomycetota > Planctomycetia > Pirellulales > Pirellulaceae > JBKCUI01. The sequence goes on along the minus strand of JBKCUI010000259.1, from coordinate 3,890 downwards.
TGCCACCCATGGTTCTCAAGTCCTCGATAGGACACAAAGATCGAACGCAGAAAAATGAAGCACCCATCTTTCTGCGTTCGATGTTTCTGCCATCTCTCCCCGTTCTTAGCAAGCAGCGGCTAAACCGGTCGAGGCCTCAAAACGTGCCTCGCATGGTTCTCCCTCGCTTGCGCGTCGGGCTGGTATCCGCGCGACGTTTTCAAAACGGGAGGGTGAGGCTCCTGCCGAACCAGTGCATGCCTGCTTGGTTACTGAAAGACGAATCGCATCTCGCTGTCGGCGTTTAGCTCGGCAGGAGCCTCGCCCTCCCGATCGGCTGACGCCTTCAATTGGTGCCACCCACCTATTGCCACCATGGCTGCAATGCAAGCAATGGTCGATCGACGGAGAGGGAACAGGCTGGGCTTAGCCGCCCTTCGACTGCTGCGAATCCGCCTTCGAATTCGACGATGCTCGGTTCGACCGCTCCCACTTCGGAATCCACAATCCGACCCGTTGCCGATACGCATCATAAACGGGGCCAAAACGCACCTGCATGTCCGACTCCTCCACGGGGCGAACCACGACGTGCCACACAATACCTCCCAACAGCGCATAGACCATCACCGACGGACTGCCCATCCCCAGCCCCACCGCAATCCCTTGCACAATCCCCGCACATGCCATCGGGTTACGGATCCACGCATAGGGCCCTCGCTCCACCAACCTCGCCGGCGTCGCTGTCGGCAAGGGCGTCGCCCGACCATACCAGTTCATTGCGATCGCGCTGGATATCCCCAAACACGATGCGAACGCAAACAAGACGACCGCGATGACTTGCTGCCCCGCAAAACGCACGGACCAACCGCCGAGTCGCTGCTCCAACTCCCCAATCGCCATCGGCAACACCCACAAAAACGTCCCCCAGAAAATGACGATCTGCAACGCGGTCCAACCCCACGCCGATCGAAACGGCATCTCCACCGCGCGAAACGAGGCCGCGCGCTCGCCACCGACGCCATAGATCGTCGCCATCGCCAACGACAATCCCGCCATGCAGACCATCGATGCCGCAGCGCCCCACCCCTCGCCCGTCCGAACGCTAGCCGCAATGCAATACAACGTCGGATACCACGCGGCAATCGCCACACTCCAAACCGCGATCCCAGCCCATGCCTTGCTCCGCTGAATCGCCAACACCACCACCAGCGACCCCATTACCAGTATCACACTGTCGGGCAGCAAAAAACTCCGCAGCACATCCTTCGGCCAATCCCTAGGCTGAAATACTTCGATCCATTGCGGATACGCCAACAGCCAACCCCACCACACACACAACACCAATGCTTGGCCCGCGAAGTAAGCTTGCACCAGCCGATGGATCGGTCGCAGACGGTCCATGATTTCGATACATTCTCACTCAAAGGACCCGTCGAAGACCACACCCAATACCCACCCACCCGCATGCGTTCTACTAACGCAACGAAACGCTCCGACCGCTCTTGGAGGATCGATAGATCGCGTTGATGAGCTCCACACTCCGCCGACCTTCCGTCCCATCGATCCGCGATGGCAGACCGGACTGGATCGATTTGACGAAATCCTTGAACAGCTCGCGATGCGCGACATGCCCGATGGCCGCAGGATCCGATGCCCCTCCGCCGGTCGTATTGGATGCCATGGCAGCAAGGATCTTCGCATCCTGCTTGGTCGTCTTCGCAAAGCTCCATCGAATGAGGGCTTCCTCCTCGAGCACGGCCATCCCATGCGATCCCGCGATCTCGATGCGCTTGAGCGTCCCAGGATACGCGGCGGTCGTGGCAACGATCGTGCCCAGCGCCCCCGACTCGAACTCCAGCGTCGCCACGGCAGTGTCCTCGACCTCGATCCGCTCATGCGCACGCAACGCCGTCATCGCAGTCACGCGACGCACCGGCCCCATCAGCCACAGCAGCAAATCGACGCTGTGAATGGCTTGGTTCATCAACGCACCACCCCCATCCAGTTTCCATGTCCCGCGCCACTTGCCGCTGTCGTAGTACTGCTGCGTGCGAAACCACTTGACGATCGCATCGGCCACCGAGATCGATCCAAAGCGACCTTGCTCCACCGCAGCCTTCAACTGCAGCGACGAGCCATGGAATCGCGACGGAAAAATCGTCCCCAAATAAACGCCTTGCTTGTCGCATTCCTCGATCAATCGATCGCAACGCTTGGTGGTGATCTCCAACGGCTTCTCGACCAGCACGTGCTTGCCCGCTCGCGCCGCCATCACGCCGGGCTCCAAGTGCGCCCCGCTGGGCGTGCAGATGGTGACGATGTCGATGTTCGGATCGGCCAGCATGGCTTCGAGTTCGTGATACGCAGTTCCGCCGAACTCGTCGGTAAACCCAGCCGCTTTCTCCGGATCGCGGCCATAGCAAGCCACCAATCGCGAACCTCGCATCTCGGCGATGGCCCGCGCATGAAACTTGGCAATCATTCCGCAACCCACGATTCCCCATCCGATCATACGTCACCACCCTCACGTTGAAATGCTTTTGTTTACCAAGCGACTTGGGGAGTCATCGGTCCGCACGAAGCGACTGCAATAACGGCTCGCGCATCGCCAAGAACGCGGCCCCCACACAGAATACCATGCCGAGCCCCACCACCCACAGCAACATGCTCAACGGGGACTGGATGCTGGCCAACGATTGGCCTTGCAACAGAACCGGCAACGAGGCCAACAGCGCCGCCCCCAAACCGATCCCGATCCCACGCCACAACTGCCAACCATTCTCCAACGACAACGCCAACATCAATCGCTGTTTCGAAAAACCCATCGCTCGCATCGCCGCCAACTCCGATCGCCGCTCCAACGCCGTGCGCAACTGCGTGACCCCCAATCCAAGCGTCCCGAGCAATAGCCCCAACGCTCCCAACACTTGAAACGCGCTCAAGTACGTGTTTTGCACCGCCAGCAGCTTTTGCAAAATCGATTCGCTCGCCGCGCAGCTCAATCCCTCATCGGCCCATCCCTCCTCCAACGCTCGCCTCGCGCTGGCCAGTCGCTCCGGCGACGCATTGCCCGCAGCGGGTTTCACCAAGAACATCCGATACCCACCGATCTCGGGAAACACGGTCTGAAAATTCTTCTCTGCGATCCACAAACTTCCTTGCAACACCGTGTTCTGCAACACCCCCACGGTCTCGAAATGAACCTTCTTGTCGCCAAACGTATACGCAAACCGCTCCCCGACATAGCCTCCTAAATGGAGCGCCCACAATGCGGTGTTCTGGTCCAAGACGACCGGCACCGGCGCCTCAGGACTGCCATCCGCCGCTACCTCGAGCGCTTTCCAAGGCGAGGGAATCCCTTCGCTCATCTCACCGGCTGGGAACCTGGGCCGCGCGAACCAAGCGAACTCCGAACGGCCTTGCGCATCGCGATCGACCATCTGAATGTTGGAGGCGATCCCCATCACCTGGGGCTCTTTGGCTTGGAACAAATTGTTGCAACTGGCATCGTCCCCGCCTCGCACTCGCACCTGAACGATCTCGGCACCCTCAAGCGCTTCGGATTTCGAAGCCAACACCAAACGCTGCTGCTTGGGATCACCGATATTGACGTGAATGCTCTGCGAACTCTTGGCCACAAACGCGAACCCACCGGTGCCCAGCCGGTCCGGTTGGGCTTGAAACAGACTCAAGGCCAAGATCAAAAACGATGCCATGGCCATCAACGACACGGTCAGGATGCTTCGCAGCGGCGAACGCTGTGCGCTGGAGCGAGCCATCGAAAACAAGCTCAGCCCTTGCCCAATCCCCGATGCGGCCGTCCGTTCACCCGGTGCGCGCATGCTGTGATACAGCCACAGCACACCGGCCATCATCCACAGCATACCGCTGCCGACGAACGCTCCCGCTTG
>JBKCUI010000258.1:0-2408 GCA_046318495.1 Pirellula sp. | reverse complement strand
GTATTGCGCGGCGGTGATTTGCCCGGCGCGATATTGCCGATCAAGCTGCGCCAACCGCTGCTGATGCTGTTTTGCCACGGCCTCGGAAGCGGCGGCGGTATTGTTCAAGTTACTGGCGACCTGCTGCGCGGAAAGGATGCGCTGGGAAGCATTGGCCTCACGGTTCTCAAAGCCAAGATTGCGTTCCGCAACCGCCATGCCGGCGGCGAGCCCAACCAGCGCGCCAATGCCCGCGCCAATCAGCGCATTCTGGCCCGTATTGCCACGCCCCAAAGCCGCCGCCCCAGCTGCCCCCATTGCCGCGCCCGCCAGCGCACCCGTCGCCGCCGTTTGGTTCCAGCGCTGCGATTGCTGGCGCATGGCCTGTTGCTCAGCCGTCAGCGGCTGGCCACCTGCGCCGACATTGGGGTTTTGGCAGGCGGGCAACAGCAAGGACAGGGAAAGCAGCGCCGCCGCGCTTTTAAGCGCGGGTTTGCGGCGGGCCTGGGCCAAAACGGTCATGGGCGCGAACTCCATTCTATCATCACAGAGTAGGCTATCATTATGGCATGGGTGGCGCAGCTTTGCGGCGAAATCACCGCAAAGCATTACCTTCCGCCACCTGGGCAGCCAATCGTATAATCCCAACGCGTAGAGGGCGAGCCAGGCGTGCCCATCACTTCAACCGTGACCACGTAATCCTCAGCCGAACCACCGCGCGGCGGATTCCAGTCAAAGGAAATCACGCCATTGCCGGAAACAAAGCCCGGCGTTTCCGTAAGCGAGCGTCCTCGGTGATAAACGCGGATCCGGTCTGGCTCCATGCGCGTGTTGTAGGTGATGGTCACGCGCCCGGGATTCGGCCCCAGAAAATGCCGCGTTTCGGTGATGCCGCGCCCGCCACTTTGCACCTGGGTATTGCAGGGCTCCACATTGGGTGGGCGTTCCAGCGGCCTTTCAGCGGGGCGCGGCGGCGGGGTTGGCCGCGGTGGTGGCGGCGGCGTGGGTGGACGCGGTGGTTCCGGTGTGGGTTCTGGCCGCGGTTCTGGCTCGCGCGGCGGCGCTGGCGCTGGCGGTGGTGGCGGTGGTGGAGGCGGGGCTGCCGGCAGCGGGCATTCGGCGCGGCGGCGGCCCAATTCCTCCTCCAGCGCGGCCAGGCGGTGGCGGAGCTCCCTCTCGCGTTCCCGCTCACGCAGCAGGGTTTGCATCGCGTCCAGATCGCCCTGCTCCACACGGCACATGCCGGCTTCGGGCGCCATCCATCTTGCGATCCAGGGTGAGGCAAAAGCGACGATGGCGCCCAATAACGCCAGCGCAAGCAGGGCCGCGCCCAGCGTCGCCCAGGGCGGGCGGGCGGGCGCTTCGGTTGGCTTGCCATCATCCAAGTCTCGCAACAGGCCAAGCCCGCCCGGCGCATTGGTCGGGGCCATGCCCCAGCCTGCCAAAACGGGCCTGCCTTCATGGGCGAAAACCTGCTCAAAGCTTGGAACTTCAATCGCAGCGGCGAGCAGCGCGGGCAAATGCCCCGCCCCCGAAGGATCCCGCGCCGCTGCCAATTCGGCGCCGCGCCTGGCTTCGCTGATGATACGCCCAATCTCGGCGCGCAGCCTTTCCCGCCCCGTGGCGTCCAGCTCCGCAAAACGCGCAACGCGGCCTTCGGGGGCGAAGAAATTCAGGCCCTGTTCGGTTGCGGTGACAGGGGCGAAAAAGCCCGAGACCTCGGCGCCCAGGGTTTCACTCAGCAGCGCTGTTAAAGCACGATGCGCGCCGGGATGATCCTGCCTCGCCGGCAGGATCGCACGGTAGCCATCAAGCGAAAGGGTGATCAGCGGCTGCATGGCGCATCAGGGCACATCGAAATGCCCCACTTCCACTTGCTGCCCGGCAGCCACGCGCCCGGTGAAAATCTGGTCCGGCCGGCCTTCCCGCTTCACCGTCACGCGATAGGGCGAAGAAGCCGGGGCGGGCGGGTTGTTCTGGAAATGCCAGACGATGATCCGGTAGCGCCCCGGCGCCGGTTCCGCCGCGAAGACAATGTTTTCCACTGGAGTCGGCGACAGCGCGCTATTGCCCGCATTGCGGTCCACATCCAATTCGGCCCCGCAGGCGCGGCGATGGTCAAAATATAGCCTTTCGCCATTCGGGCAGATCATCACAAGGTCAAGATCATTGCGGTCATCCCAAGCCAGGATGATCTGCACCCGCCCGCTGCGCGCCCCTTCGCGCCGGGCGCGATCCGCATCTTCTTGCGGTGGCGCTGGCGGGGGTGCGGGCGGTGGCAGCGTCGGGCGTGGTGGTTCCGGGCGAGGCGGCGGCTCGGGCGGTGGGCAGGCGGTGCGGCGATCCCCAAGGCGCAGCATTTCGCGTGCAATATCGGCCCTCAGCCCGGCTTCGCGTGCCTGCGCGGCGCGCAGTTCATCCAGCAATTC
>JBKCUI010000257.1:0-14531 GCA_046318495.1 Pirellula sp. | reverse complement strand
GCATGAGTATTCGACAGGGAGAGAGGTGCGATTACGCTCCGTGAGTTGGAGCGTGCGTTCCAAGGTCGTCGGAAGCATCACCAGGGGACGCAGGGTGGTGCTGCGAGGCACCGATCCCGAATCGACTGGCGATGATGTAGTAAAACACCGGCGTCAAAAAGATCCCGAAGAAGGTGACACCGAGCATTCCCGAGAAGACCGCGATACCGAGCGTCTGGCGCATTTCCGCTCCGGCGCCCGTCCCCAAAACCAACGGAACCACGCCGAGAATGAAGGCCAGTGACGTCATGATGATGGGGCGCAATCGCAGGCGGCAAGCTTCGATGGTGGCCTCGCGCGGGGACTTGCCTCCTTCTTGGAGCTGTTTGGCAAACTCGACAATCAGGATCGCGTTCTTGCTGGCCAATCCGACCAACACCACGAATCCGATCTGTACAAAGATATTGATGTCGAGTCCTGCGATGGCAACGCCGGCAACCGAGCAGAGCAAGCACATGGGGACGACGAGAATGACTGAAAGAGGCAGCACCGTGCTTTCGTACTGTGCCGCGAGCACGAGGAAGACCAAGACGACCGCAAGCCCAAAGACCAGCAGCGCCGTGTTACCAGCTCGCAATTGCAAGAACGTCAACTCCGTCCACTGGGCATCGATGCCATCGGGCAGTTTTTGGCCGAGAACCGATTCGACCCGCTGGACCATGTCGCCGGAGCTTAATCCTGGGGCGGTAGCACCGTTGATCGCCGCTGCCACCGATCCGTTGTAGCGCGTGATCATGGCGGGGCCGAGAGACTCGCGAACATCGCAAAACGTCGCCAAGGGAACCATTTCCCCGAGGATCGTTTTGACGCGTAGCTGCCCGATCTGTTCAGGACGCCGACGGTATTCGGGATCGGCTTGCAAGTTGACTTGCCACGTTCTGCCGAACTGATTGAAGTCGTTGGCGTAGGAGCCGCCGAGGAACAGTTGGAGGCTCGTGAAAACCTCCGTCAATGGAATGTTGAGTTTCTTTACTTTGTCCCGATCGATGTCGACCGTCATCTGCGGCACATTGGATCGGAATCCATTGAACAGCCCGACCAGTCCAGGTTGTTCATTTCCTGCAGCAGCGACTTCATCGGCGGTGTCTTGCAAGGCAAGCAAACCGAGATTTCCGCGATCGCGGAGCATGATCTTGAAGCCGCCAGCGTTGCCCACGCCATCGACGGGGGGAGGACCGAAGACCGCAAACACCGCTTCGTCGAGTTCCGTCGCCATGGTTTTGCGAATCCGTGCCGCGATGACCTGGGCTTTGGTCATGAAGTCTTTTCGATGATGGAAATCATCGAGGATGACGAATAGCGATCCGAAGTTGGAGGCGACCGCATTTTGGACAAAGGACTGGCCGGTCACGCCGATGGTATGTGCAACGCCAGGGATACCATGGCCGGACTCCGATGCGTGGTGTCCGGGTTCGCCCGCATGTTCATTTCGCAGCAAGGTTTCAATCTTTTGGACCACTTCTCGCGTGCGCTCGAGGCTGGAGGCATCGGGCATGCGAACGTCGATCAGCAAGTAGCCTTTGTCTTGATTGGGGATGAAGCCGGTGGGGACATGGGTCATACCGTAATACGTCAGATAGAGCAGGCCGGCGTACGCGAGCAAGACTCCAGCGCGCACGGTGATCAAATGGCCGACCCATCGCGCATAGACGTTGGAACTCCACGAGAACATTCTGTTGAAACCGCGAAAGAACCAACCGAGGGTGCCTTGGATCACGCGCGACAGCCAGTCGGTTTGTTCGGCTTTGGGCTTCAGCAGGATCGCGGATAGCGCCGGGCTGAGGGTCAGCGAATTGACGGCCGAAAAGAAGGTAGAAACCGCGATGGTGACGGCGAACTGGCGAAAAAACTGGCCCGTGATACCGGAGATGAAGATGCACGGAATGAACACGCACATGAGCACCAGCGAGATTGCGATGATGGGCCCGGAAACTTCGTGCATGGCGGTGATCGCAGCGTCGCGAGGAGATTTACCATGTTCCAAATGGTGTTCGATGGCTTCGACGACCACGATAGCATCGTCGACCACGCTGCCGATGGCCAGAACCAATCCGAACAACGAAAGATTGTTCAAGCTATATCCGATCCCCGCCATCACAGCGAAGGTACCGATAATAGCCACCGGGACGGCGATTAACGGGATTAAACTGGCTCGCCAGGATTGCAAGAACGCCAAGACCACGATGGCCACCAAGATGATTGCGTCTCGCAACGACTTGAAGACTTCGCCGATCGATTCGGAGATGAAGGGCGTGGTGTCGTAAACGATTTTGTAGTCGACGCCGGAAGGGAAGCGTGTCTTGAGTTGCTCCATGCGCTTGCGGATCGACGCGGCGGTATCCAGAGCATTGGAGCCCGGTTGTTGATAGACCGCCATGCCGATGGAGGGGTTGCCATCGAGGGTGCAGGACGTGTCTTCGTTTTTCGCCCCGAGCTCGATCCCACCGTAGCTGCGTCCATCCGCCAAAACGCGCGTATCCGAGACAATGTCACGCATGCGCACGGGCACGCCTGCAAGGTTCGATCGAACGATGATTTCACCAAACTCCTCGGCGTCGGTCAATCGTCCTTTGGTGGACAGCGTGTATTGGAAGGCTTGATCGGGAAGCATCGGGGGGCGACCCAACGAGCCGGCTGCAACTTGGATGTTTTGCTCGCGCAGCGATTGAAGGACTTCGGTGGCGGTGATGTTGAGCTTTGCCATGCGGGTCGGATCGAGCCAAACGCGCATGCTGTAGTCCAGTTGGCCGAGGAAGCCGATGTCGCCGACGCCCGGGATACCGATCAATTCGTCGCGAAGTTGGATGGTGGCATAGTTGCTCAAGTAGAGTTGGCTGCGCGATTGATCGGGCGAGATCAGATTGACGACCAGCAGGATGCTCGGGGATCGCTTCTTGACCGACACGCCGGTTTGCTTGACTTCGTTCGGCAGAGATGGGATCGCAAGGTTGACGCGGTTTTGGACGAGGACTTGCGCCATGTCCAAATCCGTTCCAACGTCGAAAGTAACCGTAATGTTGCATGCCCCATCGTTGGTGCATTGCGTCGACATGTAAAGCATGTTCTCGACGCCGGTGATCTGTTGCTCGATGGGGGTAGCGATGGTCTCTGAGACCACATTTGCATTGGCGCCTGGATAGACGCAGGTGACTTGCACCGTCGGGGGCGTGATCTCCGGGTACTGCGCAATGGGTAGCGACCATACGAAGATGGCGCCTGCGAGCGTGATCAAGATCGAGATGACGCTAGCGAAGATGGGTCGATCGATAAAGAAACGGGAAAGCATGGTTGGATCGTTCCCGAGAGATCAGGGTTGGTTGGAGGGGAGCTCAACGCGTTTGACTTCGATCGCAACGTTTGGACGGATGCGTTGCAATCCCCGATAGATGACTTCATCGCCAGCCTGAAGCCCTTTGGTGATCACCCGCATGGAGCCTTGCTGTCGACCGAGTTCCACCGTGCGTCGCGAGGTTTTGCCGCCTGCTTCGACGACCACCACGTAGCGGGTGTCTTGATCGACTCCCAAGCATTGCTCGGGAACCAGGACCGCGTTGTAAGGTTTTGAACTCGGGACGCGGATGCGAACAAACATGCCAGAACGAATGAGTTGGTCGGCGTTGGGCAGGACCGCACGGATTTGGATCGAGCCCGTTTTCTCCTCGATGCGATTCTGCAAGAAATCCAATTCGCCCGTGTGCAGAAAATCGCTTTCATCGGCGAGTTGGATCTTGCATGGCACATGGAGATCCTTCAAGGTGCGCTCGGGAGCATCGGTTTGCCCTGAGCTCTTGATGTCCTCGATCGACATTCGCTGATATCGGAGCACGGCTTTCTCATCGACATCGAAGTAGACATACATCGGATCGTTTCTCACGATGGTCGTCAGCAGGGTGCCGGTCCCCAGTCCGCCGGTGACGATGTTACCTGGGGTGATCAGTGCGCGGTCGATCCTGCCTGCGATCGGGCTTTTGACTTGCGTGTACTTCAGATCTAGCGCGGTGATTTCGGAGTCGGCTACGGCGGATACGCCTTGCGCGCGGGCTTCGGCGAGGGCCGCTACGTTTTCCTCATACTCTTCTTGGGAGATCGCGGAGACCTTGATCAAGTCATCGGCTCGAGCCAGTTTCTTTTCGGCGAGCGTGACTTTTGCTTTCGACCATTCGATGCGCGAGACGGCTTGATCGTGAGCGGCTTGATACACATCCGGTTCGATGGTGAAGAGCAACTGATCGGCATCGACCGTTTCTCCATCTTGGAACTCAATCGACTTGATGTATCCGGTCACGCGAGCGCGGACTTCTACGAACTCGGAGGCGTTTGCGCGACCGACGTATTCGTCGAAGTCCGCCACCTCTCGAGAGACTGCCAGCACGGAAGCGACTTGCAGTGGCGGCGTTGTAAGCGCAGCGGGAGGAGTGCGATTGCAACCTAGGGCGAGGGCAAAGGCAACCAAAGAGAACCAGCGATAACGCGGGTTCGGTGACTTTCCATTTTCTGGCATGGTCAGTACCTGCGTGGAACGCCGCGCGGCTTGGCACGGCTAGCGGCAGTAAAAGGAGAATACGGGGCGAATTTTTTGGGAGCCATTCTTGGTGGAATCGCTCGGCTCGCAATCACTCGGAGCTTCGTTTCAGGAGAAGTCCTGTCCGCAAAGATGGTGGCCTGCGAACGCCCGGAGAGTATAATCCAAGCCCGTCTTGGGATGAACCCACGGCGGAGATCCAATTCGGCGAGTTTCCTCAGGGAGCGGGCGGTGTTGCTCAGCCTCCGGTGGCATCATGAGTCGTTTGGAAGGTCGCCCAAGGATCGAAGGCAGGCGAGGCCGCTACGGCGGTAGAGAGCTTGGGGTTCTCAGTCCTGCGCACGCGGCGGCATGAAAACCACCATCCGGCCAACATGAAACTCCAACGCATTGCCTGGACGCTATTCTTCTTGCCGATCGCATCGGGCTTGCTCGGGTACGCGATCGTGCGGATGGTCGATGCGCGGGCTGCCTCTGCATGGCGAGAACAGCAGATTCTAATCGCAGTCGAGGAGTCGAAATTCGTCGTCAAAAGCGTTCGCGAAGGTTGGTGGAATTTCGCGAGTTCGACCAGCGATCAAACCTCCGGTGAAGGCGTCTTGGCAGACGTGACCGCGGCGGACAAAGCCAGTCGCTCGTTGACGAAAGATGATTTGGGGGAAGTTCGCATCGTCAACGATGTTCTCATCTCCGAGAAGGAACGGCAAACGCTGCGCAATGCCAGTGTTCAGTGGCTCGAAGAACCCAACGGTTACGTTCGAGTGCGTTCGGTGCGCGAGGTTTATCGTCCACCCGAACCTTCGCTTTGGGTGGTTCTCAATAAGCGGTTGTCCCCGCGGGAAGGTTTAGCGGGCGGATGGCAACAGGTCGTTGTGTTAGGCTGCACCATTCTAGGTGGACTGGTAGCTCTGTGGCGATTTCGAAAATCGAAGCATGTATGGGACATTATTCGTGCGCTGCAATCGCTGCGGTCGCGAACAACGCAACCGATGTCTCGCACGGAATTCCTGGCGCAGATCCCGGACGGAGCGGTCTCCGATGAGATCAGCCGCGAATTAATGAATCTGTTGGATAGTTACCACCAGAACTATTACTCGCTGCACACGGGCAAAGGGCAAGCCGAAACGGTTTTGGCTGCGATGCCAGTCGGCATCCTCGCATTCACCTCGGAATTGAAGCTGTGGTTTGCGAATCGTGCGGGCATCGATTTGCTCGACTTGCAATCGCGGATGAAGGCCAAGAGCCCGCTCGTCGAACTGATTCGCAACCCGCGTATCTTGGAATTGATGTCGGAATCCCAACGCACGGCGCAGTCGATGGATCTCGATGTGGAGATGCCGCAGCGTTCGATGGTCCTGCGGTTGCGAGCCACCCCGCTATCGGCAGCGAGTTTTGCCGCCGATCCGTCGGGATCACCCGCGATGCTGTTGGTCGTTTCCGACGAAACGCGGTTGAGGCAACTCGAGAACTATCGACGGGACTTCACCGCGAACGTGTCTCATGAGCTCAAGACACCTCTGGCTGCGATCAAAGCGTATGCGGAGACACTGCTGATGGGGGCGTTGGATGAAGAAGATACGCGCGAGCGGTTCGTGCGCAGCATCGGCGATCAAGCGTCGCGGTTGGAGGAGTTGATCCTGGGGTTGCTGAGACTGACTCGATTGCAGACGCTTCCGGACAAGATTGCCTTGTCCCCGATCTCGCTTGCCGATTTGGTTCGTACTTTGATTCATGAACAAACTCCGATCGCTCGCTCCAAAGGGATCGAAATCCAGATTCTCGGAATGGACGACGCTTGCCGTGTCTTTGCCGATCATGAGTCGCTGCGGACCATCGTCGGCAATCTGCTGAGCAATGCGATCCGTTACTCCAAGCCACAGGGAGAAGTGACCATCGAGTCCAATGCGGAAGGGGCTTGGGTGGAGCTATCGATTCGCGACCGAGGGATCGGCATTCCCGCAGAAGACCTGGACCGCATCTTTGAGCGGTTTTATACGGTCGATAAAGCCCGGACCAAGGATGTCGGTGGGACCGGACTCGGGCTGGCTATTGTCAAGCACTTGACGGCCGCCATGGGCGGAACCATTCGGGTCGAAAGTCAGCTCGGGGTCGGCAGCGTCTTCCGATTGCGATTGAAGAATGCCGAATTCGCCCCGCAGGGTTCTGAGGCCCTGGCTCGGGGCCTATCGACAACGCCGCGAAGCATCGGGGCTGGAAACTGATTCCAACGCGAATTCGCTATCCTGAGCAAATCGATCAACGCATTATCAGCGGGGCGAACACGCTTCGTGAATGGCCGAACAAACAGCATCCATCGTTTGCGGGGATAGCCCCGCGACGTTGATGCGCCCGGTGCCGACGATGTAGACCCCTTTTTCGGACTTGAGCCAGTCGGCTTGCATCGCATTGAGCCCGGTGTAAGAGAACATGCCCTTTTGCGAAGCCAAAAACTGAAAGTCATGGCCGAGACGTCCCATGCCAGCGATGAAGGCTTGACGCATTTGAGAGATGCGATTCCGCATCGCGTCGACCTCGCTTCGCCACAGCTTGTAGAGGTCAGGGTCCCCCAGGATCGTGGCAACGACAGACTCGCCATGCCGCGGAGGGTTGCTGTAGTTGGCGCGGACCGACAGTCGCAATTGGCTCATCATGGCATTGGTGCCTTGGGCGGATGCACCGATCATGATCAACGCCCCAACGCGTTCGGAATAGAGGCCAAAGTTCTTAGAAAACGATGCGCAGACGATGGCTTCAGGCAGATGCTTGAGCAGCACATGCAACGGTTGGGCATCTTCTTCGAGGCCATCTCCAAAACCTTGATAAGCAAAGTCGACAAAGGGCAGCATGCCTTTCCTCGCCAAGCATGCGGCGATGGCTTCCCATTGGGGCAATGTGGGATCGATGCCGGTCGGATTGTGGCAGCATGCGTGTAGGCAGACCAAGTCTCCGGGCCGCCCTTGTTTCTCGAGGTCGCCGATCATCGCATCGAAATCCAGGCCTGTTTTGGATGCGTTCAAGTACGAATAGGTCAACGGCTCGAGACCTGCGGCTTTGAAGATCGCGCCGTGGTTTGCCCACGTGGGATTGCTGAGCCAAACTCGGGCATGAGGAAACTGGCGAGCGAGGGTGTCGGCCCCGACGCGAAGGGCTCCCGTACCCCCCGGGGTGTGTGCCGCGGCCACGCGAGCCGCATCAAAGTCTTTACCCAAGACCAACTCGACGACGCGGCGATTGAAATCGGGGCTCCCTTCGATCGGAAGGTAACTCTTTGTCTTTTCCGTCTCCAAGAGTTTGGCTTCGGCGCGATGGACCGACTGCAGGATCGGTGTGCGGCCTTGCTCGTCCTTGAAGACGCCGACGGTCAAGTTGATCTTTTGCGATCGAGGATCCTTTTCAAAGGCTTCTCCGAGTCCGAGGATGGAGTCGGGCGGGGCGAGTGGAAAGGCTTCAAGCATGATGGTCAGGAGCAAGGGAGAGTTGGAATGCGGCTTGGCCCGCGACACCGGGTCGCGGGCGGTAAAGCAATCACCGCAATGGAAGTCTGCAGATCCTCGAAGGTACCGCGCAAGCTCAAAAATGAGGAGGGGGTTGCTTCCGCCAAGGTTCGAAACAGGAGCGGTTCGCGATCGTTTTTTTGCACGGAAAGCGATCTGCTTTGTATCAGGAAAGTGGCGAGGGATCGCTGCGGATGTGCCAGCCCGACGGGCCGGGGATGGCAAGCCCCTGACCGGCCAGAAACCTGGCCGTTTCGTCGATGTCGAAATCGACCGGGCCGACCCCCAGTTCGGTTAACAGCGCCTCGCAGTGTGCATCGAGTTGTTGGATGGTTTGGGGGCCAGCGTTCGATTGGCGCAACAAGACCATCAGCAAGGTTAACGATTCGCTGAGTTTCTGCTGTTCCGCGTCATCCAATAATCGCAACAAGACGCCGGAATTGTTCGAGAGGGTTTGATAGTAAAGGCTTTGCGTGACGTTGAGCAAATGCCGATTTCTAGCATGGCGATACGAAAAGAAGACCTTGATCGCGTACCAAACTCCAGCGATGACAAAGGCTGCGATGAACGTCAACGAAGTGAGGACTTTCATCGCGCCGAGCAGCGCGACGAGCCAAATATTGCGCACGAGTTTTGACACGAGCAACGCAAATCCCCAAAGGGTCGGGATGCCGATCTTGCTCTGCTCCAGCAACGACATACGCACCACGCCTGGCAGGAGCATGTCGACGTCGAAGTGGGGGATGTTTTTGAACATCTTTAAGTGCAGCACCGTCTGCTCGGCAGGCGGAACATTCGACGTGCGGGGAGCACGTGTCCGCTTGGGGGTTAAGTGCTTGGGGGTGGGTTCGTACATCACGACTAGTTTGCGGTAGATCGGTACTTCGACGGATCGGGGGCGATACAACCGCCACCAGTCGCGTCGAACCCGTTCGATGGATGTGTCGCCGCGGGCGTACACCCGTAACTTGCGAAAGTCGCGAAATCGGATGCGGAGTCGCAGCCCCCAAGCGCTTGCGGTTTGCAGGGTCTCTTCGATTTGGCTGGGGGTGAGGCGGTGGTAGTTGGCTGCGAGAAGCAAACTCTCGATCGCATCGAGAACGTCACCCACGTGATTGCCGGTCGAGGCTTCGTCGGACGCCGCATCGCGATCGGGGTCGAATTGCGAGTAGCGGTACAGCAGGTCCAGGTGCTTGCGGCGGAAAGCGAGGTGGATGGACTCCGAGAGAGGCTCGTAGAGTTGCTGCAAGCGTTCGAGATGAGATGGGTCGCCGCCTCGTTCCATCGAAGGATGCAATGCTTGCAACTTGTCCATCAACTCGCGAGGGTGCAGCGGAATGAAGGCTTCCGCTGCAGGATGGTTGGGTTGCGAGCGAGGCGCATCGAGCGTCGAGGTCGATGGATTCGAGGCAGGATCAGCTGGCATCGATGTGCAGGCTGCGACGGCGACGTTCTTTGCGTCGAACATCATCGATCATACCGCTGACCTTGCTGACTTCGTCGATTCCGTGGAGCAACAGCAGTGGGTGACTGGCATCCTTGCTGGACAGGGTGATCGTGCCGACACCGAGCATGCGCTGGATGATGCCTTGCGTGAACGAAACGTCGTCGATATCGATGACGTCGATTCGGTCGGTCGTGCGCGTGAGAATTCCGGTGGTGTGAATGAAGCGTTGGGTGGTCAACTCATAGTAGGTCGACAATCGGTAGTAGAAGTAGATGATGATGCACACCAGCCACCATAACGCGATGATGCCAATCCCGATTGCCCAGGCTGCGAACTCTTTTCCTTCCAGTGCTTTGGTCGTCGAGAGGACGATCAATGCGGCGAGGATCCCAGCCGAAACGATGCCCGACAGCAGCCAAGTGCCATACATGGCCTTGGGCGAGTAGCCTCCCTCCCACAGCTTCGTCTCTGGCTCTTGGGGGGCATTGCTCCGAGGTTGTAATGCAGATTGTGGATTATTGGGATCGAGGGGTTGGTCGGTCATGGATCGGCCCAAAACGGGGAAGTTGAATACAATGACAGGGTTAACGGCAAACCAAGGGTGTGGGCAGGCAGTTTGTTGAACAAGGAGTCGGCGCGGCACTTGCTTTCGGTCCCGCGCCGCGGAACCCATTGCCGGCGCTTTGCGGCTCACTCTGAGGATACAAATCCTGGTTTTTCAACAGGCTGCTACGGTTGGGAGGATTCCCGGCGAAAGGATGAATGGGTTGCACTTCGCTGCTAGGCAGTGGTGGCTTGGTCGCGAAGGCGCGGATTTCGTTGAATCTTATCAGAATTCTCGGCGGCGCGGGGCCAGCCAGGACAACTCGAAGGTTTCGAAATCAGACGGCATGGACCTACTAAGTTCCGCCCTCGATGGGGTTTACCGCGGGATCGGTCCAGCCGTTTTGCTGGAATCCTCGTTGCCGGAGCAAGCACGAATCGCAGTGCAAACACGGCTCGCCGCTCGGGCTTGGGTCGTAACAGGACAGGGTCAAGCTATAGTCGACCCCCAGTTCGATCCCTTTGCGAATGATCTCCGCCTTGGTCCAGAGGATCAGTGGAGTATGGATAACCAATCGGCGCCCTTCGACGCCGGCTTTGGTGGCAAGGTTTGCCATGGTTTCGAACGCGCGGATGTACTCCGGGCGGCAGTCCGGATAGCCGCTGTAGTCGAGCGCATTGACTCCTATGTAGATGTCCAGCGCTCCCAAGACTTCGGCCCAGGCCAATGCATACGAAAGGAATACGGTGTTCCGCGCGGGGACGTATGTCAGCGGGATGTCGCTGCCGAGTTGATCGACCGTATCGTGTTTTGGGACGCTCAGCGCGGGATCCGTCAACGCGCTACCGCCGAGGGAGGCGAGATCCAGTGAGACAATGATGTGACGCGCGACCGCGGCTTTTTGGGCGATCGTAGTCGCTCGTTCCAGTTCGATGGAGTGCCGCTGTCCATAACGAAAGCTGATGGCGTACGTTTCAAAGCCTTCCGCTTGGGACATCGCTAAGCACGTTGTCGAATCAAGCCCTCCACTAAGGAGAACGACCGCTTTGCGTTTTTCGGGATTCGCGTTCATGGGCATTTCGAAGCAAGGACAAATGCGTGGTGTCGATCGAGGACTGTCTTTTGGGGGCGCATGCCGATCGTCGAGGCTCTATAATCTCGACCCATGTCCATGATCGAGATTGACCAACTCACCAAATCGTATCGAGTGTACCAAAAGAAGGAGGGCCTGCGCGAGAGTGTGCGCGGGCTGTTCCATCGGGAGTACAAAACCGTGGAGGCTGTCCGCGGCATCTCATTGCGCGTCGAGCCTGGAGAATTCGTGGCCTTTCTCGGGCCCAATGGCGCGGGCAAGACGACCACGTTGAAATTGCTTTCCGGCGTGATCTACCCCAGCAGCGGCAGCGCTGCCGTGATGGGATATGTACCCTGGAAACGCGATCTGGAGTACCGACGCCGCTTTGCGTTGGTGATGGGGCAAAAGAACCAGTTGTGGTGGGATTTGCCGGCGCAAGAATCGTTTCGGTTGCACCAGCAGATCTACTGCATCGATGGACCTGCGTTCACCAAGACACTGGATGAACTGACGGCCCTTCTGGATGTTCGAGCGTTACTTGGACGACCGGTCCGCGAGTTGTCCTTGGGCGAACGTATGAAGATGGAGTTGATCGCCGCCCTGCTCCACTCCCCGGAAGTGCTATTCCTGGATGAACCCACCATCGGATTGGATGTGATTGCCCAACGCAATATCCAGCATTTCCTGAAACACTACCAAGAGGAACGCAAAATCACGATCCTGTTGACCAGTCACTATATGAAGGACGTTTCGGCCCTTTGCCAGCGCGTGGTGGTCATCGCTCAAGGTCAAGTGCAGTACGATGGATCGCTGACTGGCATCGTGGATGGGTTTTCCAGTAGCAAGGTGATTCATCTGTTGCTGGGCGAAAACGCTAGCGCCGATGGGTTGACGCGTTATGGCGAAGTGCTCAAGGTCGAAGGCCCTCGCGTCTCACTGCGTTGTCCGCGGGCCAACGTCTCGCGCGTCCTCGCCGATATCCTCAATGCCTACAGCGTCGATGATGTCTCCGTGGAAGATCCTCCTCTCGAAGAAGTGATCGCCCATTTGTTCCACTCGGTTTCGGGAACCGCTGGTTCAAGCGTTTCTGTTTCGAACGAGTCAGGCTCGGCAGGAAGCGATCATGCGTAATTGGGATACAACCCAAGCCGCATGGAAAACGCGGTGGATGATCACCAAGACGTCGCTAGCCGAACGCTTGGCGTACCGAGGAGATTTTGCGCTGGGAACGCTGATGCGGTTTCTGCCGATCATCACGCAGATCTTTTTGTGGTGGGCAATCTTTCAATCGCTTTCGCCCGAAGATCCGAATGCCGGACGACTCTCTGGCTATTCGTTTCAAGATATGGTGGCCTACTACCTACTGACGATGGTCGGCCGCGCTTTCTCCAGCATGCCCGGGTTGTCGTCGAGCATCGCCCTCAAGATTCGCGATGGCGAGATCAAACGCTATCTCGTCCAACCCATCGAACTGTTGTCGTTCCTGTTTTGGTCGCGAGTAGCGCACAAAATGGCCTATTACATCGTGGCCATCGTTCCCTTTGCGTTGGTGTTCTTTTTGTGCCGAGGGTTTTTCGTAAACGGTTGGCCGGACGCCATCACGTTGCTCTGTTTCGCGGTCTCGTTGCTGTTGAGCTTCTGCTTGGGATTCTACTTGGAGGCGTGTTTGGGATTGGTCGGCTTTTGGATGCTCGAAGTTTCCTCGCTGCTGTTTGTTTACATGTTGGTTCAGTTCTTCTTGTCCGGGCACATGTTTCCGTTGGACCTCTTGCCAGAGCCCTTTGCCACCCTCGTTGGCCTGCTGCCGATCAAGTACTTGGCTTACTTTCCAGCAGCGGTTTTCCTGGGCAAGATTCAGGGAAGCACGCTGGCGTTTGAGATGGGCATGCTGGCGCTCTGGACGGGCTTCTTTTTCCTGGCATCGCGTTGGCTGTATCGGCGCGGGCTAGAACGCTACAGCGGTTTCGGCGGTTGACGGCTCCGCAGGTGCGCTTGCCAGTAATGAACGGTCTTAGCGATCGACGTGATCACGTTCTTGATTTCCTTTTCGACACGAAACGCCGGGCCTGCTGGCACGTACAGCACGTTTCCTTCGCGGCGCACGCTGACGTTTTCGACCAAGATCGCGCGCATCATCCAAGCCGCCATGCGTTCGTTTTCGCATTGCACTGCCACCCATCCGAGGTAGGGACTGTCTGCGGTGTTCAAGCCGCTGGCTAGTTGAATGCCGCGGCGCATCTCACGGACCACGGTTGCATACTGCTCGGGCGCCGCCACGATCGCGTCTGGCGAAACAGGTTCGAGCAACTTGCCGCGATGCGGTGGTCCTCCGGCCATGGCAAGATCGCAAAACGACGTCCAGATTTTGTCCCAAGGTACGAGTCCGTCGGGGCCATATCGGAGCGAAGCACTTCCCATCGAACGCGGTGATACGGCGTCCAACTGGCCGGAATACTCGGAGGGTAAATCTGCATCCAAACACTCCGTGAGTCGCGCCAGGGACTGCCATTGGAAATCGCGCCGCGCCGCGATCCAAGGGTCGTCGGACGACGGCCATGGCAGCGGCCTCGAACGCGTGGCGTCTAAGTATCGACCGATGATCCACGATGCCAAGCTCGAGGCTCGACACCAGGACACACCGACGTCTGTTGGGTTGTCCATGGACCGGGAATCCGAAGACCAACTCCACTTGACGTTCCCAGCGTCCCCGGTCGGCGAGCTTGCATCGGTTGTCGTTTCTGCATGGACGGAGCATTGGGCGGCGCGCGAGGCCCAAAACGCTGTGCATGCGGCTTGCTCAAACTCTTCGCGCGTCGCATTCGAAGCTACGACCAATTTGAGCCCAGGCTGAAGACTGTTCGCGCTGAAAGAAGTACTGGCAGCACGCTTTTCAGCGACCAATGCTTCGGCTATCCATTCCCCGAGTTCGTCGCACGCGAGATGTTTGGCCAGGTAGCAATCGGTATCATCCGCCAGTCTGCTGAACCAAACCGCGGCGCGCAGCGATGGCAGCGACATGGGGCTGATTCCAAAGGGTACGATCACCAGCCGACCTTGGTTGAGCGCATGCAGTTCCCCCAGTTTGGCGATTAGCAAGGGCTCGAAGTCGTCAGGCGGAAACCCCTGCAGATCGATTCCGACGCACTGCACGTCCAAACGCCCTCGAACCGAATCGACGGCATCCGCCAAGCAGGCTTTGGCAAACGGGAGCGGCAATCCGTGCGCCACGACAGCGATCAGGTCGCGCAACTTGGAGGGATCGGATGGGTGCAAGCCCGAGGCGTTCAGGTTGGACATCTCGGTAGGATCGGTCATCGTTTGCCCGCATCGGTCATGGTGTAGACGGCAAAAGTGCCCAGCCAGTGTTCCCCTTCATAGTGGCCGCTGAAGACATAGCGCAGTCCGGCTTG
>JBKCUI010000256.1:0-26895 GCA_046318495.1 Pirellula sp. | reverse complement strand
GAGCGATGTTCTCGATCGCGACGCGCGAGGATCATCCCGACACGGTTGTCCTCCGAGGGGATTTTTCGCGTGTGGAGCAATTGGGACGCGACCATCGATCGGGCACGTTGATCGTCGATGGAACGGTGGGGAATCGATTTGGCTCGCTTCAATCCGGCGGTCGCATTCTCGTTCTCGGAGATGTCGGCGACTTTGCATTCGAAGGCCGAAGCGGTGGCGAAGCATTGATCGCGGGCAATGCAGGGGACTACTTTGCAGCTCCGGCGCCGGGAGCCAAGGCGGGGATGCGAGGTGGAGACATCTTTATCTTGGGGGCGGTCGGGGATCGAGCGTGCGAGCGGATGCGGCGAGGAAGTGTGGCCATCGGTGGAAATGCGGGGGAGGCGATGGCGGCCAACATGATCGCAGGGACGATCTATGTCGCGGGTACGCTTGGGAGCGACTGGGGGATGGGGATGAAGCGAGGTTCGTTGATCGTGATGAATCCAACCGAAGAGTCTTCCGCATGCATGTCCGAGGCGAGGGAATTTGAGCTCAGTTTTTTGCCGCTCCTTTGGAATCACTGCCGGCGTCTGCAATCCCAACTGCATCAGGACTGCATGGAAGTCTGCGGGCAGGCTTGGTCCTTGCTCGAGTTTCCTACGACCCGATGGGCGCTTCGCCAAGTGGGTGATCTCCACGTCGATGGGAAGGCCGAATTGTTGGTTCTGACTCGCATCACACGCGGCGTCGCACGCGGCGCTTCAACCACACTTTTTCATTCGTAGCAGCAACGCAACATGGGCCAGCGTATAGGTATCTTTGGCGGGTCGTTCGACCCGGTGCATGTCGGGCACTTGATCATCGCGGAGCAGTTCCGCGAGGGGATGCGATTGGATCAAGTCCGATTCATTCCGACGAAGGTTTCCCCGTTCAAGCAAGAGCAATTGCCGACCACGGACAAGCAGCGTTTGGAGATGTTGCGATTGGCGATCGGAGCGCATCCCGGATTTGCGATCGATGAATCCGAAATTCGTCGCGGCGGAGTCAGCTATAGCATCGAGACCATCCGCGAGTTGCAAACGCAGATCTCGGAGGCGGAGTGGTTCCTTTTGATCGGGGCGGATTCCCTAACGGACTTTGCTAAATGGAAGGAGCCCAGTGAACTGCTCGATCGGGTCCACTTGGTGGTGGTTCGGCGAGGTGGGCACGGTGAGATCGCATGGGATGCCCTGAAGGGCCTGACCACGCCCGCCAACATCGCTCGTATACGCTCGACCGCAATCGATGTCCCGGCGATGGAGATCGCTTCGCGGGATATCCGGCAACGGGTTCAGCATGGAAGATCGATTCGATACTTGGTGCCCGCGTCCGTGGAGGCGTACATCCGCGAGCACAAGTTATGGCAGTCGCCAGAATCGGTCCAGCCAGCAACGCTAACTTAGGTATCCCACGACTGAGTTGGATGGTGTGCCAGTCCGATCTCAGCCATTCTGCTCTGGCAATAGCTTGGCGCGTCGAGCGTGCCGGGCCAGTGCGATTTCCGCTGCCATCAATCCCGAACGGAGAGCCCCTTCCATGGTGGCTGGCCAATCGGTCTGCACCCAATCTCCCGCCAAGACGATTCCATGTTTGGCCAAAGCGGCTGGGTGCGGTCGCGATTGTCCGTGTTCAGGAGACACCGAGAACACGGACTTGGGATCGGTGACGACTTTGCCACGCAGCAGCTTGGCTTCGCGAGCCTCGGGAAAGACTTCGCAGAGGTCTTGTTGCACCATCTGTAGGATGGAGGCCGAGTCGCCTCGCGGCAAGTCGCTCGATGCGCTGATCACGATTTGATAGTAGGTGCTTTGCGATTTTGCAACTTCGTTCGAAGCGGGCTCCGAGGGTGCATCGGGGCCTGGGAAAACCCATTGGCAACGGCGATTGATCAAGATCGCATGGGGCGTTCGAAGCCACGGGCGGTCCCACCAAGTGTGGATGCCGGTGATCGGTGACGCTTCTAAGGCGTTGGCAACTTTTAGAATCGGCTCTAGATCCATCGCGAATCCATCGAGGGCTTTGGAGGGCGCTCCCCACAACGCCGAGAAGCGATGCCAAGGGACGGCGACGACCACGGTGTCGAAGGGCGGAAGGGCTGCTGCGTCGGAGTCGCGATGGACGGTCCAATGTCCTTCGGGAGTGGGCCGGAGTTCGGTGATGATCGATGCATCGACGATCGCGACGCCGTGACGATGCAGGACTTCGTTGGAACGCGTATCGATCAGTTCGGAGAGGGGAGATTGGGGGACGAGCAGGTGGAATGCGTCCGGAGTGGCGGCGAATCCATCCACGAGCACTTTGCGAACGGGCCCCATGGCAACGCGATCTATGCGTTCCCCAAGCGCGCTGACGAGGATGGTCGTCCAGAAGGAATCGATCGCGCGTTGGGATTGCCGTTGGTCTTGCAGCCATCGGATCGCAGGCAGTGCTTCGAAGGCCGCGTCGGGATGGATTCGGATCAAACGGAGCAGAGCGCGACCGATGGCGACGCGATCCGAGAGATGAAGGTCTGGCCAATGAAGGAGCAGACCTGCCAAGTGCAGCGGCGGGGGAAGCGGCCAGCCTCGCACACGGAGCTTAGCGCCGGACTGGGAGACGAAATGGAGTTCGGATTCCGTTCTCCAGGCATCGACTTGATGTGTGTCACGGACCCATTGTTGGAGAGCGTGGCAGCACTTCATGCCCACGTGTTGGCAGTAATCCACGGAGGTGCCGGAGGCTGCGTCGAGGAAGGAGCCTGCGCGGCCACCGAGCCGCGATTTGGCTTCAAACAGCGTGACATTGCAACCGTGCTTTGCCAGTTGCAACGCGCATTGCACGCCGGCCAACCCGCCGCCGACGACGGCGATGCGAGGGGCTGGGACGTCTTGCCGGGAGCATAGCGCTGAAGGTGCCGTCGACTCCGGCGAAGGGGGAGCCATCGCCTCGTGGTCCATTGAGAAACGAGCTTCGCTGCGCTTTGCGAAAGCTCGATAGTGCCGTTGTGCCAAGGAGCGGAATCGCGGTGTCCAAAGATGATTGAGTGCCAGCCCGACGCGAGTTGAAGGCTCGACGCGAATGCGCTTTTGGAAGATGGATTCGGGGGTTGCCTGAATCTGTTCAAAGAGGCTTTGGTAGGTGTTCCACATCAAGGAGAACATGCGCAGTCCATCGGCGGCAAGCATTGGGGCGATGCCCCAGGCTTGTTCGAAATGGGCGCGTGCGCGCTGGAATTGAACGCGGAGAAATCCTTGCCAGTCCCCGAGTTGTTCCAGGCCAGACGTATCGCCGCGTGAAACGACATCGAGCCAAGTCGACGGCGCGATTCCGAATCGGTTCATCTCATCGGTGGGCAAGTAGATGCGGTGGCGTCGCGCGTCCTCGAGGACATCTCGCAAGATATTGGTCAGTTGAAATGCGATGCCACAGTCGACGGCGGCATGCCACTCCCGTGTGCCGCGTAGCGGCGGTCCGGTCGGGGACCAGATCGCAGCGCAGCAGATTCCGACGGTCGAAGCAACGCGAAAGGCGTAGAGCCTCAATGCGTCCCAGGAAGGCATAGCCACGTCGCCTCGGTCCATATCCATGCCGAGGACCAATTCGCGGAGCATCTCGATAGGGATTTGGAATCGCTCCACGGAGTCTGCCAAGGCCGGGCGAATCGCATGGAGTCTATCGGGGAGCGAGGACGAACCCGAGTCGGTTGGATTCGGCGCGCTCAGTTGCGACACAAACTGGAGCCACGGATCGAGTTCCCATCGGTTCGTTGGGGCATGGCTAGTTCCTACGTCATCGGTCGCGTCATCGGCGAGTCGAGCCAAGGCATAGAGCGCGGTCATCGCGCGGCGGCGCGGCAGTCCCAGGAATCGAAAGGAGCGTACGAAATTGGAGCCGCTTGCTTCGCAGATTTCGCGACAAGCAGCGAACGAGGTTTCGAGGTCCGTCATGCAGGCTGCCGTTCGTGAACCGCAGCTGCGGAGGAAGGAGATATGGAACTGGTCGCAAAGGTGAAACGACTGGGGCGGCGCGACCATTGCGTCGAGCGTGCGCGCAGAAATGCATCCCAAACCAGCTTTAGTTTTTGGCTGGATCGAACGGTGATGCTCTGGTTCCAAACGTCGAACTGATGGGTGGCGAGGTTGTCGAGGATGGTCAAGCCGCCGCGCGCGAACAGTTGCACGCTGCGAGCAAACCATCGCGGTCCTTGTTCAACGAGCGGTGCCCCGTCACACAGCAAAGTAACCGCCGTGCTGGCCCACGTCGCCAAGGCGTTTTGCCAATGCGGATGGCTTTCCCCGCGGAGCAACTCCTCTGGATCGATTCCCGATTGTTCGAGAAACTCGATCGGCCAATAGATACGCCCCCGACGGGCATCGACGGCAACATCTTGGCAAAAGTT
Organism: Pirellula sp.; assembly: GCA_046318495.1. Lineage (GTDB taxonomy): Bacteria > Planctomycetota > Planctomycetia > Pirellulales > Pirellulaceae > JBKCUI01. Next base: position 22,496 of record JBKCUI010000256.1, on the reverse strand, counting down.
TGCAATCTGAAGCCCCGAGCAAATCGAATCGCTCCAACGAGCGGTTTGCTCTGAATGGATGTTCGCGAGATAGAGCACCAATCGGCCGACGGGATTGGCGGATCGACGGCAATAGTCCAGGACGGCATGCTGCGTCGGATAGCGCGTTACGGTTTGGTCTTGGATGAATGCCGACAGCAAGTCTTCGAAGGGAGTTTTGGGGATCTGGAATTGAGAGATGGTGTGGCGCAGGGCGACGAAGACCGGGTGCTGAGCGCGACCGCAGTAGCACGCATCGAGTTGGTCGTGCCACCACTGCAACATGGCGGATGCGGTCTGGGTGGATCCCATTTCGTCTGCGAGGTCATCCGACCAACGGCAGTATGCGTAGACGCTATGGAAGTGGGGACGCAGCGAACGCGGGATCCACTGATTGGTGACCGCGAAGTTCTCGTAGTGGGATTGCGCGAGCTGCTTGCAATAGGCAAAGGCTTCATCGAGCCCCATCTCGGGTGGTGAGGCATTTGGGCCGAAACGCTTCAGATCGTTGAGGATCATGCCCGCCCCAGGGCGTGCGGCGGCTAGGGATATGTCCGGTTGCAGGGACACTTGGGGGGGCGGGGCTGCGTCCAAAGGGCCGTCCATGGCAGAATCGTGGTGTGAACAGGCTTCGCGGGGAGTTTCCATAAGGGTATCATTATGGACAGAAACTTTGATTTCTCCTAGGAACCTGGTGCCGAATGAAAATTCTATTGGCTGCGCCCCGCGGATTTTGTGCGGGCGTGAACATGGCTGTGCAAAGCCTGGAATTGGCTCTTTCCCACTTCGGGCCTCCCATTTACGTATATCACGAGATCGTCCACAACCAGCACGTTGTGAGGACCTTCCAAGGGAAGGGGGCGATTTTCGTCAATCATTTGGAGGAGATCCCGTCGGGATCGACCGTGTTGTTTTCTGCGCACGGGGTTTCGCCGGAGATCCGCCGAGTCGCGTCCGAGCGGCAGTTGAATGCCATCGATGCGACGTGCCCTTTGGTGACCAAAGTCCATCTCGAGGCGATTAAGTTTGCCAAGGAGCACTACACGATCATCTTGATCGGCCACGAGGGGCACGATGAAGTCATCGGGACGATGGGAGAAGCACCAGAAGCGATCGTATTGGTTGAGGATGTCGAGGAAGTGGACCAGTTGAGTTATGGTCCCGAGACCAAGTTGGCGTACTTGACCCAGACCACGTTGAGCGTCGATGACGCCAATCGAGTGATCGGGCGGCTCAAGGAACGGTTTCCGTGGATCGTTGGGCCTCCAAAAGAAGACATTTGCTACGCAACTCAGAATCGCCAGGAAGCCGTGCGATTGCTCTGCGAGGAAGCCAACCAAGTCATCGTGCTCGGATCGCAAAACAGCAGCAACTCTTTGCGACTCAAGGAGCTGGCGGCGGAGCGAGGTCGGAATGCAGTGTTGGTCGATGGTCCAACGGACTTGGACCCTGCGCAGTTTGATGCGGAGGATGTGGTGTTGATCACGGCAGGCGCTAGCGCACCTGAGGAAGTGGTTCAATCGACGATCCAGTGGCTCCAGCGGCACTTTTCAGCGACGGTGGAATTGCGAGAGATTCGCAAGGAAGAAGTTTACTTCCCGCTTCCGAAAGCCTTGCGCAACCTCGGAACCAAAGCGGCGACATAAATCGCCTACAGCAATGGTAATCGACCCGTGCATGGCTGATTGTTCGCGGTGGCCCTGCAGGGGGAGCAGGAGGCTGGAATCGAGCCGCAGCATGCTGCTTTAGAAGCGATGTCCGACGCGCGGGCCATGTTCGCATTGCGTCAGGATTTCGGGCCCGTTTTCGGTCATCAGGATGGTGTGTTCAAACTGGGCGGAGAGTTGACCGTCTTTGGTCCGTACCGTCCATTTGTCCTTGATGTCGAGTTTGGTGAACCGCGTTCCGACGTTGATCATGGGCTCGATGGTGAAGCACATGCCCGGTAGCAGCAGGAATTCGCGGCTGGCGCGATCCGGATAGTGAGGGATGTTGGGGTCTTGGTGGAATCGGCGTCCGAGACCGTGTCCGACGTACTCGCGCACGACGGAGAAGCCCCATTTGCCGGCTTCGGCAACGACTTGTTCGCCGATCAAGCTGACCGGGCATCCGGGGGTGAGGGCTGCGATGGCCCGATGCATGGCATCGAATGCACATTGGCAAACATTGCGAGCGGTGTCGGTTACGTTTCCGATCAAGAAGGTTTCGGATTGGTCGCCATGCCAACCGTCGACGATGCTGGTAATGTCGATGTTGACGATGTCACCGTCTTGCAGCACGTAATCGCCCGGGATGCCATGGCAGATGACATCGTTGACGCTGGTGCAGCAACTCTTGGTGTAGCCGTGGTACCCCAGTGTCGCGGGGGTATGTTTGTGCTGGATCGTGTATTCGTGAGCCAGCCGATCGATCTCGTTGGTGGAGATCCCCGCTTCGATATGGCCTCTCAGATAGTCCATCAATTCTGCGTTGAACCGTCCAGCCGCCCGCATTCCGTCGCGCTGGATTTCGCTTAGCTGGAGTTTTTTCAAGTTTTGAAGCATCGATGCCTCGGATGGTCGACTCGTCGTAGGAGGGGCCGGTTGCCCACCCGTGAAGGATCGATTTTAACCGCAAAAGCCAAGGAAAAAAAGTTCTATCGCAGGGGAGTCCGCAAGGGAAATTCATTGGAAAGGGTTGCTTCGGTAGGCTCGATGGGGACGAGCATCGCCCGCGAACAAGCCGTCGTCGCGGGGGGACGCGAAGGAGACTAGACGCTCGGTGGACGAAAAGGTAGCCTCGCACGAACCATAGTGGTGTACTGGGGCGAGTGGGCTATCGAGGCGGTTCCACGGATTGCCGTGCGGTTCTGCTGAAAGTTTCGAGGACGGACAATGCCTTCTCGGGTGATGGTTTCAACGAGCGATTTTATCGTGGATCGGCTGCTCCAACCGATTCGCGTCGTTTACGAAGACGAGTTTCTGGTGGCGGTCGACAAGCCGGCTGGGCTCATGGTGCATCGCGGAGCGAACACCCATCCGGAGGAGCCGGTGTTGCTTCAGGTCTTGCGCGATCAGTTGCAACGATTCATCTATCCGATCCATCGCTTGGATCGTCCGACCGGCGGATTGGTGGTGTTCGCATTGGACTCCAGGACCGCTTCGAAGCTCGGGAAGATGTTCATGGCCAGGCAAGTGGAGAAGTACTATCAAGCGCTTGTGCGAGGGTATATGCCGGACGAGTGGACGGAGACGCGTCCTTTGCAAGAGCGGGACGATTTGGACCGGGCAATCGACCGCAAGGTGGATGGGGCGCAGTCAACGGATGCATCGGGCGAGGGGGCTGTGGGGCAGTCCGCGACGACGCACTTTCGATGCTTGAAACGCTTCGAAGTGGATTGGCCCAGTTCGGGATTTTCGACATCGCGATTTTCGCTTCTCGAAGTGCATCCCACTACGGGGCGTTGGCATCAGATACGGCGGCATTTGAATTTTCTCGCGCATCCTGTGATCGGCGACCATCGGCATGGGGACCATCGTTGGAATCAGATGTTCTTTGAACGCACCGGGAATTACCGGATGATGTTGACGGCCATGCGGTTGGACTTTCGGCATCCTGCGACCCAAGAGCTGTTGACGTTGCAAGCGCCTCGGGGAGAGTCGTTCGACGCAGCCATCGAGAACTTGCAGCAGGCGTCGATCTAGATTGGACGACCGGGCGGGGGGAGCTGCAGGGAATGCTGTTCTAAGGACATCGAGTTCTGTCCTAGCTTTGCGCCGTATTCATCCAATCGAAATCGCACCCTAACAATGAACCGCTAGAGTGCTTATCCCAGTGGATGGAATCTTTCTGGCTTTGCAAAGGCAAACCGTCTTTGCGGAGGCGATCCCTGGACAGCGAGTGGCCATTGAAAACTACTTGGGTAGATGCACGAAGCGTCTTCATCAGCGATTTGCATTTGGGATGGTCGAGTTCGCGACCTGCTCGAGCGTTAGACGCTCTGGAGCAAATGCAGCCGGATCGACTTTATTTGGTCGGCGATACGTTTGAATGGCTGTCGGGCGCGTGCGATTTTGCGCACCCCGATGTGCAGCGGTTGTTGCAGCGATTGCATGCGCTGGATCGCCGAGGCTGTGAGATTTCTTTATTGGCTGGAAATCACGATTATCAATTGGTGGAATCGCGGGGGCGATTGCCTTGGCCTATTGTTTCTCACGCGCTGCACAAGACGGCTGACGGTCGTTGTTACCTAGTGCTGCATGGCGATGTGTTCGATTGCAGCGTGACGACCGGAAGCGATTTGGTTCGAGATATGGGTAGCAAACTCTATCCGGCATTGGTGATGGCCGGACATCTCCTGCAAACCCTTTCGCCCGCTCCGATTCGTGAGCATCGCGGGGCGAGGATCGGTCATTGGGCGATGCATTGGAAGATGCGGAGCAAGCGGGTTCTGGAGCACCTGGATGCATTCGAGCGATACATGGTCGATTTGGCTGCGAGCCATGGATGTGACGGAGTGATCTGTGGGCATATCCATGTTCCCAGCGTTAAGCGTCGGGAGGTTGGCGCGTACTTCAATTGTGGCGATTGGGTCGAGAACCAATCGTTTCTATGGGAGTCGCCGGATGGGTGGATGGAGCTAACGCATTGTGATGCAACGCAAACCGCAAGGAGGAACGTCGCATGAGCGCGCACTTTCGTCAGGGGATAGGGCATCGTCGATGGAAGCAACTGCATCGCCCTTGGATTCATATTCACAGAGAAGGAGGCTTCGATGGCAACGATTATCTACAGCATGTGCGGCGAGGGACGCGGACACGCCACGCGAGTGCAAACCGTGGTCGACATGTTGGGGCCCGAGCATCGATTTGTGCTGTTAGCAGCTCGCGATGCGTACGACCAATTGGTTGATCGGTTCGATGGCCATCCGAGGATCAGTGTGCGTCGTTTGCCGGGATTGTTTTTTGCCTATCGCGGCAATCGTGTCGATTACGCGCGCTCGATTGCTGCATCGCTTCCATATTTGGCGAAGCTATCCGGGGTGGTTCGTTATGTGTGCGGGATGATCGAACGGGAACGTCCGGATCTAGCAATCACAGATTTCGAACCGGTGTTGCCGCGTGCCGCGAAAAAGATGCATGTGCCATGGGTGTCGCTGGACCACCAGCATTTCTTGAGCGTTAGCAGCTTCAAGTCACTGCCCTTGCGATTTCGGTGGCGAGGATGGTTTTTGCGATGTTCGATTCCGCTGTTCTATTCCGGGCAAGCCGGTGAAGCCGTGAGTTCGTTTCATCACTTGCCTCCCCGGCCTGGAACAGAGTCGATTCCTCGGATTGGTGTGTTGCTGCGCCAAAGCGTGTTGAAGGCTCGCGAAGCGCGCTGTCCGAGCGAGGGGCATGTCTTGGCCTACGTGCGTCGCCATGCACCGGACGCGTTTTGGAACACACTGTCGAAATGCGGACGATGGATCAAGGTGTACGGTCCGTGTATGCCTCCGGTGTTGCCCAACATCGAGTATTGCGGGATCGCCGATGAACCGTTCGTTCGAGATTTGGCGACTGCCGAGTGTTTGGTGACAACTGCAGGCAATCAACTTATCGGAGAAGCCTATGCGCTGGGGCGACCGGTACTGGCTATCCCGGAGCCTGGAAACTTTGAGCAGCAATTGAATGCTTGGCTGGTTACCGATTCGCAGGGTGGATGGTCGACGACGTTTGATGCATTCACTCCGCATCTTCTCGAGCAATTCTTGATCGCGTTGCCGGGGTTGCGCCGGAACATCGCAAGCATGGATGTCTGCGGCAACGATGCAGCCAGGTCCTTTATCGAATCGCATTTGTCGGCGGTCGCAGAATCCAGTTCCACCCGAGAAGCGGCTGCTGTGCGTCTCGAGGCGGTTTGATCCAGCGAAGAATTTGTATCGGTAGCACAACGAAAGCTTGGGGGGGGAATCTATGGGCTGGGACTTTGGTCTGGGACGGTTGCCAGGATTGGTGCGAGACGTTTGGCGCAATCGGTCGCATCGCGATGTGTTGCCGCGTCTGCTGACCTATACGGTCACGTTTCGTTGCAATGCGCGCTGCATCATGTGCGACTCGTGGAAGATGCAGGGCAAGGACGATCTAAAGCTGGAGGAAATCGAGACGATCTTCCGACAGTTACCTCGCATGGATGCCGTGCGATTGACGGGCGGCGAGCCGTTCGTCCGACGCGATCTGGGCGATATTGCGGAGTTGGCACTGACACATTTGCGCCCTTTCGGGATGCACATCACCACCAACGGATTCCTAACCGATCGAATTGTTGAGTATTGCGAAGGGAGAACCAAGAAGGCGCCATTGCAGCTCATGGTCAGCTTGGATGGAATGCGTGACAAGCACAACACGATTCGGGGGAGTTCTATTGCTTTTGATGCCGCAACTGAGACCCTTAAGCAACTCGCTCCGCAACGCAAAGCTCTCAAGTTGGATTTGGTGGTGAACCAAACGGTAGTCGACGCAGAAGGTGTCGATCAGTATCGCAAGCTGAGAGCGTTTCTGAAGCCGATGGGGGTAAGGCATCAAATGGTGATGGCCTATGACAGTAGCGCTACGTACTCGGTGGAACGCGATTTGGATTTAGCACCGCGCGAAATCGGGCAGTTCAGCACCTTTGGGGCGTTTACCCAGGATGACTTGCGAGAGTTGTTTGCTGAGGTGGAAAGGGACTTGCGAGATGTACCTTGGTGGGTGAGATGGGTAAAGCAGTACTATCTCAACGGGATCCGTCAGCGTTTGCTTCCCGAGACCGCGACGGGCGGGTGGACCAATCCTGCGTGCGTTGCCTTGCATGCCCATTTACGGATCTTTCCAAATGGCGATGTTCCGACGTGCCAGTTCAACAGCAAGACGGTTGGGAATCTGCGTCGCCAAGCGTTCCGGGATGTATGGAACTCGGTACGTGCAAACGAGCAACGCGACTGGGTGCGTGGTTGCCCCGGTTGCTGGGCCGAATGCGAGGTGGTCCCGAGTGCCCTGTACACGTTGGATATGCTTATGCCTCGCAAGGGCATTGCTTCCAAAGCGGTTCCGCAATTGAACGTTGCATCGCAGGCGAGCAGGGCGGACGGTATGTCGCCGGGCGTGGAGTTGGAGGGTGGGAAAGAGAAAGCTGTCGCGCTCGTCACGCTCGGGCAACGATGATCGCTGTGCGATGCACTGAGCGCGCAGATAACCTAGGAAAATTCGGAAAGATCGTCGGGCTAGCGAGTGCATTTTCGGACGCGGCGCGACGAGTCCCTGTCGAGGACTGCAGTGTCTGCATCGCGAAGCGACGAGCGTCTTCGCATCATCACTGATTGCACACGGAATATTCATCGAGTGAGTCTGGGAAGTTCGAATGCTCGCGGTATCCTTGGTCCGCAGCGTGCTTGAGTTGCCTTCGATCTGTTCGTTCGACGCGTTGCGATTCAGCGATTTTGGGTCGAGCTCAAGTTAGGTTCGTCAGATTTGGTTTCGCGTTGTGAAAGAATGACCTCCATGCATGGGAAATACCATGGGCTGATGGTACTCTGTTGGTTAGGGCTAACTCTCGTAATCGGTTGCGGCAAGCCACCGATGCAGGAAGTGTTGGGATCGGTCAGATTGGACGGCAAGCCTGTATCGAATTGTAAAGTTGGTTTTTTTCCAGATGTCGAAGTGTTTAACCCAGACCGGCATGGATATGGATTTGGTCTGACCAACGATGCAGGGGAGTTCACGATTCAGCATCCGCAGGGTGAGGTCGGGATTTGGGCAGGAAAGTACAAGGTGACTTTTGTCGCGTGGGTGTCGCCGACGGGGAAGATCATCGAACCCGATGCGAAACCCAGCGAGGTTGAAGGAGGGGTGACAAACATGTTCCCGATCATCTACGAATCCCCGGGTACGACGCCTGAGTCAGTCGTCGTCAAGAGCAGTGGCGTCAATTCGTTCAGTTTCGACATCCAATCGAAACCATGATTGTGGGGCAGCGTTAGGCAAGATGCATTTCAAGTTTTTGGAGAATACGGATAATGGCTAGAAATCAGCGCGGCTTTACATTGGTCGAATTGTTGGTGGTAATTGCAATCATCGGCGTTTTGGTAGGTTTGTTGTTGCCAGCAGTGCAAGCGGCTCGCGAAGCGGCCAGGCGCATGAGTTGCCAGAACAATGTGAAACAGCTGGGGCTCGCTCTTCAGAATTTCCATGCGGCGAACAAGTCATTCCCACTTGCGGCAGAGTTCGATGTCGGAACGTCTTGGCACTCCCTCATTTTGCCACATATGGAGCAGCAGACGCTTTACGATATGCTCTCGTTTCAAGAGGATGGACAAGGCAACTATCAATGGGCGTTCGGTGTTCCAGGGATTAGCGGCGATGCGGCATTGAACAACCGCGCCTACAATAGATTCTTCAAGAACATCTATGTTTGTGAGCAAAAACTTCCGCCTTTCCGCTGTCCATCTTCAAGTTTCCCGGACTCCGCTGCAGATATCTCCGGGGACAATTGGATTGTCCAAAAGCGAGCGCCAACCAACTATCTGGGGTGTGTTTCTGGGGTTCTGACCACGGATCGGCGACGGCAGATCGCGGCGACACCCTGGGGTGGTGGATCGGTGGCGACTGAAGTGATCTATGATCTCGACGGGATCTTTGTGACGAAGATGGCCCACCAACGCATTCGATTCAATGGGCGTTCGTTTGGAATCACTGGAATCACTTTCGCCAGCATCATCGACGGTTCGTCGAACACCATTGCGATCGGCGAGGCAGAAGCGGATGTTCGCGATGTTCCGGAGATGGGACTTAATCGCGAGAACAACCAGCCCAATTTTGGGCGCAAGGATCACTGGGCATTTGGTGGCGACGACGTGGACACGACCAACCAAGGGGATATGTCCGAGCACTTAGGATCGACTGCTGTTCCGATGAACGGTCGCCGCGTGCCTCCCGGAACGACGGACTTTGCTGCTTATGAGTTCAGCTTCGGGAGTCGTCACACTGGCGGAGCGAACTTCGGTTATGGCGACGGTTCGGTTCGGTTTCTCGCACAGCAGATCGAGCCACGTATCTATAGTGCGCTTGGGACTCGCAACCAGGGCGAAGTCATCAACAGTGTAGAAGAGTAGGACTCGTCCGCATCGAAATCCCTGTGCTAACCATGGCCGAATCGGAGTTGGATGGGTAGCAAGGTAGGACCGAAGACGAGGCATGCGTTCGCTTCCGTAGCGCGTCGTCCACCTCTTTTCGAAGAATTCAAGGTGCTTAGATGTCGATTTCGCCTGGGCTGTCCGCTTTGTTTGTGTTGGCAGTGACGTGGTGTTGCATGCCGTGCGCACGCTCCCACGATGGTCCAGATCCACGTTGCCGATGGGTGATGGACCAACGGTTTTTCAAGGACGGCTGGCTCCAATCGCAACTGGGACCAAAGTTGCGATGTCAGGCGACTCCGGTTTTCGAGCGCGTTGGCCAGGCCAATTGCTTCCGGCTACTCGGGGAGGACGCGGTCCTTGTCGCCGATGGAACGTGGGCAGACATCAAAGCGCAGTTGCCGAAATCAACCCTCACTGTAGCCGCGTGGGTTAGCCTTGACGAAACCGTTTCCGATGGAGGCATTGTAGGTGCATTCCAGGACAATGGCGATGCGGAGACCGGATGGTTGCTCGGGTACAACCAGCAGCATTTTTCATTCGCGGTTTCGAGCCGCGGAGCAGATGATGGAGATGGCAAGCTTACCTACTTGGTTGGGAAATCGCTGATCGAACCGGGCAAGTGGTACCACGTCTGCGGCGTGTACGACGGCAGCGAAATGCAATTGTGGGTCAATGGAGTGCTGGAAGGGAAATCGCCGGTGCAGTCTGGTGATATCCTTTATCCGGCAGACGCGAAGCTGGTCGTAGGTGGATATGTCGATGCCAACGAGTCGTTTCCGTTGCGGGGCAGAATCGCACAAGTGTCGATTTACGATTTGGCGGCCAAGGAGGGTTGGATCGGTCACGACTTTGAGCACCAAAAGGCATGGTCGGAGTTGCCTCCTGCTCTCGATGCATCCAAGTCCTTTGAGTTTTTGGTCAAACCTTATCTGCAGTTTGCCACCGTCGACTCCATTCGGGTAATGTGCGAATTGAATCGCAATGCCAACGTGAAAGTGCGCTATGGAGAGACGACGCGTTTCACCCATGAAGTCGCGGCGACCAGCGACGACGGTAGGCTACACACGGCTGTGCTGCGCGATTTGCGACCGGAGACTGGATATTACTACCAGTTGATCGTGAACGAAGAAGGTGCGGATCAACCGATCCAGACGGATCCCTGTTCCTTTCAGACTGCATCACTTCCCGAAACCCCATTCGCATTTGCAGTGATGGGGGATACGCAAGGCAATCCACAAGTCAACGGAACCTTGGCAAAGTATATTTGGGCGTTGCGGCCCAACTTTCTTGTGATCCCTGGTGATTTGGTCGACGATGGCAAGATCAAAGGGCAGTGGGTGCAAGAGTTTTTCGCCAGCATGAGCCCCTTGTTCGAACGCGTCGTCTTCTATCCGGTGCTCGGAAATCACGAAAAAAATGCGGATCACTATTACCGCTACATGGATTTACCCCAGCCTGAGTACTACTACACATTCCGCTATGGAAACGCGCAGTTCTTTATGTTGGACTCCAACAAGCGATTGGATCCTGATAGCGAGCAGTATCTTTGGTTGCAGTCGGAATTAGAGAAACTGAAGGCGTTGGAGTCTCGCGGTGAGTCCGAGATCACTTGGAAATTCGTCAGTTTTCACCATCCCGTTTATTCCTCGGACGAGGATGATTACGGCAATCTCTGGAAAGGGAAAAGCACCTGGGGCGACATGCGACTGCGAGAGGTTTCAACGCTTTTCGATCGGTTTGGGGTGGATGTGGTTTGGAGTGGTCATATTCACTCCTACGAGCGGACGTGGCCGATCCTCCGCGGCAAGGTAACGCAGGATCGCGGAGTGGTGTACATGATCACGGGAGGTGGCGGAGGTGGTCTTGAGCAAGCCGGACCGATTCGTCCGCCGTTCCAAAACCACGTTCGTCGTGGCCATCACTTCGTTTACGTGGCCATTCACGGTAAGGTGTTGGAACTCAAGTCCTATGACTTGGAAGGGCGTCTGTTCGATGTCGCGGTACTGGACAAGCGGCATCTTCCCGCACGCATTTTGTCGCCAGAAGAACTGAAAACCGGGGAAGTCAAATGAAGTATCTGGTAGCACTTGCTTTCTTGCTGTTGGTCGAGTGCATCGAATACACACCATGCCTCGCGCAGACGGTGCCGTTTGAGAATGTGATTCTCGTCACGCTCGACGGATTGCGAGGAGAGGAGGTGTTCCGGGGCGCCGACATTCGCTTGATCACGAAGGAGAACGGCGTCGCGAAGCCAGAAGAATGTAGATCGAAGTTTTGGCGAGACGGGATCGACGAGCGACGCAGGACTTTGATGCCATTCCTGTGGGATCGCATCGAAGGTGGCGAAGGCTGGATCGCAGGGGATCCCGACGGGGAAAGTTTGGTTGCTGTAACCAATGGCTTGTACTTTTCTTATCCGGGCTACAATGAGCTTTTGAGCGGTTTTGCAGATCCGTGGGTGAACTCGAACGACAAGCGTTACAATCGCAATATTACGGTGCTTGAATGGCTGCATGACATGCCCGAGTTCCAAGGCAAGATCGCGGCATATGGGTCTTGGGACGTCTTCCCATTTATCATCAACGACCAGCGCAGTGGCATACCCGTTAACGCTGGTTGGCAAAGGATTACTGTTGGCGACTCCTCCAAAGTGGAGGCCTTGAACTTCGTTTCCGAGCAGTTGTTCCATGAGTTTGACGGGGTTCGATACGATTCGATCACGACGTTGGCCGCAATCGAAGAAATGCGCACTCGCAAGCCTCGAGTCCTTTACGTATCGCTTGGTGAAACCGATGATTGGGCGCATGCTGGACGCTACGATCGCTACTTGCTTACAGCGCAGCAGAATGACCGTTTTTTGAAGTTGTTTTGGGAAACCTCACAAGAGATTGAACAGTACCGTGACAAGACCTTGCTGCTGATCACGACCGATCATGGTCGAGGAGATGGCCGAGAGGGTTGGAAAAACCACAGCGTTTTGCTGAATGGATCCGAGCGGATTTGGATTGCCGCGATTGGACCGGGATTGAGCAAGCGGGGGATCGATCGCGAGGGAAGGTACGAACAGGCTCAGATCGCGTCCACGGTGGCGGCATCGCTTGGCCGAGATTTCACTCGCTTCAAACCCGAAATCAAGCTGCCCTTGCCGATAGTTGAGGGGATGAGAACTCAGAAAGGTGCTGAGTAGGCGAAATCACCGGGCAAGAATTGAAAAGCGAAGTAGAATTGTCGATTGCTGTTTACGCATTTGCGCGGTGGTGCTGGCTTAGCGTGCTAGGGCCATATCGAGCGAGCCAGGAGAGGCCGCGATTGATTTCATCGCGGTGCTTATGGTGGGAGGCTGCTTGAAGCTGCCTGCGAACGTTCAAGTCATAACGAACTTCTGGTTTTTTTGCGTATCGATGCAGCAACTGGTAGTGCTCGTCGAGAAACGCGGGTGAAGGCAATCGGAAAAATTCTGCAACACGACAATAATCCGGTGGCGAAGTTTTGAGGAATTGTTCGAAGTCCAACCACATGGTTCGGCTTGGAAGGTGACGCGATAATTGATCGAGGGCCAACATCTCGACCAACCAACTCATGGCGGATCGTTCGCCTGGGGATAGATCGGTTGATTTCTCAAGGACCTGGATTCCATAGTGCGGCAATCGATTCCACCGCGGTTCCAGTTGGGCTTCGATATCGGAGAAGGACCCGTCGAGCACGGCGGCTAGATAAGACTCTGCGGGGATAAAGACCAATAGCGCACGGGATTCAGGCGACAACTCCATCAATGCCTGAGCGCATGCGTTCACGAAGCTAGTTGCCTTGATCATGGCTCGCTGGCGTGGATGGAATGCGCGCGACCAGAGTCCGAGCAGCAAGGGGAGTCGATCGCTCTCGAGAAGTTGCTGGGCATTTCGGAGCAACCATGGTTCGCGAAGCGCGAAGCATTGCGGATGCAAGCCGAGCAATCGAGAGATAAGGGTCGAGCCGCAATGCGATATATGGAAAATGTAGTCGCAGAGGACAGGGAGCGAATGGTGAAGAGGGGCAATGAAGTTCCACGGAACGTTTCCAACAGGCATTGCTGGCTGGAGCATTCGTTCGTCCAGGAAGCTTGCCCGTTCGTAGTCCACAGCGTCCAACTTTACAAATTGCACCACGTCCATCGCATCGTTCATCCTGAGGGGGAACAGCGATGGGGAGGCCAACAGGGCACGTTGAAGTTCGGCGACGCTCACGTTAGGAATTGGGCTGGGTTGGAATCCAAGAGGCATTGAACGCGATCGAGATACGGGGCGAGTCGGATTCGGTGGGATGAACGAAATGGTAGAGCCAGCTTGGGAACAAAACGAGCAGTCCCGGTTGGGGCCGGATGATGATTCGCTGGCCATACGGATTGCCGGGAACGTCCACCATCTCGGTGAACGGGCGCGGATCATAGAATTCAAGGGCGCCTGCTAAGGCTGGCTTGCCATCAGGCAGGAGCGTTGGCGGGCCAGAGCAGACGTAGTAACATCCGGACCAAGCATTGAGAGGATGATTATGCATGCGGTGGTAGTTTCCTCGCCTTGCAACGTTTGCCCAAGCGGAGATGCGAAAGCTCCCTTGAGGGCGTTCGGCTCGCGACTGGACCTCGGGGAGTTGCAGCGTCGCTTGAACCATGCGACTCAGCCCCTCGCTCATCCAACGTTTGAGCGTTTCAATTTCTTCGCCTGGCCAGTACAGCAGATCGGCCGGCGAATGCCATCCCCCATGATTGGCATGATCACGACTGGGGGTAGACCTTTCTTTTTCAAGGATCAATCGCTCGAGAGCAGCATTGATGCGGCTTGTGTTTTGCAGCTCGAACTTGCCGATCAGTGTCGGAAAAGCAAGCGCAATACTCTGGCTATTGGGGAATTCGGATGCTGCGTTGGGCGTCATGAGTGGAGTTGGTCGATGCTGGAATGAATGCGATTTGGACTAGATTCACGAGCGGCGACTGCCTAATGGAGTCGTCGTAGTGTACTCATAATCTGCTTCGTTCGAAGCGCGGTTGGTGGAATGGGCACCAGCGACGGCGAGCGAGCGGACGGATTCATTGCCGGAAGCGGGCGTGTACAACCACCAGCGTTTAGAGTGTCTGGTGCATTTAAGTGTTTCGTCATCGTGATTCGTTCATCCATTATTCGCGATGTATTCATGCTTGGCGACGGATGTTCTTGTTCCAGCATGGCTACGATCCTCAGTCGATTGAGTGGCTATTTTGGCCGCGACGTAACTGGCTGGAGGCAAGTCGCAACCATGTCGGAACAAGGTGCTGGAAAGATAAGTGGGGTAAAGCTCTGGTCGACGATGCTCTTTAGCAGCCATTGGCCGGGAATGGAGATGCACGCGGACGCTCTCAAGATGTACATCCGAACCCTACAGCAGAGGCAGAAGGAAAACATCGCTAGCCGGATCGCAGTCGAGAGCAAGTCCTCGCACGGAATCCTGGAGAGCGACTTTGATTTCTTGCGAGATCCTCACCCTTCGGTGCAAGCGTTGTTGAGTTTCATCAAGAGCGTCCTGGCCACTGCTGTTTCGATTGCTAACGAGTTGCCGAACAGTGAGCGAGAGTTGTTGATCGACATTGTGGATAGTTGGTATCACGTGACCAACGACGGCGGATTCCACGACGCACACTTCCATCACGCATGCAGTTGGTGCGGCATCTTTTACCTTCAAGTCGGAGAGTCTGGGCGTGTTGGGGAGGCAGCACCCAACGGAGGCAGTCGTTTTTACTGTCCGTTGGGATTGGGCGGTAGTTATCGGGACGAAGGCAACCGTTACTTGCATGCCTCGGTAGATCCGAAGATCCAGGATGGAGTGCTGTTGCTGTTCCCATCCTACTTGATGCATAGCGGTTTGCCTTATCGAGGCGCGATCGATCGCATCGTGATCGCATTCAATGCACGCGTGCAACGCCGTGAACACCTCGTCTAGGTGTCGGTCCTGCGGATCGATGTAGGGCCATTGGGATCCGTAGCGTGAAGATTTCGAGATGGCAGACCATCGTTGGACGCCATCCTGTCTTGAGAGCAAGTCCAAATTTTGGAGTGAGATTCATCATTCCTTCAGCGAATTCGCGCTGATCTATCGCTAGCAATTCACGCCGATATCCGATACTCCGCACCCAAGGATTCGCACCGCGGGGGTTTTTGTGGCTCAACGCATGCGATCGTTGAACATGGTTTGGGCGTCGCATGCTGGACGCAAGGTTAACAATCAACTCGATCGTGCACTTCTAGGGGAAAACTGAATGGATATTCGAGGGAGCAAGGCAATGGGTTCGCTGGGAAGCAAGCTAAAGCGATTGGTGCGAGGTCGTTCGAGTCGCCATGCGACGCGAAGGAATCGCACTCGCCGTTGGATATTCGAGAGCCTTGAAGCTCGCGAGCTCATGGCGTTGAACATCTTGAGCGTCAGTCCGCTTGATGGCGCGACGAATGTCCCGGTGAATACCGACCTCGTCTTCACGTTCAACGAAGAAGTGTCTAAGGGGCAGGGGAACATTTACGTCGTTCCAAATCAACCGAGCCAACCTACGATTTCCGTTGATGTGACATCGTCCAACGTTGTGGTGGCGGGTGCAAAAGTTACTGTCGATTTGCCTGTCGATCTTTCTTTGGACGGTAATTACTCGGTCATTATCGATGCCGGTTCGTTCTTGGACAAATCCTCGACGCCGACTTCCGCAGGGACGCTTCTGACGCAGAACTTCGACTATCTCACGCTTGGTCCTCAAGTGTTTGAGACGGTAGGAAACGGATTTGACTGGACGCCGACGCCTCCGCTTGGTTTTGTGAGTGACACCTCCAAGATGCAAGGCACCGGGGCGGCTGAGTGGCGCGGATGGACATTTGCACGCAAGGAGTTCTGGATCGCTGCGGATAACCAGAGCCGCGATGCATTCACTTTGGCTTCGGGCAATATCGCCGTTGCCGATACGGACGAATACGACGACGGTCCTGGTTCCGTACGCCCATTCGATGGGATTTTGCTGACCAAACCCGTTGATTTGACGGGTGTCGCCGCGAATTCGGTCAAGTTCGAGTTCGATTCGAGCTTCCGGCCAGAGGACAGCCAGATCGGCACGCTCGAAGTGAGCTACGACGGCGGGGCGAACTGGACGAATCTGTTGACCTTGAATCCAGCCAACACCGACAACGACGCTCCCTTTGGCAAAAAGAATGTCAACGAGCGACTTGTGACTGGCGGCACTACAGGTGGTGGCACGAGCATTGGAGCCGTGAACAATCCATCGACTGGTTCTTTGGTGTTCCGATTCGAAGTCATCGGCGGAAACGACTGGTGGTGGGCCATCGATAACTTGAAGATCACTGGCGACTATGTCGGTGTTCCCTTCGACGGTGTGAGCGACAAGACCGTATGGGATTTCCGAACCCCAGAATCTCCCAAGCTCACCTTGACCATCGACAAGAGCTCGATGAGCGAGAACGGTGGCACCGCGATCGGGACCGTGAGCCGCAACAACTTGCCAACCGGCGATGTGATCGTGACGTTGGCCAGCAATGATACCTCGGAAGCGACGGTTCCTGCCACAGTAACGATTCTCGATGGTCAAAGTTCGGTGACCTTCCCGATCACTGCCGTCGATGACGCGTTGAGCGACCGGACGCAAAGCGTGACGATCACCGCGACGAGCGCCGTGTACGCTGCATCGTCTAAAGTCATCGACGTGACCGACGACGAAGGCCCAAAGATTGTGTCTTTGACGCCTCCCGACAACGCGACGGGGGTCGACTACAAGAGCAACTTCGAAATCACCTTTGACACCGACATCAAGAAGGGCTCGGGTCGAATCTACCTCGTCAAGAGCAGCACGAACGCCTATGTCACCCAGATCGATGTCAACAGCAGCGCTGTAACCGTTTCTGGCAAGACGGTGTCGTTCGATCCGCCAGTCAATTTGGAAGGTCTGACGGATTACTATGTCATCATCGATGACGGCGCATTTTTGGATACATCGAGCACGCTAACTACGAACGCGGTCTTGCACACGCAGAGCTTTGATTTGGTGCCCTTGGTTCCATTCACGACCGAGCCCAACGGCGATGGAACAGACGTGTCCAAAACGTTGCCCTTGGGATATGTAGTCGATAACTCGTTGATGCCCGGCGGAAGCGTATCGGACTTCAACGGTTGGGTGGCCATGGACAAGAACTCCTGGATCAATACCGAGGGAGATCAGAGCCGCAGTCGATTTACGCGGGGTAAGGGAAGCGTTCTGGTGGCAGACAGCGATGCGTGGGATGATACGCCTCATAATCCTGGTCGCATGAACACCCGGTTGGTCACGCCAGGGATCGACTTGACGGGAATCACGCCTGGTTCGGTGGTGTTGGAGTTTGACTCGAGCTTCTTCCCAGAGTTGCCACAGTACGGTCAAGTCCTGGTCTCCTATGACGACGGTGGGAGTTGGTCCAATCTCCTGTTCTTCGGCGACGCGGGCAATCCAAACGATGGTCGCAACGATCGGATCGTCATCGACAAGAATGCTTCGTTTGGAAGCTTCATCGGTGGGGCGACGGTAGATGCGGCGTTGAACACGCCCGCCGCAGGCGTTTTGAAGTTCCGTTTTGACTACTTGGAAGGTGAAAACAATTGGTGGTGGGCAATCGACAACTTGGTGATTCGTGGAGAGCGAGAAGGAGTACCATTCTCGGGTATCTCTGACCCAACGTTGTGGAATGTCAAAACTGCAGAAGCGCCGACGCTGACGGTCACGATCGACAAGGCATCGATGAGCGAGAACGGAGGAACGGCAGTTGGAACGGTGACGCGTAACTTGAGCTCCGTGGGCGAGTTGGTGGTGTCTCTTTCCAGTAGTGACACGACCGAAGCGACGGTCCCGGCTACCGTGACGATTCCGGATGGTGCCTTCTCGGTCACATTCCCGATCACAGCAGTAGATGATGTTTTGCCGGACGGAACGCAAGTCGCCACGTTTACTGCAACCGCGGTGGATTACTTCAATGTTCCGGCGTCGATCAATGTGCTCGACGATGATTTCCCGAAGATCGTCTCCATCACTCCTGTAGACAATGCTACCGGTGTCGATGTCAGCACGAACATCGTGGTCAAGTTCGATCAACCGATTCGCAAGGGGAATGGGTTTATCCAATTGGTTCGAGGATCGGACAACAAATCCTTGATCAGCGTCGATGTCAATTCGTCGCGAGTCACGATTGTCGGCGACACTATGACGGTTGACCCAACACTCGATCTTCAAGGGGTCACCGATTACTATTTGCGAATCGATGCTGGCACGGTGCTCAACCAATTGACCAACGTGGCCATCGGTGTTTCGCTAATGGAACAAAACTTTGAGTTCCTGCCGCTCCTCCCAGCCACCAATGAGCTGAATGGGCTGACGGCCAACGGACGGGACTACACGCCTGTGCCCCCATCCGGCTGGCAAGTCAACAACACCAACATGCCTGGCGGCGGAGCACCAGAGTGGACGGGTTGGACATTTGCAGAAAAGAGCTTCTGGGTCGGTCAAGGTGGACAGAACCGGGCCAATTTCGCTCGTGGCTCTGGCACGATTGCGATCGGCGATACGGACGAATGGCAAGATTACGCTCGCCAAAGCGATAACTTCAACAGCTTCTTCACCACGTCGCCGATCGACCTCGATGCGGTCCAGCCGAACACGGTGGTGCTGGAGTTTGATTCCAGCTTCCGTCCAGAAAGCACCACGCTGACCGGCACTCCACTGGCCAACGACCAACAAGGGAAAATCGACGTCAGCTACGATGGCGGTACCACCTGGACCAACTTGCTGACACTCGACTCGACCAACACTTTGGGTACGGCGACGGCTCCGAACGTCAATGAGCGTCGTTCGTTGGTGATTCCCAACCCGGATACCGGATCGATGCTATTCCGATGGGGGCTGACTGGCACCAATGATTGGTGGTGGGCGATCGACAACATCGTTGTCAAGGGAGATACGGTTGGGTTGCCATTCCCCGGATTGACAGATCCGACGATTGCGAACTTTACGACTGCAGTAGCTCCGAGTTTAGCAGTGACTTTGGCTCCAACGGTGGCCGAGAACGCCGGGACCTTGACGGGAAGTGTGGCGAGGACAGTAGGAACGACCGGCGATTTGGTCGTGACGCTGACCAGTAGCAATACGTCCATAGCTACGGTTCCAGCGACCGTCACCATTTTAGACGGACAATCCTCGGTCTCGTTTGATGTTACGTTGCTGGACAACGCGGTTTACAACGCATCGACCGCTCTATCGATCACAGCCAGCGCGGCCACGTTGGTGGATGGCACGGCAAACGTTGTTGTAACCGACAACGAAACCGGAAGTGTTGTCATCTCCGAAATCATGTACGACCCGGCTGGTGAAGAGCAGCGTACCGAGTGGATTGAAGTGGTGAATCGCGGAACCACTGTGGCGGATCTCAGCGGCTGGGTCTTGGACGATGAAGACAAGCAGAATTGGAAGTCGATTCCGAATGGCTTCACGTTGGATCCCGGTCAGGTTGGGGTGATCTACAACTCCTTCTTTGGCCTGAACACGGACACATTGTTCCGAACGCAATGGTCGGTACCGGCTGCTGCCAAGGTTGTTGGCGTGTTCTGGTCCACCGAGGATGACGGATCGAACAAGGGTCGTGGCGGTTTGTTCAACAACCCAGGTGCTGGCAATGAAGTCCTCGTCTTGCGCGACGGATCGGGCAGCGCCGTGAACACGGTTCCGCTTGCGGAAGATGGGACGGTTTGGCCTGCCTATTCGAATGGTTCGAGCGTTTATCTGTTCGACATCAACGCAGACAATTCCGTGGGGACCAATTGGAAGTCTTCTCGCGTCGCAACGGACGGCGGCATCAACAGCATCGGGCCGAACTTCAGCACGACCGATGTTGGGTCGCCAGGTTGGATTCTTCAGAATGCAGCTCCATCGCTCGTGGTAAACAATGCGACGGTCACCGGGTCTGAAGGCGTATCCATCGTCAATGGTGGGACATGGTCCGATTCGAACGTCGATGACGTGGTTACCTTGACTGCAAACGTCGGGGCAATTGTCAAGAACAGCGATGGGACTTGGTCGTGGAGCATTACCGCACCGGACGATCAAGCTTCCACATCGGTCACCATCACCGCTGACGACGGAAAACGCGGCATCAGCAGAGTTAACTTCACGTACTCAGCGACCAACGCAGCACCTTCCTTGACGGCGACTCAAGCCAATGTGAGCGGTGTCGTATTCTCGACCCTGACGAACGTCGGCACGTGGTCGGACGTGGCAGCAGATACCGTAACGTTATCTGCGTCCCAGGGATCTGTCACCAAGAACGCGGATGGAACGTGGAATTGGTCGCTGGCAACCAACGCTGCGATCAACGGCGAAGTGATCACGATTACTGGCACCGATGAAGACGGCGGTTCATCCAGCGTAACGTTCACGATCGATGCCTTGGTGGCAACGGTTAATAGCAAGGTCTTCTACAAGGGGTCGACGTTCGCAGGGACGAGTGTGGATGCCGCACTGGATACCGGAAAATCGCTCGCGCGATCTGGCTCTAGTGCGAGGCTCTTGGGGTATGAGAATCTGATCAATTCGAACCGTGGGATCAACGGGTTGGTGCTCGATGTTGCGGGATTGGCTGGCGCGACATTGGCTCCGTCCGACTTTACCTTCCGAGTGAGTCCGACCGGTACCTTCAATGAGGCCGCCAATCCACCTAGCGGCTGGGCATCGGCGCCTTCGCCAACACTTGTCGATGTGATCCCGGGGGGAACGACGGGTCCGTCTCGCGTTCGACTAGAGTGGGCGGACAATGCGATTGCGAATCAGTGGTTGCAGATCCGAGTGTTGGCGAATGCCAACACAGGTCTCCGAAGTCCAGAGGTCTACTACGTTGGGCACTTGCTTGGCGAAACCTCTGGTACGACGAGCGGAGGATCGTTCTTTGTCCAGAACGCCGACGTCACTGCCATCAGTCAACGGGTAGGGACTACGGCGACGGTGGACAGTCGCTGGGATGTGACGAAGAACGGCTTGATTCAGAACAGCGACATCGTCGCGATGCGCAATCGTATTGGGGTGGGAGCATTGCGATTGATCACCATTCCAGCGTCGGGATCGGATGCTGAAGGCGAGGCGGTTCGCGATGAGTTCGTGGCGACACCCATGGTGACTTCCGGCAGTTGGAACGAGCCGGCGATCGGTATGCGTTGGACGGGAATGAGCTACGACGTTCAGCCTGCTGCGTCGAATCTCTCGGTCGAAATTCCTGTCGTGGATGCGACAGCTTGGGAATCGATCCCAGTTGGTCCGCAGCAAGCAGTCGTGTCGGATGGGACCGCGATCTTGGATTCGGATGCGCCCGTCGACAACACCATTGTCGACGAGTTCTTCAGTGAGCTGGGTAAGTCCAAGAAGTTTCCGTTAAGCCGACGCTAAGCGTTGATCAAAAAGGTTGAAATTGCCCCAGCAGGCCAGTCGCCTAGGTTGACCGGCCTGCGGGGAATAGAGAATCTACGTGTTATTGTGTGTTTACGCGAAAAAAGGGCAATTATGAGAGTAG
Organism: Pirellula sp.; assembly: GCA_046318495.1. GTDB lineage: Bacteria > Planctomycetota > Planctomycetia > Pirellulales > Pirellulaceae > JBKCUI01. The sequence goes on along the minus strand of JBKCUI010000256.1, from coordinate 770 downwards.
CAACGTGTGTGATGGCTTTGTTGGTGGCCTTCGTGGGTGCCGCAAACAAGAGCTATGCCGATTTGGTGTTTCGTTTAGCTCAAACCTCGCCAAGCGGGGACCTGATCGTTGGGTTGAACAATGCTGCGACATTCAGCATTTTTGTGACTTCGACGGTTTCCAATCAAACCTTGGGCGGCCTTGACATGACGCTGAGTTTGAGTTCGGCGACCGGAGCTGGTGGTCGAATGGTTGCGGGTAGCAATGATTTGTTGCCAGTCTCGAGCAACCCTGCGGGATGGTTTGCCGGCACGTTCGATGCGCCTGGTGCGGTCGAGGCTTTGTATTCGACGAATGCCGCTCCGGCGATTACGCTCCCAGCCGCTGGTACGGAGAGCTTGGTTGCAACGGTGACGTTGAGCACGGTCGGGGCAACCGAGGGTACCTACTCGGTAACTCTGAAGGATCTATTGGCGTTGAATGCGGGTTTCCTTGACATCCCCAGTTCACCAGCTAGCCAAAGTATCAACTACACGATTTCTGCCGTTCCTGAGCCTTCGTCGATGGCATTGGCGGGTGTTGCATTGGTCGGTTTCGGTTACCGTCTGCGACGCCGCCGTTCGTAGGTGTTGGCGAGCCGTCGTACTTGGTGGCAATGGATCGACGCAATGGTTTAGAATCCAACGAGCCGCTTGTCCGCAAGCGGCTCGTTTCGTTTTTCGGAGGGCGTCCGGCGCTAAATCCGGAACTTTTCATTGATTCGGACCTCTAACGTCCAACCCGGTTTGTTG
>JBKCUI010000255.1:0-5026 GCA_046318495.1 Pirellula sp. | reverse complement strand
ACCGATCGCCTTCGCTCCATGCACCGCCAAAAACGGGATGCCCGTCGCGAAGTCGCCATCGACGCGGTCTCGCTGGACGCCTCCTCCCAACGCCTCAAAGATTGGATCGCTTCCAAGCAGTCCACCCCCAGCCTCCAAATGCGTCGTATGGAATCGCTGCTGGAAGTCGCCTCCGCCATGGAACATCTCCCTGAAGCCCAACGCGAAGCGGTCCGCATGCGCTACATCGAGGGCTTGCCCCTCGCTGAAATCTCCCAACGCATGAACCGCACCACCACCGCCGTCGCCGGACTCCTCAAACGCGGGCTCGAACACCTCCGAGGCCAACTCGATCGAACATGAACTCCGCCTCGCCCGAACCCCCAAACTCCAATCCGATTCGCCACGACGCAGCCGCCCCCACGCCACCGCGCGAGCCGGAGCCCTCTGTCTCGGACCCAGCGTCCAAGCCAAAGCATCCATCCAAGGCCGACACAGCCGCATCGGAACGGGCGGTCGAGGAATCCGCCATCGAAGAAGCCATCGCCGAACTGCTGATCGCCGAAGACGAAGGCCGACCGCTCGATATCCCCGCTTGGTTAGAACGTCACGCTGCCATTCGAGAACGGCTGCTCGCCTTCCTCGAAAACCAAAATCGCACCACCGCAGCCTTGAACTCGGGCTCCTCCCAAGGCCATTCCTCGACCGACGCCGCAAGCACCCCTTCCCATTCCGACTCTCGCTCCGCATCGAACGCGATGATGGACACGTTGGAATTCCATCCCTCCGATCCGCAATTGGCTCGAGGGCCCGCCGTGCCGTTCGAACCGATCCGCCGCATCGGCAACTACCGCTTGCAACGCTTGCTCGGCTCCGGCGGGATGGGACGCGTCTACGAAGCGGTCGATGAACAAGGCCATCGCTTCGCCATCAAGCTGATCGCGAGCTTCAAACACTCCTCGCCCGAAACCATCGAGCGCTTTCGCCAAGAAGGGAAAATCGCCAGCAGCCTCAACCACGAACGCTGCGTCTTTGTGCATGCGGCAGACAACGCCGACGGCCAACCCTTCATCGCGATGGAGCTGATGCCGGGCAACACGCTCCGCGATCTGGTGCAATCCAACGGCCCGATGAGCGTCCAAGATGCGCTTGCCAAGATCCTCGATGTCATCGACGGACTGCAGGCGGCCCATCAAAAGCAACTCATCCACCGCGACGTGAAACCTTCCAACTGCTATCTCGATGCCAACGGGCGGGTCAAGGTCGGGGACTTTGGACTGGCCAAGTCGGTCGATAGCGACGCGGGTCTCACGCGGTCCGGCAGCATCGTAGGGACTCCGCTGTTCGCTTCCCCCGAACAATTGCGCGGCGAATCCATCGATCTGCGCAGCGACATCTACTCGACGTGCGCGACGCTGTATTACTTGCTCACCGGCAAAGCCCCCTTCGAACACAGCCAAGCCACCACCGTCATCGCCCGCGCGCTCACCGAAGATCCCGTCCCCATCCAAGAGATCCGCCGCGACGTGCCCGAAGGGCTGGTGCGCATCTTGGCTCAAGGCATGCAGCGCAATCGCGAACTGCGGCCGCGCGATATGCTCGAGCTTCGCGAGCAACTGGCTCTTTACGTCACCGGCGCGCGACGCCAAGCTGGATTGGGATTGCGATTCGCGGCGGTATGCCTCGATGTTTCGCTCATCTCGTTGGTGGTCGCCATCGTGGCGTTGCTGCGCCCGGATTGGTTTGCAACGCATAGCGGACGCGTGCCGGAACTGCGATTCGAGTCGCACGCGCTTTCCTCGCTGCTCCAAGCGTTGTACATCTTCGTGTGCGAAGCTCGCTTTCAAACGACTCTCGGCAAACGGCTGCTCGGATTGCGCGTGGACACGGCCGATCCTCATCAGTCTTGGTCGATGGGACGCGCAGCCATCCGCGTTGCGGTCTGGTGGTTGTGCACGGGGATTGTGAGCGATGGCTTGTTGTATGCAAGCGGCAATCCCTTGACCGCAACATTCGATCAACCTGCGCAGTGGATCGGTTATGCCCTCGGATATGCCGTGTTGTGCTTGCCTCTGTTGTGGCGGAGCGATCGCCGATTGCTGCATGACTTGGCCAGTGGCACGCAAGTCGATCGCGTCGCGGAAGTGGCTACTCCCTCGGTGGCCTTGAAGCTATCGAGCGCAGCGACCTCGGGGCAAACCGGCGCCGCAACCGTCGCTCATCAAGCATCGCACTCCAAACGCTTTGGGCGCTTCGTGGATGCGGTTCCGTTCCTGACACTCGACGGATGCGTTTGGTACGAAGGGAACGATCCCACGCTCGCACGACGCGTATGGATTGCAGAGCGATCTGCAGAGGGTCCCGAGCTTCCCGAAGCCCGCCGGCGATTGGCGCGTTCGGCGCGATTGCGATGGATCACGTCGGCGGTCGAAGGGGACCGGCGCTGGGATGCGTTCTTGGCCATCCCGTCCATCCCGGTCAGCGAACTGACTCCCGAGTGCGGCAGGATCGATTGGAGGACGTTGCGCCGCGGCATTCTGGATCTATGCCATGAGGCCGTGGCCACGGATGCTGTGCACGCTCCGGGCGGCCCACCCCGCCCCAACCTCAGCCTCGATCCGAGCGCGGTCCGCATCGGACGCGAAGGAAGTTTGTTGTGGCTCGATGGCCTGGGCTCCAGCGCGACCCACTCTGCTGAGGTTGCGACTCGGCCTAACGGACGGGAGTGGCTCGATGTTTTGAAGCGGGCTGCCGTGGCCATGCGAGACCAAGTACAACGCGGGGCGGGCGAAGGCTCCGAGCGACGCATGCTTCCTTATCGCGCGATGGTGGCTTTGGAGCGATTGGATCCCGAGCATCCTCAAGCGTTCGCAAATGTATCGCAAGTCGCCGATGCCTTTGAAAACATCGAGCCGTTGCCTTCCAATCTCACGTTGCGGCAAAAGCTGCTGCATATCGCCCCGCAAGTCGCGTTGGGGTTGATGCCCTTTGGAGCGATGTTGGCGCTGTTGGGTGCTGGGCATTTGATCCGCATGGAGCATGCGCACGATGAGTTGCTGCGGCTGCACGCCTTGAAACATGTCGCGCAAGCGAGCCAGGGCACCGCTTCGGTCGACGCACTGCGGGCGGTGGCCGAGCGCAACAAGAAGCCTTTCCCCGACGTGGCTTCGAATGCTTGGCAGCAAGACTTGGCGCGATCGATCGATCACGTGCAGGCCATCCAACGGTCCGAGCGACAACGTTGTTCGGAGCTCGACATCGCATCGATCCACGCGGCCGGGATCTTGTTCGTCGATAGTGCATTGATCGACCGGTTGCAGGTCGACGATCGCTTGGCAGATGGAGGCGCGTTTGTGTGGAAGCTCCCGGCAGAGGGATTGCCGTACGAGATCTTGGAAGCGGAATTGCATGCCGAAGAGGGGGATCCACGAGAAGCCTCCAAGGAGGAGCCGCTGTTGCCGGTACCAGAAACCTCTCAGAAATGGTTCGAGAACATCGGCACGCTCAAGCCGATGTGGATCGTAGAAGCCGCACAGCGCGTGGGTCGAGAACCGTATCCGTTGCCCAACACATCTTCCTTTCGCGTCGCACTGATCGCATTGATCGGTTGGGTGTTCCTGTCGCTATGGGGAATGATCTTTCGCGGAGGTGTCGGCCGGAAACTGGCGGGGTTGGTCCTGGTGAATGCGCGCGGCAAGCGGGCTGGCTACCTGCGATGCCTTTGGCGTTCGATGATTTTGTGGGCTCCGTTGGGCTGGATGATGCTGTTGATCATCGTTCTGGAGTCCCGAGGATTGTTGAGCGTGTGGCTGGCGTTCGCCCTTCGGACCGCATGCGTTCTGTTGCCGCTGGTGTACGTGGTTGTGGGATTGCTATCGAGGGGGCGGAGCGTCCACGACCAATTGGCCGGGACGCATTTGATTCCCGAGTGATCGCTGGTGCTGGTGATTGTTGCCGGTGCCCGTGCTTATTGCCGAAGGCCGTGCGTTGCCGGCCGCAGGAAAGATCCTTGAAATTCCGGGGGAGAAAAAAGAAAAAAGGGGCACGCCGCGCGCCCTGGCGGCTGCGGCGTGTCGGCTAAAGGTGCAGAGCCGAACGTCAATGTCGGATCGCCGGAATCCCTAACGGGACCGGAATTCGCGTTGCATGCATAGGCCGTTCCCTTTTCTTTTTGCAGAGAACCGTCATGAGCTGTTGTTTTGGGACTTTGAAAGAACTGATCGCCGGCGGAATGATCCTGGGGATGGCAACCGGGATGTTGGTGGGCGGGACGATGCTGGAGCCACCGGCTGGGAGTTCCGCTTCAAGCAATGCCGGCGCGGTGGCGGGGAGTCCGGATGCTGCGTCTGGATCCGAAGAAGCCGATCGCGCTTCGGCAGCCCGGCCTGCGCCCAGTTCGTCGATCGACGTCGACGTCCGATTGCAATCCTTCGATCAAGTCTGGACCACGGTGCGAGACAAGCATTGGGATCCGAGTCTGGGCGGATTGAATTGGGAAGGGGTCCGCGAGGAGTTGCGTCCCAGGGCCGAGCAAGCTGCCACGGCGGAGTTGCTCGATGCGGTGCTCAACGAGATGTTGGGGCGGCTCAAGCAATCCCACTTTGGAATCATTCCGCAGTCGGCCTACCAAGGGTTGAAGTCGACCGCCGCGGACGCATCGTCTGAGGATGCTTCCGATTCGAGCAAGCGAGAACCAGGGACGATTGGAGTCGAGTTTCGATGGGTCGATGGCCAAGTGATTGCGTGGCGGGTCGATGAAGACGGAATCGCGGCGCGGTCGGGAGTGCGCCCGGGCTGGGTGTTGGTCGAACGGCATGGACAGGAGATCGAGAAGGTCTTGAACGAAGCGGTTGCATCGGGTCGCGCGTTGGTCGATGCCGAGTTCCTCAAGAAGCTGCTGGTCTCCCATTTGGGGGAAGGCTTTGTCGGCAAGACAGAGTCGTTTGTATGGCTGGAGGGCCAAGGACAACGCCACGAGCTCGAACTGGTGCCGCAGGTTCCACGCGGGACGGTGGCCAAGTTTGGAAATCTTCCGTCGACCTATGTC
>JBKCUI010000254.1:0-4656 GCA_046318495.1 Pirellula sp. | reverse complement strand
GTCTCGAGACGATTTGCGATCGAGTCTTGGAATTGTGCCAGAGCGTCCCCAACGACGAAAACGCTTGGCGTCAATCGGCCTTGCTGCTGCAATCTTGGAATCGAATAGAGGATGCAAGGCGACTGTCGGAACGTTTCATTCGATTCAACCCGCATAGCTCGTTGGCGGTCATTGAAGAGGCCCGTGCGATGGCCTCGAAAGGCCAAATCGACGCGGCAACGCAGGTCCTTTTGGAACAGTTAGATCGAAAACCTGCAGACGACATCGTACTGCAGGAAATCTTTCGATGGACGCGCTCGCCGGTTGAAACGACCGCCTTGATCGAACGACTTCTAGTTTGGTGCGGCCAAGACTTTATGCGTCTCAAGCGGTTGGGGGATTGGTTGGTGCAATTGCCCGTTTTGGACGGCCGGGAAGACTCAGGAATTGACCGAAGCAAGAGTCGCATCGAACGTTGGGTAGCCCCTCGAATGGAGATCGAAAATCGCATTCGAGCGATCGAAGGAGACCGAGGATCCGAATGGCGATGGCTGAAGGCACGCCGACTACTGGTTCAATCCGAGGTCGACGACAGTGTCGCCTTGGAAGAGATCGAAGCGCTGGCCAGGTTCTTGCGGGCAGAACGCCCGCTTTGGGTGTCGACGTACGTTCTTGATGGTCTGTTGGCAGAGAAGCGATCCGAGCCACAATCTGCCATCCTGGCCTATGAGAAAGCCGTTTCGCTCGGCGAAGACAGTCCACCGATATACGAACGATGGATCAAACTGCTGCGGGATCAAGGAATGACCGAGCAAGCAAACGAAGTCATCCAGCGTTTAGGTTCGCGTGCGATGCAGTCAAGCCAAATCTCTGCAGTGGCCATGGGGTTTGCTCTGACGGACAAAGGCAACTTGATACGGTTAGCCAAATTGGGAATAGAGAATCGTCCCAGGGATCCGAAGGCATGGGTTTGGTACGCTCTAGTCTTGGATGTCAATTCTCGGAGAGGGAACGCACAGGAACGCGAAGCGGCCTTGGAGTTGATCGATTCCTCGCTGCGTAAAGCTGAAGTGCTTTCAAACGGTCGCGAAGTCGGGGTCTTCAATGCAGCCTATGACATCTATGCCGCGACAGGACAGAATGAAAAGATCGATGCCATGCTCGAACGGATCAAGAGCTCGAACTCGATCCCTGCGGATGCGCAGTTCCTGCTGATGGGAATGACCGAGCACTCGCGTGAGAACTTGGAACTGGCCGAATCCCATTACCGTGCGGCCCTCAAGTCGGGAGGGGATCGGCGCAAGATTGTCATGAAGCTCAGCACGCTGCTTCTTCAGCAAGGCAAGTTCAACGAATGCATTGAACAACTTGCATTGGTACGAAAAGAGTTTCCGCAAGACTATCCATTGAGAGAGTTGCTCGCGATCGCGCTCGCCACTCGCGGGTCAACCAGCGACTGGGATCAACTGGAGAAATTGCTAACAGACTCACAAAATGCAAATACGGCGAAGGATCGCCGCACGCTATCGAAGTTGCTGGCCCGGCGAGCTCTCCCGGGAGACTTGGAGAGAGCCTGTTCCATCCTCGAACTCTTGCTTCTAGACCCAAAACAAAGGACGACCGAAGATGCGTTCGTCCTAGCCACGATTTACTCTAGCCAAGCCGCAAGCATGTCGCTCAGGGCTGGGACGGAATCGGAAGTCAAACGGCTCAACCAACTGGCCGAAAAACAACTCAGTCAAATCACGAATGATTCTGCAGCCAAGCCTGAGTACCTCCGCACCTACGTCAACGTCCTCCTCTCTCTAGAGGAACTGAAGAAGGCAAACGAAGTCTCTCAACGATTTTCCAGTTTGTCTCCGGGTTTCCCCGATGCCATGCTATTGCGAGCGATGGTCCTCAAAGCGGTCGACCAGAAACAAGCGGGAATTGAATTTGTCAACAGTTGGATGGCGACTCAGCAACTCGCCCTACCAAGCACCGCAGATCCTGCGCTCGACAACCAGATTCTGGCGCAATCCGCGAATGCTCTTTTCACCATCCATGCGGTTGCTGAAGCAACCCCGATCGTGAATCAGATCATGGAACGGGACCGCGGGCTCGCGCAGTCGCTACTGGCGACCCTGAGCCGCTCCACGGATCCCGAGGTCCATGGCGTTGCTTTCGACATGCTTTTGGATTCGTGCCGTGCGAGACTAGATCGCGATGTGGCATTTCTCTTGATGCAGTTGCTCGAGACAAATCAATTCCGAGGCGATCGATCGAAACAAGCCGAATCCTTGCTCGATCAATTTGCGGCGGATCATCCCAGGGATGCCGAGTTTCGTGTTTTCTTTGCAGACCACTGGATTGTGGACGGGAACTTTCCGAGAGCAATTGCTCTGCTGGAACAAATCGTCGAAATCGATCCGAAGAATGTGGAGGCCCTAAACAATCTCGCAAACCTGCTCGCCGAAAGCCCAGATCGGGTCCATGAAGCGATCGCGGTCATCGATCGCGCCATCGATCTCGGAGGTGAGCAACCGAATTTGCTTGATTCCAAGGGATGTATCTTGATGCAGGCTGGTCGCTTCGACGAAGCCATCCCCATCCTGAAAGAGGCGGCAGCTTCGGGAACGGATCCTCGATTCAAACTGCACTGGTTCATGGCGCTCCGTGGAGCCGGCAGAAAGCAGGATGCCGATCGTGTTCGATCGCAGATCGACGTCCAGGAGCTCAACGGCACCCTCCTAACGCCAATGGATCAATCCGCCTTAAAGGAGATTCTCAATTAGTTCCGTCGCATCCCCGGATGCGATCCAGATTCGTGCCGTGACCACCAACTCGAGCCACGCTCCTGGTCAACGAATCTGTGTCTTGGATGTGCGGCTTAGCAGAGACAAAACGCAGCGATAGCAGCCTTTCGCGGCCGATGCAGATCCTGGCAAAAAAGTGCCGCGGCGTAAGCCACCGCAACTGGGAGACTGCTCCATTGCCTATCCGCTTGCAGTGACGCGGGCTAAAGCTTTTTCCTAGGCAACCCCAAATGGGCCCAAGCGCTCTACAAGGTGTGCATTGAGATTCTCAATGCGCACACACCCAGTTCAAAGAAACAAAAGCGACTTGTCGTAACCGATCCGCATCCGAGTCCATGGAACTCAGCGAACAATCTAGTTGGACAACTTTCGTCGTCGGCCGGTTCGGTATGCGAGGCATAGACTACCGAGGCTTGCAACAACCAAGGTGGAGGGCTCTGGCACCGGTCGAACTTGTTGCGTCGCGATGAATCCGAGGAAGTCCGGCCCATCGAAGCGCATTAGATTGGTGTCTCGATTCACAAAATACTGAAATCCGATGACTTGAGTGCCAGCGGATAGACCAAAAGCGCTTAGATCAATACCGACCCCCGCGACTTTCTGAGCCCCACCAATTTCCGTTGTGTTTAGCTGATAGTCGGTCAAACCACCTTTGCCTTCAACGCCGTAGTTAGTGCCAGACTCGCGAAAATTCACGATCAAGTCTTGGCTCAGGGTGCGGTTAGCGAGGATCGCTCGGACCCCGAGCATGCTATTCGCTCCCCGTTCGAGCATCATCAAATCAATAGTACTGTCATCACCATATGCGTCGATGCCAAAACCGGTCTCGAAAAGAAGGTCGAGCGTCCATTGAACGTCCGCTTCACCATCGAGCAAGTAAGCCAAATTTCCGGTTCCGAAAACCTCCTGGAGCGTTCCTCCAACAGGTTCACCCGCGAACGGGGTCGCGGTATCGCCTCGATCGGGATTGAGGGGGTAGTCATTTCCGCTACCCAAATCCGAGGGGATAACGTCCGTCCAGCCGTACTGATAATTCACGTTATTGGAAGTGAACTTCAGCTCGCCGTTTTTGAACTGGGAGATGTTGTCGGTAGTGAACTTGAAATTGGTTCCCACAAACCCGGTCTCAACAAAGGTTCGGTTCCCCGTGGTCGCTTGGCCTGGTGTTCCGACTGACTGGAATCCGGATATGGGGCGAGTAATCGCAGCTTGGGCGACTCCCGAACTGCCGACTGCTACCGCAAAGGCCGCGCACATAAACCCGACCCGTGCGAGGCAAGCGGTACCAAATTTCGAAAAAACAACTCGCATCCTTGTCGTCCCTCTAACTACCAGTCAACACAATTTCAGTTTCAACTCGACGAGACCGTTGGTACGTCAGTGGGCAATGGTATGCACGGCATGTTGAGCGTCAACTGAGAATAGCTGGATTTTCGTGGACATCCTGCGCGTCAAGCACCATCTCGCATTCAAAAAAAGTCCTGCTTGTTTTCCACGAGGAATCGGTTTGCAAGATTTGCAAACTCTCCGCAATTTGCGTTTCGAGAGTGCGCGAGGGCGATCGCATTGCGCAGCTGGTGCAATGGGAGCAGGAGCTGGGATTGGCGCCGTTGAGATCGGCCGGCAATGCGAGGTGACATCGCCTGTTGATTACCCTCAAACGCGGATTTCTATAGACCGGAAGGCAAAGAAGCGGATCGACTCATGCTCGTTTTGCCCCCTCATCCCCAGCCCTTCTCACGCGCCCTTCTAACCCGCAGTGGAGAAGGGAGCCAGGATGGTGGAAACGGTGGAGCGCAGGGGGAATGCGTGTGACGGGCCTGGAGACCCGTCCTACGGTGGTGTGGGGTGCGTAGGACGGGCCTGGAGACCCGTCCTACGA
>JBKCUI010000253.1:0-4697 GCA_046318495.1 Pirellula sp. | reverse complement strand
GCTTTGGCGATAGCGGCGGTTAGAACGTTGGAAGCCGCAGTCACGATTCACTCTGTTCGATCCGTCCGAATCGAAATCGTTAAGCGCGACCATCGGCCTCAGCGTACGTTCGAGATTCGAGGGCGCGCAACAACCGGTGCCAACGCCAAAACCCCGGCTAATTGGACTTCGCCGCTGCAGCTTCGCCTGCAGTCTGGTTTTCTTGTCGTGCTTGTGCTCAGTCCGTAAGGACGGTGCTCGTGCTCGTAATCGCCGCGCTGTGCTGGGAGCGCTGATAACAGAGGAACCGTCGTAGATGATCGATCCCCCCGTCGCTTGAGGGACCGAAGTCGCCGCGCGACGAGCACGAGCACGAGCACGAGCACGAGCACGAGCACGAGCACGAGCACGAGCACGAGCACGAGCAACTCCGATGCGATATCAAACGGCTCAAGAAGCTTGAGCGTATTCTCGTTCCCCCTCGATTCCGACGTTGCATGCCCGCAATCGTTCGGGGAGGTAGCCTTCCACGGCATGAGATGGAGCAGGGCAGCACGCCGAAGCATCGCGGCGGCGATGTTTCAGATTCAAGCCATGGGCCAAGATCAACAACACTCCCCCAAGCGGGGTCAACCAAGGTTGCACTCCAGCGATCGAAAGCATCGCTGCATCGGATGCATGCGCATCGTCGGCATGATTGTGTCCGGCCACTGCATGGCTGTGACCATCATGAGCGTGCCCCGAATGATCGTGATGATCGTGACCGTGCGATTGCCCTGGTGTCTCGTTGCCCGATCCAGACGCGAGGTTGCCTGCGGACGACAATGGCTGCGTGCAGCAGGTGTCCGGCATAAAAAAGGCCGCGCCGACGATCAAACCGATGCCTGCTAGGGACAGCCCCAAAATGCGGTAATCCCAAGACTTCAGAAAAGCGGGAACGATCGCGATAGCCACCAAGCCGGTACAAATCCCAGCCGCCCACTGATGGAACGCAGGCCCAGCCATCCACTCGGTCAACTTGAGCGTCGGCAAGCTGGCGATCAGGATCGGCGTTGCCGCGCAATGGATAGCGCAGATCACCGATGCCAAAATTCCCAGCCGATCCTTCCACGAACCCATGCTTTAACCTATCCCGTCACGTGATGGATGGAGATGATAACGATCCGGTGCTGACGGCAAAAAAACCGCTCACGCCACGCCCATGGACGACGTCACCTCGGGATCGACAGCCCCTCTCAGGCCCTGCAGATCCTTGGCTTCCGGGGCGTTATCGTACTGCAATTCGGTCTAAATGCAATCGGATTGCGAAAACATTTTGTTTAAAGATGCGCAATGGCTGAAAATACGGTTTCTGCGGCCCGAATCCGCGAAAACTACCTGGAAATCCAAGGGCTTGTCGCCGACGCAGCCTCCCGCTCAGGCCGCTCCGCCGACGCCGTTCGAATCGTCGGAGTCACCAAGTACGTCGATATTGCGGCCGCCCTCGCCGTGGTCGAAGCGGGCTGCATCGATCTGGGAGAAAGCCGCCCGCAGTCGTTGTGGGACAAGGCCGCACAGTTGCCCAATTCGGTCCGTTGGCACTTGATCGGCCATCTGCAACGCAACAAGTGCAAGCGAACATTGCCCCTGCTGCACAGGCTGCATTCCCTCGATTCGTGGAGGCTCGCAGAACAAATCGCGGCCGATGCAGCCCCGCTCCAAGCGCCCGTTCAGGCGCTTCTCGAAGTCAACTTGACACTCGACCCGGCCAAGACCGGGTTGCCCCCGGAGGCCGCGCTGCCGTGGCTGCAGCAGTACCTAAACGATCCGAACGTCCGCCAGCGACTTCACATCGCTGGCTTGATGGGGATGAGCAGCCTCGCCGCCGATCGCGATCAAACGCGCCGCGAGTTCGCCCATTTGCGCGAACTCCGGGACCGCTGGTCGCACGAGTTGGAGTGGCCGCTACAGGAACTGTCGATGGGCATGAGCGATGACTTTGAGATCGCCATCGAAGAAGGTTCGACCTGCGTCCGCATCGGCTCCCGATTCTTCCGCGATCCCGACGCGTCGACTTCCGGTGCAGCCGTTGGTTAACGCTCCGATCGGAGCGGACCGGAATCCGAGGTATCGTCGGAGGAAGGCTCCCCTGCGTCCGATTCTCGCTCCGCCGCATGCGAGGCGAGCCATCGGAAAGCAGCCGGCATCGCATCCAACAAGTCGGTTGCCAGCGTGCTAGGTGTCCCCAGTTTCGCGTGTGCCAAATCGGCTGCCAAACCATGCAAGTACGTCCCCAAGACCGCAGCCTCCCACGGGCCGAGTCCTTGGCATGCCAACGCCGTGATCACCCCCACCAACGCATCGCCGCTCCCACCTACAGCCAAGCTGGGATTGCCCGTCGGATTCAACATGTAACGATGGCCGTCGGTCACCAGCGTCGAATGCCCCTTGAGCACGATCACCCAACCGGTCTGTTGAGCCCAGGCTACCGCTTGGACACGCTGTCCAGCCGTATCGTCCGCGCCGACTCCGCACAGCCGCTCCCATTCGCCTGGGTGGGGCGTCAGAATGCGCGGCGGCATCCCGGATAGGGTTGTCCGCTTGACGACCGCGGCCAACGCATCCGCATCGACCACGGCGGTCCCAGGCCATTCGGCAACCAACCCGGCGGCCAAGCGTTGTTGTCCGGCGGCCCGCCCCAACCCCGGGCCAATGCCCAACACCATCCCCGGACGATACCGCCCCAAAAGCTGCTCGGCGACCCGTTCGCCCCAACGCCCTTCCGGCTGTTCGTCCCATCCCAGCGTCATCAAGCACGGATGGCAACCCGCCACGATCGGCTGCGACGCTTGCGGGACCGCCGCCGTCACCAACCCCGCTCCGCACCGCAGGGCGAGCATCGCCGCGATGCAAATCGCGCCGGACATCCCAGGACTTCCCCCGACCAGCAATGCATGTCCGAACATCCCCTTGTGGCTGATTTCAGGACGCGGAGAGAGCCTGGGCAACTCCTGGATGGAAATCAATCCGAGGTTCCATGCCTCCGATTTGTGCCGAGCGAACGGCCGGGGTACCATGCATGCCTCCTCGCAAAAGTTCCCTGTACGCAATACCTTGGGTCGCAATCCGTACTATAGTCCATGCAACCCACCGTCGCGACGCGCCCCGAGTTCGCCGCGAACCAGCCTAGGGCTGAGGGTGGTCCTCCGCCCCGTTCCTCGGCTGCGATGCGTTCCGGTCGTCGTTTTCCTTCGTGCTTGGCCTCCCGATTCGTTCCAATCCATGGTGACAAAAGGCAAAATCGTTCTGGCAGCCATCGCTTGGCTGATCCTCTTGGCGATCGGTGTATCGCTGTGGCGACTCGTGATCGTCCCGATGCGCAGCACCCAACAACAGGAGCAAGCCCGCGTGCAAGCCGAGCAGGAGTTGGCTGCGACCTCAGGCGCCAGCCCCTATCGCTACGAACTGCAACTCGGTTTGGACAGTTTTTCAGGCTACGCTGTTCTGCGCAGCGAGGAGTTCCGAAAGCAACTCGCGACGCGCGGCATTCGGATCAAGAACATCGATGACGGCGCCAATTACCAGCAGCGGGCAGCAGATCTCGAAAAGGGCAATCTTCAGTTGGCCGCCTTTCCCGCCGACGCGTTGCTCAAGGCCTATGCGAAGTCCGATTACCCCGCAGCCACCATCGTCGCCATCCTCGACGAAACGCGCGGCGCGGATGCCATGCTTGCCTACAAACAAACCTTCTCCGACGTCGATCGATTGAACCGCCCCGATGTCAAATTCATCCTCGTAGGGGACTCGCCCAGCGAAACGCTCGCGCGCGTCGTCATGCAAGACTTCGGTCTGACGCAAATCTCTCCTCAAGCCATCGTCGCGGTCGCTTCTCCCGAGCAAGTCCTGCAGCGATACCGAGCCGCGACCCCTTCGACCCCAGAAGTCTTCGTGACATGGGAACCCTATGTCAGCCAGATCCTCGCCAACGATCAAGTCGGCGTGCTGATCGATAGCTCGCGATTCACCGGATACATCATCGATACGCTGGTGGTCAGCCGCGATTTCTTACTGAAGAATCCAGCCGTCGTCGATGGAGTCCTCGAATCGTACTTCACCGCCCTATACGCGTACCGCGAACCCGAGGTCTTGACCAAACTCCTGCTGGACGATGCCAAGCTAACCAAGACCGAACTCACCGAAGCCCAAGCCCGCAATCTGGTCTCGGGGATCCAATGGAAGAACACCCAGGAGAACTTTGCGCACTTTGGCAAGCGTGCCGGTGCGGTGGTGCACATCGAAGACATGCTCGGTCGCATCGCAACCGTCCTGGGCAAATCCGGCTCGATCCCGGCTGGCGCGCTCGAAGGACGACTCAATCGGTACTTCTTCGATCGCCCGATCGAAACGCTGCAACGGCGCAGCTTCCATCCCGGCCTAGCCGATGAATCGGTTCGCGAAGAATCCAAACTGGCCTCCCTGTCCGATTCCCAGTGGGGCAATCTGGTCACCGTCGGCACGCTGAGCGTCCCCGCGTTGTTCTTCGTCCGCGGCAGCGCCAATCTCTCCGACCCCAGCAAACGCACGCTAGACGATCTGTTTCAGAAACTCCAAGCCTGGCCGCAATACTACTTGATGATCCGTGGCAACGCCTCGCGCGATGGGGACCCGCAAGCCAACTTGCGATTGGCCCAGCAGCGCGGCGATGCGGCGCTCAAGTATTTGCTCGGCCTCGGCATTCC
>JBKCUI010000252.1:0-3609 GCA_046318495.1 Pirellula sp. | reverse complement strand
CAATGCGGTGCAGGTGGAACGCAATGTGATGTTCCTGATCCTGACGCTGATCATCATTGTCGCTGCCTTCAATATCGTCTCAAGCCTGATCATGTTGGTGAAGGATAAGGGGCGCGATATCGCCGTGCTGCGCACCATGGGTGCGACCAAGGGCGCGGTGATGCGGATTTTCCTGTTGTGTGGTGCTTCCATTGGTGTGCTCGGCACCATGATCGGCTTTGTGCTCGGCTTGGTGTTTTGCCTTAATATCGAAAGCATCAGGCAGTTCCTGCAATCCCTGTCAGGCACAGAACTGTTCAGCGCAGAGGTCTATTTCCTGACGCGCCTGCCCGCGATCCTGGATTACAATGAAGTGGCGCAGGTTGTGGCGATGGGGCTTGGCCTTTCTTTGCTGGCGACGCTTTACCCTTCCTGGCGCGCTGCGCGCACGGACCCGGTGGAGATGCTGCGCAATGAATGAAGCGCCGCTCCGCCTCGCCGCCGTTGAACGCCGCTACCGCACCGAAGCGGGCGAATTGCCGGTACTGCTGGGCGCTGATCTGACCATCATGGCGGGCGAGATTGTGGCGCTGGTCGCGCCTTCCGGCACCGGCAAATCAACCTTGCTGCATCTGGCGGGCTTGCTGGAGAAGCCCGATGCGGGCGAGGTTTTCATCCAAGGCAAGCCCGCTGGTTCGCTTTCTGATGAGGCGCGCACAACAATCCGCCGGACCACCATCGGCTTTGTCTATCAATTCCATCATTTGCTGCCGGAATTCACCGCCGCCGAGAACATCATCCTGCCCCAGCTTGCCGCCGGGAAAAGCCGCGCGGCGGCAACGGAGCGTGCCAAGGATTTACTCGGCATTTTCGGCTTGCAAGCGCGGTTGGATCATCGGCCTGGCAAGCTTTCGGGCGGCGAACAGCAGCGTGTGGCCATTGCGCGCGCGCTGGCCAATCACCCGCGTTTGCTATTGGCGGATGAACCCACCGGCAATCTGGATGTTGCCACATCTGATCGTGTTTTTGCCGAACTGCTCGAACAGGTGCGCGGTCAGGGGCTGGCGGCGCTGATTGCCACGCATAACCCCGATCTTGCGCGCCGGATGGACCGGGTGGTGACGCTGCGGGATGGGAAGATCGTCAGCGGTTAGGCCAGGAACAGCACCACGCCCAAAGCCGCCGTGGCCGCACCACCAAAGCGCAGCGCGGCAGCATAACGCGCGCTGGCCACACCAAGCGCCACGCCAAGCCCGAGCAGCAGCGCAGAGCCCGCCAGCATGCCGAAGGCGGTTGCAGCAGCGGCGCCGCCAATCTCACCACCATGCGCCAAGCCATGCACCAAGCCGGCCACAAGCACCAAAGGCAGCGCCACCGCAGTGCGGAAGGACTGCGCCATGGCGAGCATGGCGCCCAGCACAATCAAGCTGCCCGCTACCGCGGTTTCAATCACGCCAAAGCCAAGCCCGATCCCGCCAGCTAGGCCAAGCGCAATGCCGCCCGCCATGCCAGCAAGGAAGCCCAGCGGCGGCAGCCAGCCGCGCCGCCATCCAAGGGACGCCGCCCAAAGCCCAATCGCCACCATTGCCGCCACATGATCCGCACCCATCAGCGGGTGCAGGAAGCCGGCAACCAAGCCAGCCTCATGCCCGGCATGGGCCAGCGCGGGGGTCGCGCCAAGGGCAAGCGCCAGGAAGGGCAGGGCGGTCAGGGCAAGGCGGGGCAGGGACATGAAGGGCTCCTGTAAAATTCCGAATTTCATCCTGAGCGCCCATGGGACGGCAGGCAAGGGCTTGTGGCTGTGCTAACCTTGCCCCTCACGCGATTCCGGAACGCAAGCTGCATGTCATTTATTCATCTGCACACGCATTCGGCCTATTCGCTCTCGGAAGGCGCGATCAAGGTTGAAAAGCTCGCAGCACTTGCCGCCGCGGATGGCATGCCAGCGCTGGCGCTGACGGATACGGGCAATCTGTTTGGCGCTTTGGAATTCGCCGAAGCCTGCGCGAAGAAGGGCGTGCAACCTATCATGGGCTGCCAGTTGGGGCTTTCCCGCGCCAGCACGGATGCTGATCGGCCAGATGCGCTTCGCCTGCCGCCTGACCCGCTGGTGGCGCTCGCGCTCACGCCCAAGGGGCTCGATAATCTGCAACGCCTGTCATCGCTCGGCTTTTTGCGGGACGATGCCTCGGGCAAGCCAGCCATGCTGCTGGACCAACTTGCGGCGCATGCTGAGGGGTTGTTTCTGCTGACGGGCGGTACGCTTGGGCCAATTTCACGGCTGTTGCTGGAAGGGCAAAAGCCCGCCGCTGAGAAGTTGCTCGCACGGCTCAAGGAAGCCTTCCCGGATCGGTTGGCGGTGGAGCTCAACCGCCATGGGCGGAATGAGGAAGCGCGGCTGGAACCTGCCTTGCTGGCGCTTGCCCATGCCGCTCGGCTGCCGATCATCGCCGCCAATGATGTCTATTTCGCTGCGCCCGCCATGTATGAAGCGCATGATGCGCTGCTGTGCATCGCTGAGGGCCGCACCATGGCGGAACGCGACCGCCGGCGCGTGACACCGGAGCATTGGTTCAAGCCTGCTCAGGCAATGCGCGCGCTTTTCGCGGATTTGCCCGATGCCTGCGACAATACGCTTGCCATTGCGCGCATGAGCGCGGTGATGACCGAAGCGCGCAAGCCCGAATTGCCCATCTGCCCCAAGGTGCAGGAAGGCAAGACAGAAGCCGAAACACTGCGCGCCATGGCCGAAGCCGGGCTTGAACAGCGCCTGGATGCCATGCGCCCCGCGCCGGATGAAGCAACCCGCACGCAATATCGCGAACGCCTAGCCTATGAAATCGGCGTCATCGAGAAAATGGGTTTCCCCGGCTACTTCCTGATTGTTGCGGATTTCATCCAATGGGCGAAAGCGCAAACACCGCCCATTCCGGTGGGCCCTGGGCGCGGATCGGGCGCTGGTTCCGTTGCCGCCTGGGCATTGCTGATCACGGATTTGGACCCGATCCGCTTCGGCCTGCTGTTTGAACGCTTCCTCAACCCCGAACGCGTTTCCATGCCGGATTTTGATATTGATTTCTGCCAGGACCGGCGCGACGAGGTGATTGCCTATGTCCGGCGCGAATATGGTGAAGATCGCGTCGCGCAAATCATCACCTTCGGTAAGCTGCAAGCCAAGGCCGCGGTGCGCGATGTGGGGCGCGTGCTGGGCATGCCTTATGGCCAGGTGGATAAGATCGCCTCACTCATCCCGAACAACCCGGCGAAGCCCGTCACGCTTTCCCAGGCGATTGAAGGCGAAGCCCGTTTGCAGGAAATGCGCGATAGCGACGAACAGGTCGCGCGGCTTTTGGATATCGCGTTGCAGGTTGAAGGGCTTTATCGCAATGCCTCCACCCATGCCGCCGGCGTGGTGATTGGGCGCAAGCCCTTGATTGAAACCGTGCCTTTATATCGCGACCCGCGTTCTGAAATGCTGGTTACGCAATACTCAATGAAATACGCGGAAATGGCGAGCCTGGTGAAGTTCGACTTCCTGGGCCTGAAGACCCTCACCGTCATTGAACGCGCTTTGGACATTCTGAAAGGGCAGGGGGTTGAGATTGATATCGCCGCCATCCCGCTGGATGA
>JBKCUI010000251.1:0-5813 GCA_046318495.1 Pirellula sp. | reverse complement strand
CCGCTGATGTTCCAAAAAAAGTCTAAGCGTGTGTTCGAGCAGTGGGGCGTCTTCATGTTGCTCGAATTGGTCGTGGCTGCACTGGTCAATGACACCGTGCTTTACGGAGTCTTGATGTTGCCCGTGCTGATCCTCGGCAGCGCGGCATTGATGGCCCTAGCAATCTTCGCGTCGCATCTGCGCCATAGCGAATCGGTTTCGGAGTCCACGGGACTGTGGTCGCGCATGTTGCACTGGTTGGGGATCGAGACCATGGTGACCCGGCGCAGCTCTGGAGTGAGTCTGAGCGCTTCGCGCGACGATGCCGACCAAGCCAACGATCGAAACTATGCGCCCTCGCGATGGCGCATAGGAATTTTGCCGATGGCGCTTGCGACCCTACTTTTTTCAATCGCCTATTTCTACATGTTGCCGCGATTGCACAGCGGCGTGTTCGAGCGCGACGGATTCTCCTGGGGCGGGGCCAAGATCGGGTTTAACAGTCAAGTCTCCTTGCAGTACATCGGCGAAGTGCTTCAGAATGATTCGCCTGCCTTTCGCTTGTCCATGCTCAATGCGAAGACTGGAGCCAACTATCGCCCGAATCAACCTCCCTACATCCGCGCGACGGTGGTAGAAAGGTACATCGACGGTCCTGGACAAGGCTTTTGGCAACCCTACGATCGAGGCTCGTTGCGAGGCGGATTGTACGGCATTCAAGAGTTGCCCAATCCTCAAGAACTCGACTCGGACTTGTTGGGTACGCGGGATTCTGTTGCTGTCACCATCATCGAAAAATCCCCCTTCGGTGAAGTGGTGTGTGGGCTCCCCCCGTTTGCGCAAATGGAGAAGAGCGCATTTCGCGTGGGCCGCCGGGATTGGCGATTGGCGGATCCGAGACCCAATGCCCACTCCGAGACGCCCGGCAAACGCCGCTACTCGTTCTTGACTTATGCGTTCGCCAATGGACAAGACTCCCCTGTTCTCTCCGATCTGGCGGATAGTTACGAGGACAAGCAACCCGGAAGCTTCAACGTAGAATACCGGCGAGAACTATTGCAATTCGCGCCAGAACTGCGAAGCCTCGAACCAGAGATCCAACGTGTCCTTGCGACCAGCGCCGAACCCCTTAAGAGCAAGCTTTCTCAAGCACTCTTCCTCGAAGACTACTTTGCCAATAGCAATGACTATACCTACTCGCTTTCCCTGACCGGTCCCAAGAATCGGTCTCTCGATCCCATCGTGGATTTTGTGCTGAACAAGAAGCGGGGGCATTGCCAATACTTCGCCAGTTCGCTGGCGTTGATCTTACGCTCGCTCAAGATTCCAACGCGACTGGTCGTTGGATTTCGTCCCAGTGAATACAACGACGTCGGGGGATACTTCCCAGTACTTCAGAACCACGCACACGTCTGGGTCGAAGCCTACTTCACTTTGGACGAGATCGCGCAAAGCGAAACCTTGGTTCGCGACAGTGTGGCCGTGCCAGCTTGGGCATCGAAAGGGATTTGGTTGCGGCTCGACCCGACTCCTCCTGTGGATGGTTCGAACGCAGGGGGCTCGTTCCGCGTTTCGAGACTTCAGACATTGGATGCGATTGAAGACTTGTGGACCGAGATGGTCATGAATATGGACAAGTCGAAGCAGGGTTCTTTGTTTTCGCTCTTCGCAGAGTCGTCGGGCGGATCGTATGCAAATCTGTGGCTACAGGTTCAAAACATCCTTTCCAAGATGCAAAGCAGCCGTTTCATCGGGGGCCTGCTCTCGCCGGAAAAGTGGTTTTCGTGGCGGATCGCGCTCACCGTCTTCCTGCTCGGGGCAGCATGGATCTTCATCACTCGGTTCTTTCCGCATTGGCTTCCACCGTGGTTGGGCCGCATGTATCATCGGCGCAGCCAAGGTCGCAACGCCGTCTCGCGGGTCGATTTCTACGAGCAAGCCGTCCGATTGCTGCAACGCCTCGGGGTGCGACGTCTGCCTCATCAAACACAACGCGAGTACTTGGCCACTGCGTCCTCGCAGTTGCATGCCATCGGAATCCAACTGAATGACCGCGACTTGTCGGACGCATTTTATGACAAGCGATTCGGCGGCCGCGAAACTCTGTCCGAAGATCAACGCCAACGCATCGGCCTCGCGCTTTCGCAAATCGAAGCCGCTCTGCGTGACGGGGCGAAACGCAAGCTGCGAACGCTGTAGCTCGGCATGCGTCCCACTCCTTGATTCCCCCTGCCTGTCTCCCCCTCTCCAACCGTTTGATTCGCTATGGAACAGCACGATATTGCATTGGCCGTCGACCTAGGAGCCTCCAGCGGCCGTGTCATGGCTGCAGAGCTGCGCAGCGACCAAATCCAACTCCACGAAGTGCATCGTTTCGAGAATGCACCGTTGCTTGTCGGAAATCGGCTGCACTGGAATCTGCTCAATCTATGGAGCCAAATCGAGCAAGGCATCGGGATGGCGGTCGATCAATACCGCGACCGAATCGGCAGCATCAGCGTCGATACGTGGGGAGTCGACTACGTGTTGTTGGATCGCAACGATGACTTGGTCGGCCCGGCATTCTGCTATCGCGATATGCGGACTCGCGGCATGATGCAACGCGCCTTTGAACGGGTTCCTCGCTCTGAGATTTTTGCTGAAACCGGTATCCAGTTCATGGAGATCAATACCGTCTATCAGCTATTCAGCATGCGCGAAGAAAATTCTCCGCTGCTCGACATTGCAGAGCATTTCTTGATGATCCCCGACTTCTTTCACTGGTTGCTATCTGGAGAAAAAGTCAATGAATTCACAAATGCGTCCACGACTCAAATGCTCCGACCTGGCAATGGCGGTTGGTCCCAACGCGTTCTCGATGGCCTAGGAATCCCGAGTCGCCTGTTTCGAGATCCCGTCCAACCGGGAACCGACTTGGGGCCTCTCCGAAGCTCTGTTCGCAATCGAACCGGCATGCCGTCTTCGGCGCGAACGATCGTAACCGCCACGCATGACACCGGTGCAGCAGTCTTGGCGGTACCTGCAGATGGATTCGCCTCCAGTCGTCCAACGTGGTGCTATATCAGCAGCGGGACTTGGTCGCTCATGGGAGTCGAACTCGACCAGCCGATGTTGACACCGCATTGCCAAACTCTGAACTTCACCAATGAGGGGGGGGCCAACGGCAGCGTGCGCTTGCTCAAGAACATCGCTGGCTTGTGGCCGTTCCAACAATGCCGTGCGTCGTGGCAACGGCGAGGCAAGCCTTACGATTGGACGACGCTTACCACGCTAGCAGCCGAGTCGAAGCCGCTGCAGCATTGGGTCGATCTTGAGCATCCCATGTTTCTCGCGCCCGATGACATGCTGGACGCAATCCTGCGTTACTTGCGAGACACGCAACAATCGGTCCCCGATAGCGATGGCGCCATCGCCCGCGCGACATTGGAAAGCCTCGCGCTCCGTTACCGCGTTTGCCTGCACGCGCTCGAAGACCTACTGGGATATCGACTCGAGACGATCCATGTCGTCGGTGGCGGCGTTCGTAATCAACTCCTGTGCCAGATGACTGCCGATGCGTGCAACCGGACGGTGGTTGCAGGCCCGGTCGAAGCCACGGCATTGGGCAATGTGATTTCCCAAATGCTCGCGCTGGGCCGATTCCAATCGGTCGCACAAGCACGCAAATGGATGCGTGAGCAGAGCGCGATCGACGTGTACGAGCCGACCAACACCGCTCCGTGGGATGCTGCGGCGGAACGGCTGGCCACCAAGGCATTACCGCACCCAGCATAAAGCCCTCGACTTTTTGCGATTCTGGGTGTTGTTTGTGTGAGCAGCGAGCCGTGGCAAAAGAGTCAGTGGGCCAACACCAGTGATCGTGTAACGTCGTGAACACATCACCGGGGATCGAACGATTTGTTGAGGCCGAATCAAGGCGAGATCGGATCGCTGGATCCGGGGCTTGGTTTGGGCATTGAAATCACACGCGTCGACAAGAACTCGTGCAAACCTTCCTCTCCCCCTTCTGCGCCAATACCGCTCGCTTTCACTCCGCCGAATGGTATCTCTGCGGTCAGCGGCCTCCATTCGTTCACGCCTACGATTCCAACTTGAAGGGACGATGCGACGGCGCGGCAAAGCGAGAGATCGCGTCCGTATACATAGGCTGCTAATCCGTAGGGAGTGGCGTTCGCTCGGCGGATAGCTTCGGGTACCTTTTCATAGGTCAAAATTGGGATGACAGGGCCGAAGACCTCGTCGCATGCCACCGACATATCGTCCTGCACTCGGCGCAATACGGTTGGTGGATAGAACGAAGCTTGCTGCAGAGAAGCGTCACTCAGATAACTTTGATTCCGACAAACAACCTGTGCGCCTTGGCGAATGGCTGAGTCGACACAACCGTCGACGCCTTGGCATGCTTGAGCGTGGATCAATGGGCCCGCATCGATGCCTTCCCAAAGTCCGTTACCAACACGAGCAGCCAGTATTTTCTCGGCGACCGCATCGACAAGCGTCGATTCGATCGACGAGGGAACGAATACGCGGTTAGCGGTCACGCAGACTTGTCCGGAGACGAATAGTTTCAGTCGAACCAAATGTTCGGCTGCCAACTCGATATCCGCATCGGGCAGGACGATGAACGGAGCATTGCCCCCCAGTTCGAGTGATACACGCTTGATCCCGCGCGCTGCTTCCACCATGAGATCGCTGCCGGTTGCCGTCGATCCGGTCAGACTCAGCACACGGATGCTGCGGTGGTCCGCGAACACGCGTCCTGTCAATCTTCCAGGGGCCGGTACGATTTGAAGCACGCCGTCGGGCAAGCCTGCTTCGCGCAGCAACGGTCCCATGGCCAACGCGATGAGGGGTGTCCGTTCCGCAGGTTTCCACACGGCGGTACAGCCTGCGGCCAACGCCGCAGCGATTTTCTTGGCACCTTGAGCGAGCGGAAAATTCCAAGGGGTAATCAACCCTGCTACGCCGGCTGGTCCTTTCTCGATCCAGTATTCTCGGCCGGAGTCGGCATGGGGTGCGATCCGTCCGTACACGCGACGGGCTTCCTCGCCAAACCATTGAAAGAAGCTGGCGGCGTATTGCACTTCGCCGAGTGCTTGGGCGTAGGGTTTGCCTTGTTCGAGCGTAAGCAACCGCGCCAAGCGATCGCGATCCTCCAGAATCAGAGTTGCGACCAGTTTCAGGATTCCGCCCCGAAGCACTGCCGAGGCGTTGCTCCAAGGGGCAAATGCCTTCACCGCACCTTCGATGGCAAGATTCAGTAGCTTTTCGTCGGCCCGTTCGGCAAGAGCGATCAACTCCCCGGTGGCCGGATTGCAAACCGGGATAGCGTTCGTGCCCGAGCACGATTTTCCGTCGATCCAGGGCACAGGATCGAACCACAACTCAGGAGCGCTTTTGAGAATCATCGGTCCACCCATCTCGCGTGCAACATGCCTAAACCGCCATTGTAAACCCATCATCCCCCCCGCGCACCATCCCCACTACGTGCCACCCACCTATTTGACTGTCTGCGCGGATCTGGTAAGCTTTTTTGGGTATAGGAGATCCCCCAAATGCCCAGACCTCTACGCGCCGAACTGTTCGAACCAAATAAAGTCTGCATCGTCCACTGCATCCAACGCTGTGTCCGACGTGCCTTTCTGGCCGGCGAAGACGCCGTCACAGGCAGAAACTACGACTTCCGCCGAGATTGGATCCGGGAGCGATTGGAGTGCCTCGCTTCTGTTTTTGGCCTCGATGTGCTGACCTACGCCATCCTGTCCAACCACATGCACATCATCTTGCGCACCCGCCCAGATGTGGTCGCGACTTGGTCCGATCACGAAGTCGCC
>JBKCUI010000250.1:0-6886 GCA_046318495.1 Pirellula sp. | reverse complement strand
AAACCACAGGCCATTTGCAGACCGATACCATCGCAGTGGAAAAGATCCACTTCCAATCGCTGCCTGGGTTGTATGTCACCGGCAATCTCTATCGCCCACTCACCGCCTCGGGTCGACTGCCCGCGATTCTCTATGTCTGCGGGCATGGACAAGTCAAACCGAACGGCATCAGCCTCGGCAACAAAACCCACTACCAACACCATCCCGTTTGGTTCGCCGAACATGGCTACGTTTGCCTGGCGATCGATACGATTCAACTCGGTGAAATCGAAGGCATCCACCACGGCCTGTACCGTTACGATCGCTGGGACTGGCCCAGCCGGGGCTATACCCCTGCGGGTGTGGAAGCGTGGAACGCTCTCCGGGCCATCGACTATCTCACGTCGCGCGACGACGTGGATTCGGATCGACTGGGAATCACGGGACGCAGCGGCGGGGGGGCCACCAGTTGGTTCGCAGCCGCCATCGACCCGCGCATCGCGGTCGCCGTCCCGGTGGCCGGCATCACCGATTTGCGCGACCATGTCGTCGGCGAGTGCGTACTTGGCCATTGCGATTGCATGTACCTGGTCAATCGTTACGGTTGGGACTACTCGACCTTGGCCGCCATGATCCATCCGCGAGCCTGTCTCATCGGCAACACCGACGAAGATCCGATCTTTCCGCTCGACGGTGTCGTCCGCGTTCACGCGCAGATGCGCCATGTCTATCGCTTGCAGGCCAAGGACCATCTCGGAATCCACTGGACGACGGGCGGGCACAACGACACCCAAGAGCTACAACTGGGATGCTTCGTGTGGTTGGATCGATTCCTACAAGGCGAACGACGGGTCATCACTCAGCCTGCGTCTCCGGCATTCGAGAAAGCCCAACTGCGTGTCTTCGATGCGATTCCTAGCGACGAACAGGTCACCACGGTGCAAGACTGGTTCGTGCCGTTGGCAGCCCCCGCAGTGCCAAATAGCACGGAAGCCTGGATGACGATGCGAAGCAACCTTGCGCGCGAAATAGCCGAGTGCGTCGATGGCCGCGTCCCAATGGGTGAACTGGGCGATGTTCGCACCCAAATCGACACCAAACCCGAACCCGTCTTCGAAGCCTCCGTCGGCACCATCCATGGAGCCGCTTGGGACATACCGGTGGCCCCCGGTTCGCGCTGCCGACTCGTGCGATGGTCGATGCGTGACCAGCCTCCCTCGAATCGCGTCCGGCTCATCGTGGCCGATACGGCGCGCTGGCAAGCGTTCGAGGACTTTCAAGCCATGGCGTCGCGCGATCGCGAGGCCGGCGAATGGAGCGACTGGCAGAAGCGCGCGGGACTCGCTGGCATGAACGAAGATTGCATCTGGATCTTTCCAGAAGCCCGCGGGCCATGGGCTTGGCCGTCAGAGGACCCAAACAAGACCGGATTGCATCTCAAGCGGAGCTACCTGCTGTGCGGCTGGTCCCTCGAAGGTCGGCAGATAGCAGGCATCGTGGCTGCCTTGAAACACCTGGGCGAACAACATCCGAATGCTTCTTGGGAACTCACCAGCGAATCGGAAACGTCCATGCTGACGCTGCATGCCGCGCTGCTCAGCCCGATCCCATTGCAAAAGGTGACCTTGGGGGTGTTGCCTGCGAGTTATCGCGACGGTTTTGCTGTGATGGGCATCTTGCGAACCGCCGACGTTCCCCAAGTCCTGGCTGCGGTCGCGGATCGTTTTCCAACGTCGATCGATCCCCGATCCCCGATCGACCTTGCCTATCTCCATGCGGTGGAACGCGTGGTGGGTCGTCCACTCCTCAATCCTCGATAGTTCTCCCTTCCATCCTTTGCTTCCCGATCGTATTGCGCGCCATGCCCAACCGCCCAACTCCCCCCGAAATCGAAGCGACCCATTGGGACTGCCTCGATGCACTGCGAGACCCCGAGTCGGATGCGACCTGGGACCATGTCTTTGCCCTTCGCAAACTCGGTAGCCCAACCGTGCTCGAACGCAGCTTGCAATGGTGCAGCGACACCGCTCCTTTCCGACGTTCGATCGGCGTCAGCGTCTTGGCTCAACTGGGAGAAGACGGGCGACTCTACGATGAAGAAGCAGCGACCTGCATCCGTGCGATGATCGCGACCGAACGCGATCATGAAGTCATTACCTCCTTGATCAGTGCGGTGCACTTCCGAGGATTGAACGATTGCGTTCCGTGGCTGATCGAACTGGCTAGTCACGAAGAAGAAGACATCCGATGGCGCGTCGCTTGGGCGTTGCCCGTTTCCGCAACCAGCACCGACGCGCTCGAAGACCGAATCTTTGAAACTCTGCTCAACCTCAGCCGCGACCCGGAATCGCGCGTCCGCGATTGGGCGACGTTCAGCGTGGCTCAATCGGGTGAAGACTCCCCGCGCGTGCGCGAGGTCCTCTTAGACCGCATGCAAGACGTCGACTTTGATACGCGCAGCGAAGCCTTCGTGGGGCTCGGGATTCGGCGCGAACCTCGCGGCGTGGAAAGCTTGATCGATCATCTCCATTCCGATCACGTCGGGGAGTTGATGGTGGAAGCAGCCGAAAGCTACGCCGACGCGCGACTGCGATCGGCCCTGATAGGCTTGCGAAAATGGTGGGATGTCAACCCCGATTTGTTGGAACGCGCCATCGCGGCATGCTCCTGAAGCCGCTACCATGCGAAGCCACGTTCATCGCGGGATGCGCCCGCGCTGCGTTCCTTTTCCCATGGATGCAATCGATTCATGAACCAGCCCCAAAACGAGTTTCGCCCCTATGCTGTTGCGCTGACCATCGCCGGTTCGGATCCCAGCGGCGGCGCGGGATTGCAAGCCGACCTCAAGACCTTTCAACAGCTCGGTGTGTACGGCGCCAGCGCAGTTACCTTGATCACCGTTCAGAACACACTCGGCGTCCGACGGGTCGAACACCTCGCCCCGGAACTGGTCACCGATCAGATCGATGCGGTGCTGCAAGATTTGCAACCGGTCGCGGCCAAGACCGGTGCCCTGGGCAATGCAGCCATCATCGAAGCGGTCACCGAAAAAGCCGCCTCGTTTCCGTTCCCTCTCATCGTCGATCCGGTCATGGTGAGCAAGCACGGCGACGCGCTGGTCGAGGACTCCGCCATCGAAGCCTACCGCAAGCTGCTGCCGCATGCCTTCCTCGTCACCCCCAATCGCTTTGAACTGGAGAAGCTGACCGGCATTGCATTGTCCGATACGCAGTCGGTGGCCCAAGCCATCCGCGAATTGCATCGCATGGGAGCGCGATTCGTCTTGGCTAAACTCGGCGAGACCAACGGCGTCTCCGAACACGTCCTGGGATCTGGCCAAGAAAACCTCGCCATCCATTCGGGTCGTTTCCCGACGCAACATACCCACGGAGCGGGCTGTGTCCTCTCGGCGATGATCACCGCGCTGATCGCCTTGGGCGAACGGGATCTGCGAGCCATCGTCAATCGCGCCATCCGCCAAGTCTCCATCGGCATCTTCAACGCCCAAGCGATCGGCAAGGGGCAATGTCCCGTCGAAACGCGGGTCATCACCAATGAAGACGACGTAACTGCCAAGACCTAGTACCCAGCCAAACAAAAACAAACGAGCGCCCAGCCAAACAAAAACGGATCGCTGAAAAGCGATCCGTTACTATTGTTTTTTGAGGCGTACGCCCATTCAGATGGCCGGCGATCAGTCGCGGCGTTCGCGAAGACGGACACCCTTACCGGTGCGTTCGCGGAGGAAGTACAACTTGGCACGGCGAACGACCGAGCGACGCTTGACTTCGATCTTTTCGATCTTGGGCGAGTGAACGGGGAACTTTCGCTCCACCCCTTCACCGGCAACGATACGGCGAACCACGAACATTTCACGCGATCCGGAACCGCTGCGAGCGATGACCGTGCCGCTGAAAATCTGGATCCGTTCTTTGCTACCTTCTTGGATCTTGGTGTGCACGTCCACCGTGTCACCAATACCGAACTCATCCACCTTTTCCTTCAGGTAAGGACTCTCGACTGCTTGGAGGATTTGTTGGCTCATGATCAGACGACAGGGGCAAGAAGGGAAAACAAACGGAATCGCGTCGGCGCAAGCATCAAACGGCTCCGACGAAGGGGTCACTATGGTGACGCATTGGGGCGTCGTTGGAAAGGCCAAAATAACCGAAATTTGCTGAAATGCGGCCCACGCAGGGCTCCCGGACCGGCAAAATGGCAGAGGGTCGACCTTCGGTTCGCCCCGACGTGAACCCGACCATCGCAAGGTCTGGAATCCAATCGGCTCCGCCAGGCCGTTTCCTGCTTTTTTGCTGGCCGCCACCGAAAAACCTACCTCCCTTACCTCCTTCCTCCCCACTCCGTTGAAATCCCCAGTCGGCCGCTCCCTCGCCGGGAATATCCTGCAGGCCGCTCGGTGAATCCCCCGGAGTTCCCCGCATCGGATCGTTTGCCATGTCCGTATCCCGACGTACCAGCCCCTCCCAGCGCCGCCGCCCAAAACATCTCTGGGCGATCCTCCCCGCCATCGCCCTATTGGTTTCCCTTCACCCTGCGGCCATGTCGCGTGCGTACGGCACCCCACAAGGCGATTCCGGGCTCTGGGCGGGGGCCGCAGCTCGCAACATCGACCCCGAGCGCTATCCCGTTTGGGTCAGCGGTGGGATCGTCGCGGCCAAAGCCGATCGAGTGATCGACAGTCTGCATGCAAGATCGTTGGTGATCCGGCAAGGGGACCGCGCGATCGCCATCTGCGTCGTCGATAGCTTGGCCGTCCCAGCCGCGATTGTCGAGCGCGCCAAAGAGATCGTCGCCACCGCGATCTCGATCCCTGCCGATCACATCTTGATCAGCGCCACCCACGCACACTCGGCCCCTTGTGTGATGGGAGCCCACGGCACCCCCGTTCAAGACGACTACGCTGAGGCCCTTCCGGGTTGGATCGCCGAATCGATCGTGGAAGCCCATCGCCGAATGCAGCCCGCTCAAATCGGCTACGCCGTGACCAGCGCCGATCGATACATTCACTGCCGGCACTGGATCATGGAACCCGGGCATGCCAACAGCGTGCTGTTCTCGGGGCGCGATGGCGACATCGCGATGATGAACCCAGGGCACGACAACCCCTTCAAGATCCGCCAAACCAACGATGTCGATCGCACGATTCCCGTGTTGTCGGTGCAATCGCGCGGCGGACAACCCATCGCCGTCCTGGCATCCTTCTGCACGCACTATGCAGGTGCCCCGGCCCTTTCGTCGGATTACTTCGGGGTCGTAGCGCGCGAACTCGCCTCCAAGCTCGCCCCCAACGCCCCCGACACCTTCGTCGGCATCATGGCCAATGGCACCAGCGGAGATGCCAACTGCATCGACTTCAGCCGCCCCGCCAAACCCTTCAACCATCGCGAAGTCGGCCACTACGTTGCGACGCGCATCCTCGATGCGCTACCCAACATCGAGTATCGGCAGGACCTCACGGTGGACGCGGCGCTGCGCAAACTGCCGCTCCGCATTCGCCAAGCCGATGCCGAAGAGTTGAAAGCAGCTCAAGCCTACGTCGCATCGCGCATGCAAGATCGACTCCCCGCCAACATGGAAGAGAACTACGCTCGCGAAACCGTGCTTCTCTCCGAATGGCCCGCAACGCGCGAGATTCCGATCGCAGCACTGCGCATCGGAGACCTTGCGATCGCAGGGTATCCCAACGAAACCTTCAACGACACCGGCCTAGCCGTCCGCGCTCAAAGTCCCTTCCCGATCACCTTGAACATCGGCCTGGCGAACGATTATGCGGGCTATCTGCCGCCAGCCAAACTGTTCCCGCTAGGAGGCTACACGACGTGGCGAGCCCGCACCAGTTGCTTGGAAGTCGATGCCGAAACCCATGTGGTCCAAGGTGTCTCCGAGCTGGTCCACGGATTGGCCGCAAAGCATTTCACGAATTGGGCCAGCTATGCTGCTACGCCCTCCGCCACTTCCGGTTCCGCGCCGAAGCATGCCGGCCCCGACACGGCCATCCCACCCGAAGATTCGCTTTCGCATTTTCAATTGGAACCGTTCCAACGCATCGAACTGGCCGCTGCCGAACCGCAAGCCATCGACCCAGTCGCGATGCGCTTTGACGACGCGGGGGATATGTGGATCGTGGAGATGAGCGACTACCCGAACCCGGTCGCGCCGAATGCTCCGCCGCTCGGCCGCGTGCGCGTGCTGCGCGATGAAGACCTCGATGGACGATACGAATCGGTGCGGACCTTTGCAGAGGGATTGTTGATGCCCACCGGATTGCAGTTCTATGGCGATGGAGTGCTGGTCACGGTCGGGGGCGAGTGTGTACTGCTGCGCGATACCGATGGCGATGGTCGCGCGGATTCCCGAAGCGTGATTGCGGGAGGCTTTGCGGTCGAGAACCCTCAACTGCGTGTCAACGATCCAGACATTGGACCGGACCTGCAACTCTACTTAGCCAACGGACTGCGCAGCAGCCGAATCGAGGTCGGAGGCAACTCGCTGGCCATCGGTAACAGCGATGTTCGTTGGGATCCTCGCTCGCAAAAAGCGTATGCCATTACGGGACCGTCGCAGTTCGGCATGGCCTGGGACCGTTTTGGCAACCGGTACTTTTGCAGCAATCGCAATCCCTGCGACGCGGTGCTGCTGGAATCCGCATGGGCGGCCCAAAGTCCCCTTGCTGGTCTCGCCCCGATGACCGAACCGGTATTGCCCTCGGGCGAGCGATCCACGGTCCATCCGCGCGTCTCCGCTTGGACGACTTCGAATCTGCACGCAGGACAATTCACGGCTGCATGCGGACTGCTCATCTCCGATAGCCGGCATCTGCCCTTCGCATCGCTCGGCAACGCCTTGACGTGCGAACCGACCGGCAGCTTGGTCCATCGCGTTGGGC
>JBKCUI010000249.1:0-2882 GCA_046318495.1 Pirellula sp. | reverse complement strand
AGACTCTGCTGCTAAATGAACGATGACTTATGGTTGTTTACGGCTTCGATTCCATTGAACCATTGCTCGAACAGGATGGCTACCTGTTCAAGATGCTTGCGAACGATTCCGGCGTGGTACTTTTCCCCCACACTACGGAACATCGAGATGCCACCCAACCAGGGATCCAATACGCAGATGACTCAGGCGGGAATGCGATTGCGGCCATGGTGAAGCCAGGACGCATTGAATTCCGTCACCACCGACAATTCTCAGATGAACGCGTCAAACAACTGTCGGAGCGAATCCTAAGACTCCCCGAATTGGAATTCGCTCGTTCGTTCACTGTTACCTACCAAGCCCGAACGTTGATCCTTGGCCCCCGCTAGATTTCGGGCAAAAACGCGAAACAATCGGGCTTTCGTTTGCGATTTTGCGATTCGCTCGGATTGCCAAGCGCGACAGAACCAAGTGTTGCACGCGAATTGCGGAAATCGCGATATGGCGGTTCCCGTCGCGAGGCGCAGATGGCATCCTTTCATTGCGGCGGCGGTGCACCCGTTCACCATCCTCCCGATAGGACAAACCAACGCGTTCGTGCATCGCGCGGCGAGGATCGGTAGAATGAGCTCCTAACAACGACCGAGCACGAACACCGTCCTATCGGACTTAGCACGAGCACGAAACAAAGCGGAATCTCGCATTCGACCGGAGTGCTTGCTCGGGCTTTATTCACTAGTGCTGATTCTTCTCCTCGCACATGGTCAATGCAAGCGCTCGGTCCATAGGCTTTGACTTGCTTTCCAATCACCACTCTGCAACCTCAAATCATGATCCCGAATTCCGCCCACCGCCTTTACCGCCGTTTCTTTCCCGTTACCCGAGAGTGGCGCCAGACGGGAGAAGCGACTGCTGCTCAGTGGGCCGAAACGCCTGATAGCCTGCCGCCGGCTGCCTCCGCGCACGGTCGAACTAGCCTGGAGGAGTTCTTCGACGCACGAGAAGAAGGGCCAGGCATCTGGAAGTGGCGCCACTACTTCGACATTTATCACCGTCATTTCAACCCGCTCCGCCAGCGAGATAACCTAGTAATACTGGAAATCGGAGTCTACTCCGGCGGATCACTTGATATGTGGCGGGACTATTTTGGCTCATCCGCGACGATCTACGGGGTGGACATCGAATCCGCCTGTCGGACTTACGAGCGCCCACGCACTCACATTCTGATCGGTGATCAAGCCGATCGGACGTTCTGGCGACGTGTGATAGCCGACGGCACACTCCCGGCACCCGACATCGTGATCGACGACGGGGGGCACACTCCAGATCAACAGCGCGTCACGCTGGAGGAACTCCTCCCCCGCATCCGTCCGGGCGGGGTCTATATTTGTGAAGACATCCACGGCCAGGGAAATGCGTTTGCCGCGTTCGTCTCAGGGCTAGCCGACAGCCTGAACGGAATGGAAGCGAAAAGCTCGGACCCGGCAAACCCGAAACGCCGAATCGCCGTCCCGACGAACGGCTTTCAAGCAAGTATTCATTCTGTTCACCTCTACCCCTATGTGGTGGTGATCGAAAAGCGGGACACCCTTTTGCCCGAACTCGTCGCCCCCAAGCAAGGAACGCAATGGGAACCCTTTCTCCGTTGAAGTGGACGTCACGTGAGCGAGTCGAGTTCGAGATGGCATAGACACATTCATAGCATATCCTCTCGAGACACTCGGGCAACAAGTTCATGAGGGTGGCCCACAAAGCCAGTAGAAAGCGAGTACGGGCATTGCTGATGGTGCTTGTGAACCTCGCTTCGGATTGGCGTATGCTGGGTGGACTCGATCGCTTGGACTTGGGGCAAATCCGTTTCGGGGGTGAGTGTGGACAAGACTGCGTCGGCGAGATGGTGGTTTCGACGGTCCATGGATAGATGTGCTCTCTTTCTTCAGGTGGCGAGGCAGACCGTCTGCGCTGAGAGTGGATACGAGGATTAGCGGGGAGCCTATTCGGCGCATAGAATACAGCCGAACCATCCATGGCGGGGATGCGATGGATCGGCCGCAGTTCGGTTGAGACTCCTCACGTGCCACCACTCGCTGAATCGCAATGTTCGTCGGTCCAATCCATTCGACAAGAACTCTCTATGGGCATCGAAATCGTAAAGGCGAATCTCAACGACACCGTCCATCAACGTGCGATCGTTGCGATGATGGATGCATATTCGCGAGATCCCATGGGGGATGCCAAACCCCTTTCCGATTACGCACGCGAACACCTCATCGCGGGACTTCTTGAACATCCAACCACTCTCATTTTCTTGGTGTTCGAAGACACGATTCCATGCGGAATCGCGACATGCTTTCGCGGATTTTCCACCTTTGCCGCGAAACCCCTGATCAACTTGAGTGATTTCTACTTGGAACCCCGCCTACGTGGTAACGGAATCGGGACACGACTATTGATGGCGATTGAACACGACGCCAAAACTACTGGTTGCTGTCGACTGACGCTGGAAGTTCAACAAAACAACGCGATTGCGAGAACCGTCTACACCCATTTTGGATTCCGACAGGCCGTTTATGCGGCTGACGCCGATGGCGGGGGATCGCTTTACATGGTTAAGCAACTCGACGGTTGAATCCCGACGAACAAGTCGTTGGATCGAAGTCCGGTCGTTGCGGACCGAGGCTCGGGCTCGCTACGCTGGACGTCGAGTACGAGTACCATTCGTCCGCTCGAACGGACTCGCTGAGTACGAGTCGGAGTACGAGTCGGAGTACGAGTACGGCGATGCGGAGTTCGAAAAAGCAGGAAACCAGCGATTGCCCACTAAAACCTCCGAATAGCCAGGAAGCCTTAGGTTTTTCGTATGTTCATCTCCATCGGACTCGTTCTCTTGGGCCTCGTTCTGC
>JBKCUI010000248.1:0-16831 GCA_046318495.1 Pirellula sp. | reverse complement strand
CCGCGCGCCAGGCGCCGGCGACTGTGTCCTGAACGAAGACACCCCCGAGGCCGACGACACCTTGGGGGCGTGGGTCGCTCATGATGGTCTCCGCGTGCAGGGATACAACGCGGTCGCCAGCAGGCGACCCGATCATCGGATGATATGCGGGAGGAAGCGGCTCGTGTTGTGGGTAATCGGATTGATATCTTCTCGGATCCCCAGACCGCATGCCCGGTCTCCGATGATCCAACTGCCGAGCACGGCATAACCGTATTGGCTCTGGAAAAGCGGCTGGTAGGCTTGGTAAATCCGATCGGCATCGCGGTAGGGTCCGTCGGTGGCGAGGGCAACGTCGCCGCGGGCGCTCAGGACTCGGATGTTGCTGCCTTCGCGCGAGGTGATCGGTTTCTCGACGCAATCGCGGGCCAGAGGGGACCAACTGGTTTCCAGGAGGTATTTGTTGTTGGGAAACAGTTCCCACAACAGCACGAGGATAGCTTTGTTGGACAGCAGCATTTTCCACGGGGGTTCAAACCATGTGGTCGGGCTGGTGAGCAGGTATTGGCCGTACTCCTCTGCCAGCATCCATTCCCAAGGATAGAGTTTGAAGATCGTCTCGAGCGGAGATTGGTCGATGCCCAGGAATTGCCGGGTGTTCGGATCGTATCCCAGGTCCGAGATGTTGAGGTAGGTGGTTTGAATCCCGGCTTGGTGGGCGGTATCGCGCAGGTAGGTGATGTTGCCGAGGTCTTCATCGTGGTCGGCGGTGGCGGCGAAGGCCACGCGCGACCAACCGTGTTGCTTGACGTAGCGCCATGCCGAGATGAGTTCTTCGTGCAAGCTATTGAACTGATCGCAATTGGGGTGGACCGATTGCAGCCAGTCCCACTGCACGACGGCGGCTTCGAACAAGGAGGTGGGTGTGTCGGCGTTGTACTCGAGCAGTTTGGGATCGCCCGTGCCGTCCCAGGCCAAGTCGAAGCGTCCGAACAAGGTCGGGTCGTCTCGTTCCCAGCTTTCGCGAATCCAAGCATGGAACGCTGTGGGGATATCGAACTCGTCGAGGCGATCTTCTTCGAGGACGCATTCAACCGCTTCGATGCACATGGCGTGCAGAACATTGGTCGCGGTTTCGATGCGTTCGATCTCGCTCATGGAGAACTCAAACCAACCCGACTCGTCCCAATACAGTTCGTCGTCGATGGTGTGGTAGGTGAAGCCGATGCGTTCGACTTCGGATTGCCAATCTTGGCGAGGACGTCCGGTGATGCGTTTCATTATGACCCGCTGGAGAACGAGGAACCGGTGCGACCGAAACCGCCATGCGAGACCGACGAGGAGCGGGAGGCGGTGCTCGGTGCGAAGCCGGAGTGCGTACCGGAGTTGACATGCGAGCTTGTTCCCGAGGAGCTCGACACATGTGAGCTGGAAGATGGAGCCACGCTCGAGCGTCCCCATCCACCCCACGGGATCGGGATATAGGAGGTGCTATGACGAACGCGCTGGTTGTTGGTGTGGGCGTTGGGATCGCACGGCGTTTTGGGGGGCTCGCCCGGTTTCGCAGGCGTGCTGCAATCGCTTTGGGTACGGGTGACGGTGGAGGGTTGGTTGGAGCAACCCAAGGCTGTGAGCGCCGGAACAAAAAGGGTCAAAACGATCTGGTGACTTTTTTTCATGATGAGATTCCGATGACGAGCATGGACGTGTCTGGCGGAAACGCGATGCGACGCGAGGTGGCCGAATCGCGTTGACGCGACCGCATCGCGTTAGAGCATGGATACGACGACGATCAAGCTGAGGCCTAGCAGGAGTGCTCCCACCACAATGCCGACCGCCATGTTTTGGTTTTCCAGTTGTTTTTCGACATCCAAACGGCGGGTGACAAGTTCGAACAGCTTGAAGCCCAACAGCATCAGAGCGAGGCCGAGCAACCCGAAGGCAGCGGTTCCCAAAAGTGCGTGCAGCAATTCTTCAAAGAGCTGTGGGACGGAGGCGAGGACGAAGGGGCTGGGAAGAAAGCTGAACATCGGACAGAAAGCCTCAAATTGGGTGTTAGAAGAAACGGAGATGGGTGTGAAAGGAGCCCGATTAAGAATACCTTATTCAATCGCAGGATTCAGCCGATGACCAGCGAAAAACCTCGCTGACGCGGTCAAGGGTCGAATGAAGATGCGTCTTCCAAGCATCGCTCGGGCTTTAGGGCATCCTTTGCTTGGCGGGAAAACCCTCGGCAAGGGGCGCGGTTGGGAGATTTTTTTTAAGGCCGGTTTTCGGTCGTTGGCAGAGTCTTTGCGGATTTCTTGGTGAGCGAAACGTTGTGGTCTGTGGCGGATCCAACAGCCTGTAGAAAAAGCTTGTCGAAAAAGAAGGAGCAGGTCGCATGTCCGAAGAATCGCTAACGGCGGGATCGTTTGAACTGGATGTCTTGATCGCTGCGGACAGCCAACGCGTATGGAATGCGATTGCGACCGAAGCATCATCCTGGTGGCCCAAGGATTTTGTTACGTCCGAACGGACACAGCGATTTGTGATTGAAGTTGAACTCGGAGGGCGAGCGTTTGAAGATTTTGGGAACGGTGATGGATTGGTATGGTACTCGGTGATCGGGGTGGATGCTCCTCGGGAGTTGGTGCTGGCAGGGCACTTGTTACCACCGTTTGGGGGGCCTGCGATCACTTCGCTTCGGATTACACTGGTCTCCCAAGATGGTGGTACGCTGTTGAAGATCCGGGACGATCGGTTTGGGATGCTTGGCGGTCAGTCTCCTATCGAAGGTTGGCGGAGCGTTTTCGACGGTGGATTGCGCCGGTATGTTGAATCGCACTCATCGTGAGTGGCATGAGTGAAACAGCTATTTGAACCTGAGGCCGCCATGCCCGAAATCAAGTCTCGAAGCTCGGACGAGGGCACTGCCTTGCAAGCCGGGACGCGTTCAAGCGAACTATCGCGATTGACCCCAGGCCGAGTGGCTGCGCTGGTGGGCGTCGCTCTGCTGGTGATGATCACCAATGTGGCCGCCAGCATTCTGTATATGGTGTTCTATGGCCATGTGCTCGACCCTGGGCATGAGCCGCAGTACTACCAGGATCATATCCAGGTTGCGGGTCCTTATTGCAGCATCGTGGCGGGCATCCCAATTCTGTTTCTGGCCGGGTGGTGGGTGGCAGGTTGGTGGCAGCGCAGCTTGGGCTATCGCGGTGTGTTTTTCGTGTGGCTCGTATACACCCTGATTGATGTTTCGATCTTATTGATCGCGGGGATGTCGCTGGGAATGGGAACGCTCTTTATCGTTTCGTTCGCGACGAAGCTGGCTGCTGGTTATTGTGGGGCATCGGCGCGGTTGAGGCAGCCAATACGATCGAGCGATTCGCGTTAACCCCAGTTCGAAAAAAGAAGTTCGGCAAGCCTCGACTAGGATGGCAGCAGAGCGTTGCCGCGTTCTTGCATGACGATCATCTGAATGAAATGCATCTTGCGAAGCACCGGCCGTGACATGACGAATGGATAGTAGTCCTGTTGTCCCATGCTGCGAGCCAGTTCATTGAGCACGGTGGTGAGTTGGATCCAGGAGTTGACGAGCAAGATCACTCGCTCCGCATCGGGTGCGTTGGGGTCGTAGAGATCCTGAGTGCTGAAGGGCTCGTAGACTTGTTCGACCTCTTCGCCTTGCAATCCAAAACGCAGGGCCGTGTCGATGCTGTCGACCACGTGCAAGAAATGGGCCCAGGTTTCAGCCCAGTCCTCCCAGGGATGGACCGAAGCATAGGCGCTGATGTACTGATCGGCCCAGTTGGCGGGTGGGCCTTGTTTGTAGTTTCTCTCCAACGCCGCTGCATAGTCGGACCGCTCATCCCCGAAGAGCTCGCGGAATTTTTCCAGCCAAGGGGTTCCAGGCACGAGCCGATCCCAATAGTAGTGACCGATTTCATGCCGGAAGTGGCCCAACAGGGTCCGGTACGGCTCATGCAACTCATTGCGAATTCGCTCGCGCACGGAGTCGTCGGCTTCTTCGATGTTGAGCGTGATCAGTCCGTCGGCATGTCCCGTCAGCACGCGCGGGCCATTGGTAGGACTTCGCAAGAAGTCGAACATGAAGCCTCGTTCCGGATCCTCGCTGACTTTTGAAGCGACCGGCAGCTTCATGCTGAGCAACTGCGAGACCAGTCTTCGTTTTGCATTCTCGATCTTGCGCCACAAAACGTGATGAGTTGGGTCGTCGAGGGTTGGGATGGTTTGGTTCAACCGGCAAGAACGGCAAAGCGATTCGGTTTCGCTTGCCGGGAGCATCCAATTGCAACCGGCGGGCGAGTCGAAGTTCTCGCAGCGTTTCCATTCGGTTGCCGAGGCTTCGGCCGAGTCGAAGATCCAACGTCCAGGCACATCGGCTGGTCGCATGGACATCACTTGCAAGGCTTCCGGATCAAAGCCCAAGGAAGCGTTGCACCCGAGGCACAAGCTATTGTGAAAGTAGACGGGGCGTCCGCAGCGGCACGCGGAAATACTGCGCCGTCCGGACTGTCCTTCGGATTTCCAAGACTCCACCAAACGTTTGGTGATCGCGTCAAACAAACTCAGCATGTCGCCCACACCTAACGCCATCGATTGCTGCCAACGAAACTCCCTAGCAATTTAGCAAATCCGGGAATGACGGTCTGAGTTTCCTGAGTTGGAAAAAACGGAGGGGACGTAACCGATGGACCGTTTTCGTATCGCACGTGGCACGCTGGCTGGAAGGCCGTCACGAGTCCAGCAGATGGCATGGGACGCAAATTGGGGCGAGCGCGCCGCGCGCTGCGGGCCCCCTGCATGTTGGCCGAATGCCTAGGAAGTTAGAACTGCTTCGATGCCTTCTGCACGGCCGTTTTGAGATCATTCCACGCGGACTGAACGCCTTTTTCAATGTCGGTCCAGGCTTGCGAGGTGGCGTTTTCCATCTCCAGCAGTTTGGCGTGTGCGGCTTTGCGTTTGTCGTCGAGATCGACCATGCTCGCATCCCAATTTTTCTTGGCATCGCTTTCGAGGATTTCCCCGCGTTTTCGCAATGCTTCGATGCTTTCATCGATGGTCGTAAGTTGTTCTTTGAGATCCTTCACGATTTTGTCCTTGTTTTGTTGTGAGTACTCGGCGGTGGTCTTCATGGAGGTGGCAGCATCTCGCTTGACATCTCCGATGGTCACCTTATCGGGCTCTTTCGAGTTCGAATTTGTGTCCTTGGGTTTCCAATCGCATCCGGTGAAGACGAG
Source organism: Pirellula sp. (assembly GCA_046318495.1). Classification (GTDB taxonomy): domain Bacteria; phylum Planctomycetota; class Planctomycetia; order Pirellulales; family Pirellulaceae; genus JBKCUI01. The sequence goes on along the minus strand of JBKCUI010000248.1, from coordinate 11,606 downwards.
CAGACCGTTGACTAGAACCAATCCGTAAACACGATTCATTGACATGGTTTTTCCTCGATGCATCTTTCAGAAACACGACCGAGGACTCGAGCAGGTTCTCCTGCTCAAGTCCTTCCCTGGCGCGGATGCATCAAGAGCGCAGGGCTCGGTCGTGTTCGGGGAGGAAAGTACAGAGCGAATGGGGCTTGTATTGGGCGCCTACAGGCGTCCATTGAGCAACAGGATCAGCAGCACCAACAGAGCGATGCCGACCAAGCTAAGTCCGCCGCTGGGTGCATAGCCCCAATTGCGGCTGTGGGACCACGTGGGCAAGGTTCCGATTCCTCCGAGGAGGAACAAGATCAACAGGACGATCAAAATGGTTTGAAGCATACGAGTTTCCTATCGTTAGGCCCGTCGGAGCGAAAATGGCCGTTGGTCATCCTGCTCCGTGTCGGACGGTGAGATGGAGCGGTAGGAGATCAAAGTTGGGGCGAGGGATCCGACGGCTTGAGCGCCGTCTACCTGGATCCGTTGCATCCGTTATAGATGGCGGTACTCGCACGACGAATCGAGCGAACTTCCAAAGCGCATTGAAGGCATCCGCCATGCGTTCCCGCGCTGATCTCGATTCTGGAATCGCGGGAGAAGGTGCAAAGCAGGGGCGGTTGCCGTCGGAAATCCGGCTCGGCGATCGCAAAGAAATCATTCTCAACTTGGAGGAAATCGAGTACGTTAGTCCGTCCAATTTCGACCGGCCAGCGTTTCGGCGCGAAGGTCGATCCATTGCCCCCTGCATCCTTTCATTCCATTGCATCTATGTTTTCCAAGCGTCGCGGAGTGACCATCGTCGAGCTCATGGTGGTGATCGCCATCGTGGGTATCTTGGTGGCGCTACTGATGCCGGCCGTTCAGGCGGCTCGCGAAACGGCTAGGCGGATGCAGTGCCAGAACCATTTGAGGCAAGTCGGTCTGGCCTTGCACAACTACCACGCAGCCCATCGCACGCTGCCACCGGGCTGTCTGCAGTGGCGGCCGTTCCGGGGCAATCCGCGGCTCAAGAACTTTGCTTGGTCGGCGCTGATCCTGCCGCATCTAGAAGCCACCAACGTGCAGCAGTTAGTCAATTTTGACTATCCATTCGACCATGCTTTGAACGCGGTCGCTCGCAAGACCAACGTCGAGACCTATTTATGTCCGAGCGTTCCGATGCCGTCGGAGAAATCGGGCAAGACCGATTACGGCGGGATCTATGGGCAGCGGATCAACACCCGCACCAACACCGACAACGGTGTATTTCTCTATGACCGAAAGATCTCGCATCGGGAGATCCTCGATGGGCTGACCCAAACCTTGATGGTGGCCGAGGATACCGGAGGACCGGATGCGGAGTGGATCAACGGCAGCAACATCTTTGAGCAAGCCGGTGGGATCAACGACCCGACGGCGTGGGTGATGGACAACGAGATTCGATCGCATCATCGGTCCGGAGCGATGTTGCTATTCAGTTGCGGCAGAACGTTTTTTGCCAGCGACAGCACATCGAAACGCGTGTTGGCGGCGATGATCACGCGCGATTGGGGCGATGTGTGGGATATGACGCAGTTCGATTGACCAGCGGGTGGATTCTCGTGTAAACGTTGCGAGAAGGACTCCGCACTCGCACTCATGCTCGTCGCGCGGCGATTACGAGCACGAGAACCGTCCTGACGGACTGAGCACGAGCAGGGTGAGAAAACAAAACCACGGCTAACGCAATGCGGCTAATGGGACCGTGGTAGTGCTTCGAGCATGGGACGCATTACAAGCCCGACGCGCCAGCGAGGGGGAGGGGCACAGGGGGAGGATCCAGGTAGAAATCCCTCGCTTCCGCGTCGGGCTGGTATGGATCGTCCGCGTTCGCGGATGACGCCCGGGTGATGCGTGCACGAGCAGGACAAGAAGACGAAGGTGCGGGCGAAGCCCGGACGGGTCGATCATGATGGAACGTGTTTGCGGAGTTGCAACTCTCGAACCGCGGCTAGCGCCAAAGCGGCTGACTGGACCGCTGGCGAGTGGTCTTTAGTAGCCTGCAAACTTGCGAATGGGACCGACGCGGTAGCCCGGGTTGTTGGCCATGGCGATGCGGCCAGCGTCATCGGAGTTCCTCGCGGTGACGACCACGGAGATCGGATACAAAGGCAAGTTTGGCGGCGGATAGAGGTAGACTTCCCACATGGATGTGATGCCGGCTTGGACCGCCGAGATCTGCAGTTGCATGCGGGCGATCTGGGCCATCTCGCGTTGTTGCTCTTGTTGGTATTGTTGGTAGGCGGCGGCTTGCGATTGCATGTAGAGCGAGTGTTGGCGTTCTTGTTCGCTGGCGGTGGCTCCGTCTTCTTGATGCGCGGCGAGCCACTGCTCCCACGAGGGCTTGAGCAGATTCAAATCCCATTGTTCAAAGAAGAAGAACGGGATGCCGTATTCTTCGCCGTTGGGAAACTCGACCAGTACTCCTTCGCACGTGTAGGTCTTGGCGTTGCCGCGCAGTGACAGCACCCAGTCGTTGAACTGAGCATCGTTCGCGAAGGTGCGATTTTCAAAAGCTTCGACGATCTTGGGGACCATCTTTTGGTAGATCTGCGGAAGGTTCTCAAACGGGCGATCGTTCACGTAGAGTTTTCCGCGCCGTCGTTGAAGGGTGACATCTTTGCGGGCGAAGTCGACGACGCGTCCGAAGATCTTCATGCCGTTCTTGAGGCTCCAGGTGTGCTTCTCCGAAGCGGTCTTCAGGGCGCTTTCGTTCTCTTCGGATTGCAGGAACTTCTGGTCGTCTTCGCACAGGGACTCGATATCGATGGCCAGTAGCTCACGTCCTTGGACCGTTTCGTCGAGCTTGACCACGATCTCTTTGGAGTCGGCGGCGATGAGGGTGCCCTTTACCGTGACGTTGCCGCTTTTGTCTTTCCATTCGCGAGCGTTGGCGAAGGAGGTGGCGCAGAGCGTAGCGAGGGCAAAGCAGATACAGAGCGATAAACGCATGATGGTGCCGTCGTTGGAATAGGGAGGACCGAAATCGTGAACGCAATCCACATTCTACGTTCAGGATGGATTCTGCGTTCAGGATGGTTGAATCGAGGGGGAGTTGTCAAGCGAGGCCCGTGCGGCATTCGCGTGCATGGCCCAAGGAGGGCCAGTCGTTTCGTGGCCAACAACTCCCAGGTTGCCGGAATTGGACTAAGATGCAACGGGCGAGCGGCGCACGTTTTGAAGTTGCACACTATGGGTTCCCCTCGTACTCGTACTCAATGAAATGGTACTCGTACACGTACTCGTTGCCCTATCTTCGAGTGCGAGTACGAGTACTGCTAACGCGGAGCACGAGTACGAAAAACCAGGGGAAATAGCGAAGTGAAATGGAATGATTCCCCAATTGCGCAACTTCAAGAAGCGAGAGCGGGGACAAAAGGGGCTGCGACCCAGAGGATGGCTCGGCGAAATCGGAGCGAAGTCAGGGAAATCTGGGTGGAGTCGGGAGGAGGATGGGAATGATGAAGAATGCTAAGGATGCGTCGGAAGGGGATGCTCCTATCCTGATGCGAATTCGGGGAGGATTGATCGGCATCGGGTGCGTGTTGTTGGTGGTCGGCGGGATGTGCTTTGTGGCTCCGAACTGGGTTGCAGCATCGGCCGAGTGGTTGATCGGTGGGACGATGTTGTTGACCGGATTGATCGGGGTCGCGAGTTTGGGGCTGAGCGGTCTGTCGGCGTTGGGACAAGTCTGGACGCAGAGGGTGACTCCGGTAACCGTGGAGCCGGAAGGTTCGTACGCAAGCGGTTCGAGCGGTTCGTCGAGCGGTTCGTCGCGCGAGTCGGTTTGGGGGTTGCTGGCGTTTCAGTTAGCGCTTGGGGCGGCGATCGTGATGTGGCCCGGGGCGGCGCGGATGTATTTGGGTGCTTTGCTGGTTTTGGCGGTGGCGGTGGAAGGGTTGCTCATCTTGTGGGCCAGCGTTCACTTCTCCTCGGCACAGGCCAAGTGGGCCATGTGGTTGAGCGGGCTGGTTTCGGTGGTCGTCGCGGTGGCCGCGCTGCTGTATTGGCGTGAGGGGATCCCGGTTCGGTGGGTGGGATACTTGATCGGTTCCAAGCTGTTGCTGATGGGATGCACGTTTGTCGGGGTGGGGGCGATGGCGAAAGCCTCCGAGCTGCGGTTGGCCTACTTGGGGCTGTCTCGCTATCAGGACCAGCCCCAGGAAGGCTCGATTTACGCCGTGTTCTACGGTCCGGCGTTTCATTGTGGGATCAGCGTAGGGCAGAATCAGATCGTCGATTACTTGACCGACGGATACGTGCGGCTGATCACCTGGGAAGAGTTCTTGCTCGGGCGAAGGGCGATGGAGTGGAATTATCCTGATGTGCCGGCCGGCGAGCCGAGCGAAATCTCGGCGTTCGCACGCAGTTTGGCGGGGGGGCACACCAAATACGATGCGTTGCGATTCAATTGCGAGAATCTCGCGATCCATTGCCGATCGCTGGGCAAAACGCATGAGTCGCGGTTTTCGCAAGCGGCGGTGAGCACCGAGTTGGTCAAGCGGCATCCGTGGGTGGGGTCGATGGTGCAGTTGATGCATCGCGGCGCGTCGTGGTTCTTGTACGGCATGGGTGGTCCGTTCGGTAAGAAGATCGGATTCACCATGATTCGGCTGACGCGGTTGTTGACCGATTGGTTGGTGGTCCGGCCGTTGCGCAAGGGGTTGATGGCGTCGGAAGCCAAAGCTGGGAGTCCTAAATGAAGTCGGAAAACCTTGGGGAGAGCGTTCATTGAGTTCGACAACACCGTTGCGTCAGGTCTTGATGCATCCGAGCAAACGTTCCATGCGGATTGGCAGGCATCCTTGGATCCTGGCATCTTCGTTGGTCGAAACGGCCAGCCAGCCTCGGGTCGGCGAAGCCGTGGATGTCCTGCATGCTGATGGGAGGTGGATCGGTCGCGGGCTGATCAATCCCCACAGTCGCATTCGCGTCCGCATGTATGCCTGGGAACCCGAGCAAGCCATCGATGCGGAGTTGATGTGCCAACGGATCGATCGGGCGTTGGAACTGCGCGCGCAGCTTGCACAGCAAGCGCCGCACGATGCCATGCGCATGGTTTACAGCGAAGCGGATCAGCTCAGCGGGTTGGTGGTCGATCGATTCGGGGAACATTTGGTGGTGCAACTGACCGCGGCGGCGTTGATGCCGTTTGTCGATGCCATCGCGGGGAGGCTGCGAGAGCGTTTGCAGCCAGCGTCGATCACTTTGCAGATCGATCCCAAGACCATCGCCAGCGAAGGTGCGGAGTGGTTGGGGGTGGCTGGGGATCGGATGCTCTATGGAGAATCGCCCAGCGCGCCGATCGTGATACGCGAGAATGGGCTGGAATGGGGGATCGATTTGGCCAGCGGCCAAAAGACGGGGTACTACCTCGATCAACGGGAAAACCGGATGGCCGCCGCGCGGTGGGCTCCGGCGGGTGGTCGCGTTTTGGATGTGTGCACGTATGCCGGCGGGTTTGCGTTGACCATCGCGCGCTGGGCGCCTGGGGTGCAGGTCGTCGGGGTCGATAGCAGCGGCAAAGCGCTCGAATTGTCGGCGGCCAACGCGCTTCGCAACGGATTGGAGGATCGGGTGCGGTGGGAGCAAGCCGATTTGTTTGAGGCGTTGTCGCAGCGCGTGGATCGCCGGGAAACGCTCGACATGATCGTGCTCGACCCGCCCAAAATGGCCGGTTCGCGGGACCAGTTGCAGCGGGCTTTGGCGGCGTACCATCGCCTCAACTACATGGCCCTGCGGTGTTTGCGCCCGGGGGGGATCCTGGTCACGTGCAGTTGTTCGGGGCGGGTGTCGCGCGAAGATTTTCGGGAAATGCTGTTGGGAGTGAGCGGACGTGCTCGTCGCGAGCTGCAAATCCTGGAGAATCGGGGGGCGTCGGCCGATCATCCGGTGGCGATCCATTGTCCGGAAACCGAGTACCTCAAATGCATCCTCGCGCGGGTTCTGTGACGTGGGAGCTTTTTCGGGGTTTTGTCGAGTTATGGACTTGCTGGAGTGCGGGGGTCGTCGGTACACTTTCACCCCTATTTTCGTGGGGCAACCATCGGCCACGGCGAGCACCTTTCTGAGGAACGCAAAACGCCCGGTCGACGCAAAATCCCTGGAAAAATAGCTTGCCAGAGTGGCGGAATGGCAGACGCGCTGGACTCAAAATCCTGTGTCCGCAAGGACGTGTGGGTTCGACTCCCACCTCTGGTACTCGAAGACGCATTTGTAATCGAAGATTTGTTTGCTGTTCCCTAAGGAATGACCTGACCGAAATCGTATGCCAACCATCAATCAACTGGTCCGTCGCAACCGCGTTGTTCAACGCAAATCCACCAAGAGCCCTGTTCTCGAGCGCTGCCCGCAGAAGCAAGGCGTGTGTTTGATCGTCCGCACCATGACGCCGAAGAAGCCGAACTCGGCTCTTCGCAAGATCACCCGGGTGCGATTGAGCAACGGCAAAGAAGTGACGGTGTACATCCCAGGTGAAGGTCACAACTTGCAAGAACACTCCATCGTGTTGATTCGCGGTGGTCGGGTTCGCGACTTGCCAGGTGTGCGATACCAAGTGGTTCGCGGTTGCCGCGATACCTTGGGCGTCAACGGCCGCAAGCAATCCCGCAGTCGATACGGTGCGAAGAAGGCCTAATCGCCTCTCCCCTCCCCTACCCTTCCAACTCAGCATTCATTCCACAGAACCGTTCGCTTCGCTATGGGCAAGATCACCGCTTCACGCACCACCCTCCGTCCCGATCCTCGCTACAACTCGCTGTTGGTTGCCAAGTTCGTCAACTGCTTGATGCACGACGGCAAGAAGACCACTGCCTACGGTGTCTTCTACGACGCGCTCGATGAGATCGCTGAGAAGATCAAGGATCGCCCAGCCGTCGAAGTTTTCGAAACGGCTATCGAGAACGTGAAGCCGTACATCGAAGTCCGATCGAAGCGGGTCGGTGGTGCTTCCTACCAAGTTCCCATGCAAGTCAACAAGAACCGTCAGCAATCGCTGGCCTTCCGTTGGATCTTGGGTGCCGTTCGCGAAAAGAAGGGTCGAGCGACATCGGTGAAGCTGGCGGATGAATTGATGGCCGCCTACCGCAAAGAAGGTGCTGCGATCACCAAGCGTGAAAACACCCACCGCATGGCGGATGCGAACAAGGCTTTCGCTCACTTCGCCTGGTAATCCGATCGAGCTTTCGAATCGGATCGCAACTCACGACCCCGGCTGCCCGCCGGGGTTTTTTTATGGACTCGCCAGAGTATCCCTCGTGGCGTTCATATTGCGTTTTCCATCAACCGAGAGAGTGCTCGAGACCGCGGCGTTTAGCACAGTTCTCGCAGGACGCGGAGATTGATGGCATCCCAGTCTTCGCCCTCGTCGGTAGTCCCTTTTTCGGTCTCCAGATACATCGGGAGCTTCTTGAGCACGCGGTGGTTGAGCACCCGATGAAAACCTTCGCGGCCGATCGTGCCCAGCCCGATATGTTCGTGACGATCGACGCGCGAGCCGCAGCCTTTCTTGCTGTCGTTCAGATGCAAGGCGCGAATGGCGTCGAGCACGCCCAGTTTTTTGGCTTCCCGATCCCAAGCCTTGAAGCCGCTCTCGGAGGAGAAGTCGTACCCTGCGGCGTGGGCATGGCACGTGTCCAGGCAGACGCCTACGCGAAGGGCTTCGCCGGTGCGTTGCAGCAGCCAGGCGAGCTGTTCCATATTCCAGCCTAGACATGAACCTTGACCTGCGGTGTTCTCCAGTAGCAGCCAAGCGTTTTTGGGCGCGACGCGCTCATGGATTTGTTGGATGGCATCGACGATACGCTGCATGCCTAGCTCTTCGGTGGAATCGACAAACGCCCCGGGGTGCATGACCACTCCATCGAGTCCGAGCTGTTCGGCGCGTTGCCATTCAAGCACCATGCCATCGATGCTTTTGTGCCACAGCTCATCCTTCGGCGATGCGAGGTTGATCAAGTACGAGGCGTGCGATAGCGGGTTGCCGACGCTCGATTGGCGCAGGGAGTTGTTGAATTGCTCCACTTCGGCGGGAGTGATCGGCTTGGCAGCCCATTGATTGTTGTTCTTGGTGAACAGTTGCACCACGTCCATGTCCAGAGCGGCAGCGGCATCGACCGCCTTGTAGTAGCCGCCGGCGATGCTCATGTGCGCGCCGAGTTTCACCATGATGGAGGGCCTTCGTGTGCGAGCAAGCCCGATCCATCGATTCGCATCGGGCTATTTGATTTGTTGGAGGGCTTGGCCGTTGTCCAATTGCCAAATCCACAGAACGCCGTCTTGTCCGCCCGCTAACGCAACAGGCAGTTTCCCGGCGATGGTGGCACAGTATAACGCATCGGCTGGGCCGCCCATGGCGCGTACAAGACTGCCGTTGCTCGCATCGTGCAATCGGGCTTGCTGGTCGGCCGACGTGGAGAGGATTTGGTTGGAGCGACCGACGAAGGCGAGCGATGTCACTTCTTTGCCGAATCCCGGGATGGTTCGAATGGCCGTGCCCGATTCGACGTCCCAAAGCTTGATCGTGTTGTCGGCGGAGGAACTGGCGAGCCAATGTCCATCGTCGTGCCAAGCCACGCCGAGCACGTGGTGCGTATGCCCTTCGAGGGTGCGGGTGGGGGCATCGGCATCGAGGCGGTGCAAACGCACGAGCTTGTCTGCGGCGCCCGTGGCGACCGTGGTCCCATCGGGAGAGATCTTGGCGACCAAGATCGTGTCGGAGTGGACTTGGCCCCAGTCTTTGGCGACGGAGCCATCTGCGGTGCGGATCAATTTGAGTTCGCCGAAGCGGCTCGGTGCACCGCTGCCGACGACGAGCAGTTGGCCATCATCACTCCAGTCCAACGCCGTCACGCGGTCGCTGAACGGGCTTTCTGTAACGTTGCCGATGGTGCGTTCGAGGGACCAGCGATTGCCCCAATCCCAACCCATCGCGCGACCATCGTCGGCAGTGGCCAGGATCATGCCTGGGGCGGTCATCAACAGACCGGAAACGTTTGGCAATCCGCCGGTCAGGACGGCTTGAGGCGTTCCCTTGTCGCTGCGGACCAAGTGGATGGTTCCGTCGTTGTGAGCGGTGACGATGCCGCGATGATCGGGGGTGAAGACCCCTCGCACGGCGGGCGCGGTTTGCAGCGTCCCTCGGGTTTGGTTGAGTTGGTTTTCGAGCTCAGCTTGTTTGGCTTTTTCCTGTTCGACCATCATCTGGAATTGCGAGAGGGCGGTGGCGGCGCGCTCGATGGCTTGGGTGGCCCCCGCGATGGTCTTGTCGAGGGTCGCGAGTTTCATTTCGACATCGGACTTGGCTTTCTGGGCCGCGATCTGTTGTTGTTTCTTGGCGTCCAAGTCCTTTTGCGCTTGCTCGGCTTTCTTCATCGCCTCTTCGACGGCTTGTTTGGCGGCTTGCATGGCCGCTTCCCCATCGGCCACCATCTTGTTCATGGCGTCGAGTTCCGTCTGCTTTTTGGTCAGCTCTTCGGTGACCGGGGTGCGGGAGGCTTGAAGTTTTCCTTGCGCCTCCATTTCGGCTTGTTTGGCTTTCTCCATCTCCGGGATTTTGGCGACGGCCCGTTCGACTTTCGACTTTTGGCGGGCAGCGATGGTTTCGGCGCGATCGAGTCGGCGTTGGCCTTCGAAGTCGACCTTTTGTTCCCAGAGCATGTTGCCGTCGGCGACGTTCCACGCTTTGACGGAACCGTCTGCGCCGAGGGTTGCGAGTTTGGTCGAGTCTCCCGATGCGAGGACTTGGACGATCGGTCCGCCGTGTCCTATTGCTCGGACGACACCGCCATCGGTCCCTTGAACGATGCGCACGGTTCCATCGGCCGATGCGACGGCGAGGCGCGGAGTGCCGGCTTCTTCGAAGCGAGCGATCGAGACGATGTCCGCGATGTCGCCATTGCGATCAAGTTTGGTGAGGGCTGGTGGGGCGTCGGGAGCGGGTTGTGCGAGCTGCCACCATTGCAGCTTGCGATCGCCCGTGACGCCGACCAAGGTTTGCGCATCGACAAGGGTCAAATGCTTCAGGGGTTGTTCGAGTTTTTGGGTGAAGTTGGCTGCGACCGGGCTGGGGCCTGCAGCGGGTTGCGGATCCATAACAAAACGTTGCACCGAAGCATCTTCGCAGCTAATCCACCATTGGCTGTTGTCGCTGGACCAAGTGGCGGCCAGAACGGGGGCGGGGCTCATGGCGGTGTGGGATACGCTGGCGCTTGCGGTTTGGATGATTTCCAAGCTCGAGGTGTTCGAAGCTTTGAGAAGCATCGAGCCATTGGGGGAGAGGGCTACCGTGCGCGACCCGCGGAGCATGGCCGCGAGTCCTTCGCCGATGGGGCCGACGTTTCTGCGCCAGAGCTTGACATCGCGGAACCCGCCGGTGGCAATGCGCTGGCCATCGGGGCTGATGGCAATCGACTGGACCAGATCGAGGTGGGCGACGGGGGAGGTGGTTTGGAGTTGGGATTGAACGGCGGGATCGATCAGCATGGCAACATCGCTTGCGGCATCGCTGGCGGGCCATCGGTAGACACCGACGGAGTTGCCTCGGCCGGCAGCGACGAACTGGCCGTCGGCGGTCGCATCGATGGCGTACATGGGCCGCACGTTGTCGGGGAGCGGCTTCCAAAGCATGGCTGCATTCAGCTTGGCGGTTCCGGCGATGGCACCGGCATCGATCCAAGCGGTGATCAGCGCGATCTCTTCAGGGGTTAGGTGCTTGGCCCCGACGGCGTTCTTGGCAGGTGGCATCAAGGAGTCGTCGCTGGCGGTGATGCGTGTGAGCAATTCGCTTTCAGCGCTTTTGCCGATGGCTAACGAGGGCCCGCTATCCCCTCCCTTGAGCAGGAGTTCATGGGTCTCGAGGTTGAGGCCCCCTTCTGCCTTTTGAGCGTTGTGGCATGCGATGCAGTTGGCTCGCAGGATGGGCAGAACGTGGTTGGCAAAGTCCTTGGCTTCAGGGGATTGAGCCCGACAGGGGATGGCCAAGATCAAGCCGCTAGCCAGCCAGGCGATGCAAGTCGATGCGAGGCGAACCGACATCGATCGAGAGGGCCAGCAGCGGAGGAAGCGGGAGGGCTGGATCGTCATGTTGAGTACCCTTGGACAGACAATCGCCCCATAGCAACGGGATGGCCGTTGCGATCGGGCTACTTTGGAGTTTCAGGAGGGGCCACGATGCGCACGCGAACCGGCGCAACGTGGAAGAAGGAAGGAAAGTCGCGAGGTGCTACCTCTTTGGCCAAGGCATCGACGCGGGCCGTAGCCTCGGCAATGGCTTTTTCGAGAGCCGCTCGGTCACCATTCCATGATGGATCGGCCAACTGGGATTGCAAGCGGTCGCGGTGGGCAATTGCCCGGGCGTGGGATTCTGGATGCAGCGCCTGCTTGTAGGTCATTTCGGCTTGAAACCACAGTGTTGTTTCGCCCAGCGGGGCATCGGCAGCGGCTTTGATTTCGGGGGCGGCTTCGGCGGCATTGGGGGGGAGTTCGAATTCGCCGAGCGCGACTTTCGGAGGCAGGTTTTGGGGGCGCAGGACGGCTTTGGCTTCCCCCCCTGCTCTTCG
>JBKCUI010000247.1:0-2123 GCA_046318495.1 Pirellula sp. | reverse complement strand
GCCCCTTCGTGATGGGGTGCGCGTTGGGGGCGCGTGCTGGTTGCGATTGGCGTCCGATGGGGACAGGCCCCATCGAAACGGGTTGGTGGGAACCAGAACCGAAGAGAGGGACTTGCTGGGGCAAGTGGAGGAAGCGGGCATGGAGACCCGCTCTACGTGGGATGCGCGTTGCACGCCATCCAAGAGTGCGCGGCGTTGAATTGCCTCTCCCGGTTCCGAACACCGGTCCAGTCGCAGCGGCGTGGGAACACGGTGGCGTGGGAACACGGTGGAGGGTGAACTCAGTACTTGAGCAAGGCTTCCACGCGGTGGGGAGCGAGGCGATCGCGGCCGGCGAGCCCTTCGAGCTCGATGCAGAACAAGCAGCCGACGATGTTGGCTTGGTAGTTGCCCAAGAGCTTGCAGCATGCTTCCACGGTGCCGCCCGTCGCCAAAAGGTCATCGACGATCCAGACCCGCGAGCCAGGCTTCAGCGCATCGATGTGCATCTCCAGCGTGTCGCTGCCGTATTCCAAATCGTACGAGTACGAATGGGTCTCGTAAGGGAGCTTGCCCGGTTTGCGCACCGGCACGAAGGCTGCTCCCAATTCGATCGCCAGCGGGGCTGCAAAGATAAAGCCGCGGGCTTCGGCCGCGATCAGTGCATCGATCTTTTCGCCGCGAATCAGATCGGCCATGCGGGCGATGGTCTCGCGAAAGGCTTCGGGGTGACCCAACATCGGGGTGATGTCGCGAAAAAGAATGCCGGGCTTGGGAAAGTCCGGGATCGCGCGGATGTATTGCGTTAAGTCCAAAGCGGGATTGCGAGCCATGCGCGTGGGTTCCTTGGGAGTGGGTTTCAATGCGACTAAGAAGGTAGGCGATGCCGATGCGCATCGCAACGGGGGGCCGCGCGCATCGCGCTGATAGCCATTGCCATTGCGGTCAGACTCGGACCATTGGCCTGGAACGCGGGGGCGGAGTGGATTGAGGAAGCACGATTTCTGCGGTGCAGCCGGCGCCGGATTCGGAACGCAATCGAAGTGTGCCGCCGCATTCTGCGACGATGCGGTGGGCGACGGCCAGCGACACACCTAGCCCGCGCCCGTGCTCGCGGCCGCTGTAGAACAGATCGAAAGCCGAGCGAGCCGCTTCGGCGGACAATCCCGGACCGGTGTCGCGCACGGCGATGCACAGCCAACGCGGAGCGCTGCCAAGCGCGGCAGGCAGCGAGGATGCTGGGCTGGGATCGCGGTGGACTTCTGAGACCGACCAATCGATGGCATCGGAGGGGCGTACCACATCCAGCGCGTTGCGACCCAGGACGCGCAGGACTTCCACCATCGCATCGGCATCGATGGCCGCGAACAACGGGCGATCGCTGGGTTGCATGGACCAGCGCACGCGCAACCGTTCGGCTTCGGCCCGAAGCGATTCAAAGGCGCGTTGCATGGGGTCGCGCACATCGGTGGAGACCAATTGCAGCGGCGCGGGTTGCACGGCGCGCATGACTTCGGCCAGCATCTCATGCGCGCGCTGGCTTTGGTCGACGATGGTGGCCAACGAGCGTTTGTCGGCTTCGCTGATCACCGTCGGGATCAAGCGTTGGGCGCGAGCCATGATGTTGCCCAAGGGATTGTTGATCTCGTGCGTGAGGCCATAGGCCAAGTTGTAGACTTGCCGCGTGGCGGCGCGCTGCACCGCATCGGCAAACGCGGTTTGGGTGCTGGCCAACGACAAGGCCGAATGCAGGGAAGCGATCAGGCACTCCCAATGCGAATCGGGGATGGCTTCGGTGGATGCCGATACGCTTTGGTAGGACGATTGCTCCGATTGCACCAACAGCCAGCGCAACACAGCGACGTCCTCGGCGTCGTGCAATTCGGTTGGCAAGGGTTCGAGCGGCTCGGGGAGGGCTCGGAGCAACCACGCCGCCAATCGATTGGAGCGCGAAGTCGGTTCGCTCAGGGCTTCGGTCCACGATTGCACTGCATGCTGCAAGAGCGAGGCAGCGAAGCGGGGAATGGCATCGTGGATGGGAGACGATGTGCCTTGGCGGGATGCCGTGGAGGCAGGATCATTCAAAGGATGTAGGCTCATGGTGCCACCCAATCTAGCTGCAGGTTGGGGGCGTTGGATAGACG
>JBKCUI010000246.1:0-9319 GCA_046318495.1 Pirellula sp. | reverse complement strand
AACCAATACGTGCCACCCATGAATGGCACTGTATTGCTTATGCGTTTGCACAATCTGCCTAGTGGCATCGAAGGATTTTTTGTAAAATCCCGCGAGCTTTTGAACATGATCTAGCTGTTGAACACCTTCCTTGGCTAGATTTTTGGAACCTTCCTTGGGGTATCTGCCAGATAAGGCCAAGGAAGGTTTTTCTATGCGCTCATCCATACCCGAACCAGGCCGCCAAGGCACGATGACTTTTCGTGACGCCTTGAACGGCTTTATGCTCGACCAACAACTCGCTTTCTCCTCCCTGTTGGATCACGACGTCATTCGTGATGTATTCGCCAAGCACGGGTCGCTCTTCGGGGGCGTCTTTCACACCGCAATCGTCCTTTGGGCTTTTCTGAGCCAAGTTCTGCGCGACGGCAAGGAAGCCTCCTGCCAATCCGCCGTTGCTCGCATCTCGGCGTTCCTCGCGAAATCCGGGCGATGCATACCGGCCCCCAACACCGGTGACTATTGCAAAGCAAGAGCAAAGCTGTGCGAAAGAGCTCTCAGGGCGCTCAGCCAGGAAGTGGCTCTACGTACCGAATCGCAAGTCGATCCGAATCACAAGTGGCGAGGCCGTCGCACCTTTTTGGTCGATGGGTTTACTTTTCAAATGCCCGATACACCAAAAAATCAAAAGGAATATCCGCAACACACTGCTCAAAAGCCCGGAATCGGTTTTCCGATCGCACGCGTTGTAGCCATGGTCTGCTTGGCCTCCGGGGTCGTCATCAGCGCCGCAATCGGGCGTTACAAAGGCAAGCAGACCGGAGAGTTGGCTTTGTTCACGCAACTGTTCGGCCATCTGAAACCTGGCGACGTTGTCGTAGCCGATAGGCACTACTGCAGTTATTGGATGATCTGTGTGTTGTTGAAAATGGGCGTCCATGTCTGTTTTCGCAAACATCAAGCCAGGCATACCGATTTTCGCAAAGGTGAACGCCTTGGAGCGAAAGACCATATCGTCGTTTGGTATCGCGGTCCCAGGCCGGCATGGATGAGCAAAGCCCAGTACGACGAACTTCCGAAGGAACTGCGGCTTCGCGAAATTGGTTACGTGATCGTGAAGCCAGGACGAAAGCAAAAGCCTTTTGTCATTGTCACCACGATGCTCGGTGAGAGCGACTCTGAGAAGGTATCCAAAACTCAAATCGCGAGTCTGTATGGATTTCGCTGGAACGTCGAGTTGGACATCCGCAGCATCAAGTCGAACATGAATCTTGGCTTTTTGCGTTGCAAATCACCGGAGATGATACGTCGGGAGTTTTGGGTGACGATGCTTGCTTACAACTTGATCCGGTCCACGATTGCGTTGGCGGCAGGCCTAAATGATCGACATGCGCGCGAGGTTAGCTTTACGACTGCCTGCCAGTTCGTTCTTGCGACTTGGAGCCAATTCCGCGATTCCATGAGCCAACAGCAAATCCTGATGTACTGTGAACAGCTCTTGCGTTCGATTGCGCAAAGCCAAGTCGCCCATCGCCCCGGTCGCATTGAACCGCGAGTGGTCAAGCGCAGACGGGATCGATACCCTCTGATGACGGAACCTCGAGGGAAGCTAAAGAAGCGACTAGCCAAGGGGGATAACGCGTTCGAGTAGAGGGACTTACGTCAGAAATACAGTGCCATTTGTGCCACCCACCTATCGGAATTTCCGCGACGCGCGCTTGCCACCCACCTATCGGAATTTCCTCCCGCTCAATACGTGCCACCCACCTAATGGATTTTCCGCGACGCGCGGTCGACACCGGGAGGGCGAGGCTCCTGCCGAGCTAAACGTCGCCAGCTAGTTCCAATTTGTTTCTCCGGTGCCCCCAATGCATCGGTTCGGCGGGAGCCTCACCCTCCCGCTCTGGCCGCAAGGCCGTTGTGTCAGCAGACAGCTAGCATTTACCGAGGCCGCGGTTCCACTCCACCGAATGCCCCTCGCCACACAACTCGTCGCTGGATACCGACGGAACCCGCGTCGAGTATCCGTAACATTCCTTCCACGCATTTTGGAAGGCCGCACGCTGGCCCCATCGCACGATCTCGTCGCGATCCCGCATAGCGGCCAGAACGGTGGTCTTGCCACAATCGCCGACAAACACGCCTTCCCGCCAAACCAACTCGCCCCGACGAAACACCATCTTGGGCTCGGCGAACATCCGTTCTGCGTTGCGGTCTGCTGGGTACACCACAAGGTCCGCAATCGCGCCTGGCTCCAGCGTCCCGCGATCGGTCAATCCCAACGCCCGCGCCGGACCGGTGCGGGTGATGGCGGCGATTTCTTCCCAGCTGTACTCGCGTTTCAGACTGGGCAAGCTGCTGGTGGCCCGCACGTCCGGATGCAATCGCTCAAAAATCGACATGCGAAAATCGTAGTCCATCAGCAATCGAATCAGATGCGGATACCCCGTGAAGGGCCCACCATTGGGATGATCGGTGGTCAAAAACACCTTCATCGAATCTTCGATGCGCAAAAACAATTCCAATCCAATCGTCCACTGCAATCCATGAACGTATTGGCTTTCGCGATATCGAAACGGCAACACCCCGCATCCAGCTTGGCACTCCAAATCTTGGAAGATGGTCTTGCGAGGCGATGCGAACCGGCGATTCGCATACTGGTGCATGGTGTCGGCCGAAAGAGTGACCGTCTGACCGAAGAGCACTTGCCCCACATCAATGGTCCACCGATCCGAAGCATTGATGCGATCGGCCAATCTCGCTGCGGCTGAACTGAAACCATGCGGCCCGTCGCTTCCGTAGCAGTGGTACTGCGCATGGGTCAGGTGCAGCCGCCGACCCTCCGCCGCGTCCAGCGTCGCCAACGTCGTGTCGATGTTGCCGGCCATCCCTAAGTTGCTGCAATGCACATGCAACGGATGCGCCAGCCCCAACCCCTCCACGGCTCCAATGAGGCTCTGAAGGATCTGGCGCGGCGTGATGCCATAGTGCATGTGCTTCTCGTCTAGATCCATGCTTCGCTGGTTGAACTTGAAGGCATCGATCCCACCCGCATTGACGACCTTGACCGCGCACGCGCCGTGCGCCGCAATCATCCAACCGACATACGACTGGATCTCCTCGGGAGACGCTTGCTTCGCGATCCTCTCAAGCAGCATCCGATCGTTTCCCAACAGCACATAGCCGCCGGTATCCAACCAAGGCGTATCCCGCATCTCCGCATGCGACTGCCTCGCGTTGGCCGCCAACATCGCGGGCTCAAAGCACGCCGTATAACCCATCTGCAAATAGCGTTGCCCCGTCTCCCACGTGTTGGGGACCGGACAGCTCAACGGCTCCAACCAAGGCTTGCGATCGCGCAGCTCCCGAATGTCGCGCTGCGTCGGTCGCTCGGGCAACATCAGTCGTGCGATATTGACTTTGCCTCCACCGATATGCGTATGCAAATCGATCCCGCCGGGCATCACCACACATCCGTCCAATCGATACTGTGCATCGATACGACGGCTCGCGGGCAATTCCGTAGCAATCCGACCATCGACCAACAACCAACGCTCCCGCGTCGGTTGGATGCCATCGCCATCGATCCATTGCCCGCCGGTCAAACACGTAATCATGGGGTTTGGCACCTCGCGAGCCATTGTGCTACGCTCGGTAGCTCCGATCGTGATGCTAGGGGCCCGCTCACATCCCTAGGCATCGGATTGCAGCCATGCACCACCACGGCTTGGTCCCCGCGAAACATCGCATCGGCCGCATCGATGCCGCTTGCCTGACAAGGTAGCCAATGGCCAACAGCTTCAGACACAGCTGAGCCAGTCCGCGTCGGTCGGATCGGCGAAATCACCAATCGTGCCACGCTGCTTGATGCAATCGCCTCAGGCAACGGCTCGCACGTGTCATCGACCCAAACGATCCACGGTCGACCGCGCACACCCTCGTTCCGATCGCCCCGTGCTGGCTGTCGATCGACTCTCGATAGCCAGCGGACAGCGGTGAACTCATGCGGTCGATACTCGGCGTTCCCGTGACGAAATCGAACGCGCCCAGGAAACCCGGTCAGCCACGTGCACGCTTGCTGAAACGTCCCTTCCAGCGATCCCCATGCGAGCAGGCCCGCCCGGACCTCTTCATTGCGAGCGGCAATCCATCGCAGCATGGCTTCGATCCACAAATCCCCACACGATCCGCGCTCGGTCGATGCGTTCAAACACTCCCCCGACCAAGTCACCGTGGTGTATTTGGCGTCGGTCAAAAGCTTGCTGACACGGCTGATCGGTTCATGGCTGCGTGAGTACCGGATCGCTTGCGCGAGCGCCCCAGGGATCTTTTGCAACGGACACGGGATCGAGATTGCATCGAATCCGTGTTGTGTCCACATCGCCACCGCTGCTGAGCTCCACTCGCCCAACAACAGCATCGGAACGGATTGGCCCCGACTCATCGCACCTGGCAATCGCGGCATTCGATCCAACCATCGATCGGTTCCGATCGCGATCCACAAATCGGTTCTGGCCCGCGCATCGGCCAGCGACACCGAATGCATCCCTTGTCGTTGGATGGCCAACACCAAATCCATCGCAGGCCCGCTGTCCCAAAGGTCGAGCGTCGCGGACATCGCACGCGCGAATCGAATCACGGCGCGCGCCGTCGCCAAGCACTGGATGCGCCCGGTGACCAAGACATCGGTCGCGGTCCGCAACCCCTCGCGCGCTGTGGCCATTGCCGACGCGCTCGCATCCGAAGCCAACGCTCCCGTTTTCAGCGAATCGGCCACCGCTCGCCACGCATGCTCGCGTCTTGAACAAAACGTTGCACCGAAGTTGGTGGCATCATTTGAATCGGGCAATTCGCATAGCAGCGAACAAAAGTGGCAGACGCGAAGTGGGTCGTCCGATGCTGTCATGCGCGCTGGCCCTGCTGTGAGAACGAGCAAGCGTTGCAGGCATGCAGACGCGCGACACTCATGATGGCGACGTGTTTCCCAGCGCTTCGAGCACTCGGTCGGTCATGGCGACCGTGCCCAACGAAGGCTGCCCACGCGCCACCAGATCCGCCGTGCGGTGCCCTTGGGCCAACACCGTTCGGACCGCATGCTCCATGGCATCGGCTTCTCGGGACAGATGCAACGAATGCCGACACAACATGGCGGCAGCCAAGATCGTCGCGAGCGGATTCGCAATCCCCTTGCCCGCAATATCGGGTGCCGAACCATGGATCGGCTCGTACAACCCCGGCCCGCTGCTACCGATCGAGGCGCTGGGAAGCATCCCCAACGAGCCTGGCAACATCGACGCTTCGTCGGTCAAGATATCCCCGAACATGTTGCTGGTAACGACCACATCGAATGACGTGGGCCGCGAAAGCAAATGCATCGCCATGGAATCGACCAACACCACGTCGTACTGCAGATCGGGATAATCCTTCTGCATGATCTGAGCGGTGACGCGCCGCCACAATCGCGATGCCTCCAGCACGTTGGCCTTGTCCACCATCGTCAGATGCTTGCGTCGTCCGCGGGCGGCATCCGCCGCCATCCGAACGATACGCTCGACTTCTGACGTGGTGTACACCGCCGTGCTGTAAGCCCGCTGCTGGCCATCGGGTAGCGTCTCCAGACCCGACGGCCCAAAGTACAATCCGCCCGTCAGCTCGCGAAAGAACAGAATATCGGTCCCTTCGATGATGCTGCGCTTCAGGGGCGACGCATCCAGCAACTCTGGAAAGGTCACGATCGGACGCAAGTTCGCGAACAGTCCGAGTTCCTTCCGGATTTGCAGCAACCCGGCTTCGGGCCGCGTCTTGGCGTTGGGATCGTCCCACTTAGGGCCACCCACCGCACCCAGCAAAATCGCATCGGCCGCTTTGCACGCTTCGATCGTGGTTGCAGTCAGCGGCTCTCCATACAAATCGATGGATATGCCGCCGATGCAGTGCTCCGAAAAGGTGAAGTCGTGCGAGAACTTCTCCGCGACTGCCGCGAGCACGCGATGGGCCGACTGCGTGACTTCGGGTCCGATGCCATCCCCGGGCAACAAGACGATATTGGCTTTCAAAACGATCTCCCAAGAACAATCGAAAGAAACAAAACCCGCTGACGACGATTACTTGCGAGCTCGCGGATGCGCCATGGGAACCCATGCCCCATTCTGCGCGCTGCTGGCGACGCACTGCTCGATGAACAGCATCCCTTCGACGCCGTCATGAACGTTGGGATAGACCGTGTTGACCCGTTCGATGGTGTGGTTTTGAGCCACTTCCACCATCGCGTCATACGCCGACGCATAGATGTTGGCAAAGGCTTCAAAGAACGCTTCGGGGTGACCGCTGGGCAATCGGCATGCCGCGCGCCCGCTGGCGTTCATGAACGGTGCGTTGGGATCGCGCGTGTACAAGCGATGCGGCTGACCGTTCTGACGCACCACCAATACGTTGGGCTCTTCTTGACGCCACGACAACGCACCCTTGGTGCCATCGATCTCGATCGACAGATCGTTCTCGCGACCGTGGCTGATTTGGCTGGCGGTCACCGTTCCCAAACCACCGTTTTGGTAGCGGACAATGGCGGTGCCGTAGTCGTCGAGCTTGCGGCCCGGCTCAAACACCTTCAAGTGGCAACTGATCTCGGCCGGCAACAACCCCGTCATGAAGCGGCCGAGGTTGTACGCGTGCGTGGCGATATCGCCAAAGCATCCTGCTGCACCGCTCTTGCTCGGGTCGGTGCGCCATGCGGCTTGCTTTTGATCTTGGCTTTCCAATCGCGTTCGCAACCATCCTTGGATGTAGTTCGAACGAACGGCTTGGATCTCACCCAGCTCTCCGCTGAGGATCATTTCGCGGGCTTGTCGCACCAGCGGATAGCCGGTGTAGTTGTGCGTCAATGCAAAGACCGCCTTCGAACGATCGACGACTTTGGCCAACTCTTCGGCTTGGGCCAAGTCAAAAGTCATGGGCTTGTCGCACACCACGTGGAAACCGGCTTCCAATGCGGCCTTGGCCACTTCGTAATGCGTCGAGTTGGGAGTGGTGACCGACACGAAATCGATCCGTTCGCCAACCGGCTTCTTAGCTTCGGCTTCGAACATCGCTGCATACGACGGATACGCGCGATCGAGCGAAACGTCGTAATCGGGAGCGGCTTGCTTGGAACGCTCGGCGTTGCTGCTGAATGCCCCAGCCACCAACGTCGCTCGGTTATCGAGGCACGCTGCAATGGAGTGCACGCGGCCGATGAACGATCCGGGACCGCCTCCTACCAAGCCCATTTTCAGTTTGCGGTTGAGTGGTCCATTGGTCATAGCAATCTCCGGCGTACAAAATGAGAGGGAAGAACCGCATGGCCGAGTCGCAACGTCGCGGCTGCCCCGGCACACGCCCTAGTCTAATTCCAAGATCGCTGCAGACGACGGAGGCGGTCCCTACCGCGAACCTAACCACCGTCCCAGCCGATCGGAGATGCATGTTCTACCAAACCCGGGAACGATTTCCAGAACCTCTGCCCCTCAGGAATGGCCCGCAGTGCCCGGGCAGCTCGCCATCGGGTCAAGAAACCCCATAAAAAAACGCTGGACGCTGACCTACTGCATTCGGCCCGCGCCCAGCGTCTCCACAAGCAGCTAGGGATTTGCTGCTTCTTCTCAGTGGGCTTGCTACGGTTGCACGCTCGGAATTACCGGCACCCCGAGCTATGCAACGTTCGATCCTCCGGCATCACTTCTTTGCAAACTCGGAATCCTCGATGACCGCGTCGTGGGTGATCTTGGTGAGTCGCATCGTCTGGGTTTGCCCCAACATCGACTGCCGCGTTTCAAAGGGCATCTTGACCCCATCCACATCGCGATAATCCAACACGTCGCTGCTGACCTCGATCTCTCCCATCGGTGTCAAAGCAGTCATCGTCATTCGAAGCAACAGCTTGGATTCCTTGTCGTAATAGTTGATCTGCGGCTTGTCGCTACCGATCGGCTTGAGCTCGACCACCCACGCGTCACGATCTCCGACCTTGGCCTCGCCGGTGGTGGTGACTTTGTCATAGATCTTGCGCCATTCGGCATCGCCTTCGAACAACGCCCGACGCACCAACTGATCGCGTTCCTCCCCCTCCAGCGTGCGGCCACCCGAAATGACCGAATCCTCCCACGCGGTCTTGCCATCGAATCCGCTTTGGATCTTGCCGATGCCAGGCAGCTCGATGAACACGAGGATCTTGTTGGGCTGGGCCTGAAGCAACAACATCTTCCCTTCCACGCCCGCGGCCTTCATCTCAAACACCCCTTCGGAGCGTCGCGTCTTGAACTTGCCCACACGATCCTTGGCTCCGGTCGCAACGGCATACTCGTCCAAGATCTTTTCTGCCGATGGCAGCTCGGCCGTGTTCCCGGCTCCTGCTTTGCTAGGGGCGGCTTTGCTCGGCACTGTTTTGGCAGGGGCCGTTTTGTCTTGGCCGTATACGGGGCTGGCGATGGCCGCTCCGAACATTCCCAAAGCGAGCAGCGCCGCGCTGCCCCGTCGATTCCATCGTTCTGGTCCCAGTGTAAATCGCATGGTCTTTCCTTTATTGAAAACAAGTGGTTATCGGTTCTGAATCCAAAACGCATTGCGAACGCGAAAGCGCCGCAATGTGGGTATCCCTTTTATTTCGCTGGTTTGTCGCTAGAAGAGCTGCGAATCCAACGGACGGCAGCGTCGATGTCGGCATCGTTGCCCGCCAGCAGCGTTTCCCGATCGATCGCGACCGGTTCATCGGGCTCGACACCCAATCCTTCCAGCGGCTTGCCATCGGCCGACTCGTAGTTGGCAAACGCATATTGAAAACCGGCTCCATGGGGCAATCGTTCTATGGCACTTGGCAACGCCATACCAGGGGTCTTACGACCGAACACCCTAGCCAACCCCAAGTCCTGCAAGCCTCCGGCCAAGATCTCCGACGTGGACATCGAGAACTCGTCCACCAGCACCGCCACCTTGCCGCGAAACCCTTTCTCTCTCGGCAAGAGCGTGAACTTGATCGAACCGCTCCGCGTGATCATCGTCCCCAGCGTCAGCCCTTGGCGGTCGGTTAGCCATCCTCCAAAGGACATGGCCATAAACCCCAACCCTCCCGGATTGCCTCGAAGATCGAGGATCAACCCCGGTGCATCTCGGTGTTCGGAAATCAGCTTCTCAAACTGGGGCAGCACGGAGGGCGGATCGAAAAAGATGCTCAATCGAAACATCGGGATGTTGCCATCGAGGACTCGCGATTCGGTTTGAACGTAGGTCGACGGAAGATTGCCAAACTTGGCCACCGTCCCTCGAGGAACCTGCGGCACCAGTTCGAGCTCGCGGCGCTGTCCTTGGC
>JBKCUI010000245.1:0-12055 GCA_046318495.1 Pirellula sp. | reverse complement strand
TCTCTAGAAAATCGTCCCCCTGTCGGCCGCGCTGGCCGATAGGCGTTGGGAATGAGACCGCGCGGCATGCTTGCTCCGAGTCCGCGGCTCATTTAGTCTGATGGGAGCTGGGAACCCCTTGCGGTTGCGCGATCTGTCGCGCGGTAGCTTGGCAGGTTTGTCCACCGCGAGTCGTCGCTTGGATTGTGTCGGCGTTGCGGGTGCGTTCCCTTCCTTCCTCTTTGGCTGTTCCTTTCCCTTCGGTAGGTGTGCATGTCTATGTTCTTCCAGAGACCTTCCCTCTCGCGTCGCGGCTTCCTGAGTGGCACCATCGCTAGTTTGACCGCTGCAGGACTACCGAATTGGTTCGCAGCCCGATACGCCACCTCGGGGATCGCCGCAGCCCAAGAAGCCGCCAAAGCAAAATCTCCCAACGATCAGTTGCAAGTCGGCTGGGTCGGGATCGGCAGCCCGCAAAGCCGCGCGCTGCAGATCTACTCCACCACCCGCAACTTTGCACAGCTCCAGCACGTGGCGGTGTGCGATGTCGACTCGCGACACCTCTATCGCGCGGCGATGAAGTTCAAGGACGACAACAAGTTCGAGCCCCATCAATACTCGAATTACAAGGAACTGATCGATCGCGACGATATCGACATCGTCGTCGTGGCCACGCCCGATCATTGGCATGCGGAGATCGCGATTGCAGCGATGCTCAAGGGCAAAGACATTTACTGCGAAAAGCCGTTGACGCTGACCATCGAAGAAGCCCTTCAGATGATCGCAGTTCAGAAGAAGACGGGCCGCGTCGTCCAAACGGGCAGCCAACAGCGCAGCGAGTTCGGCGGCATGTTTCGCGCCGCCACCGAAATCGTACGCAGCGGCGCCATCGGCAAAGTGCAAACGATCGAATGCCGCATCGGCTCGAATCCCACCAGCGGTCCGATCGACGAAGCCCCCATTCCACGCGGTCTCGATTGGGACGCTTGGTTGGGCCCCACGCCGTTGGTTCCCTATCGTCTCAAACGGGATGCCGTCGGGCACGATCTGGACAACAACACACCTACGAATTGCCATTACAACTTCCGCTGGTTCCAAGCCTATAGCGGGGGCAAGATGACCGATTGGGGCGCTCACCATATCGATATCGCGCAGTGGTGTTTAGGCGCGGATGGCTCGGGCCCCAGCAGCATCGTCTGCGAGAGCATGGACGAACCGTATCTGAAGGGCGATGGGTACGATTGGCCAAAGGATTTCCGCGTGCGTCTCAAGTACGCCAACGGCGCCACCGTCTTCGTCATGTCGCGCGGTGGTTCGGCGGCCGAAGGGTTGGTCAACGCCAAGGGCGAATCGAAATCGGTCAAGCCCGATGACAATGGCGTGTTGGTGATTGGCGAGTCGGGCAAAGTCTTCGTCTCGCGCGGTTCGTTGCTGGCCAGTCGCGGCGACATTTTGACCCAGCCGCCAGCGCTCAGTCAGCCACTCTACGACAAGATCGAAACCAATCAGTTCGGAAACTTCCTCGATTGCGTCGCCTCGCGCAAGGATCCGATCTGCACGACGACGGTCGGTGGCGGTTCGGTCATCGTCTGCCATTTGGGCGTGATCGCATTGCAGATGGGTGTCGGCAAAGAACTCACTTGGGACCCCATCAACCATCGCTTCACCGGTGCCAACGCCGAAGCAGCCAATGCCAAAATCGGTCGTCCTCGTCGCCATGGTCCGATCACGTTGGGCTAACTTTCTAGGGTGAATTTGCAGAGGGTGAATTCGCAGCGCGAAGGCGCTGCATCCCTTTTCGAAGCAAAACTCGTAAGGACTTGTATCTGCCAATGATCTCACGATTTCAACTCGGTGCCTGGGCACTGTTCGCATGGACTGGGCTCGCTTGCCTGAACTCCGTCAGCGCGCAGTCGATCGGAGAAGTCCAATCGCGATTGAGCGAAAGCACCTTGCGATCGCACATTCAATTCCTCGCGGACGATCTTCTGGAGGGGCGAGGGCCCGGAAGCCAAGGGGATGCGTTGACCCAGTTGTATTTGGAAACTCAATTCCAATCGTACGGGCTCAAGCCATTGCAATCGCTGGGTTCCTATCGACAACCTGTGCCACTTCTGGGTGTCACCAGTTCGTCGGAGAAGACATGGAGTTTCCCAGCGGTCAAATCCGGAGCAGAGTCGCTCGCACTCAAGTACTTCGACGACTACATCGCGGTGGCAGGGCGACCTTTGTCGAGCGTGCACGTGAAGGACGCCGAACTTGTCTTCGTCGGCTATGGCATCCAAGCCCCCGAATACGATTGGGATGACTTCAAAGGGATGGATCTGCGCGGCAAGGTGCTCGTCGTGATGAACAACGATCCCGAGAACGATCCAGACATGTTCGGAGGTGCGCGACGGCTGTACTACGGACGATGGGACTACAAATACGAGAGCGCAGCGAGGCAGGGGGCTGCGGGCGCGATCATCATCCACACCAATCATTCGGCCGGCTATCCGTTCACGGTTATCCAAACGTCGTGGACCGGAGAGGAGTTCGAATTGGCGGATTCGGTCGGTCCTCGCATGGACATGAAAGCTTGGATGACCGAGGATGCCACCAAACGATTGTTCCAACACGCGGGACTCGATCTGGATGCGCTGCGGGAATCGGCGGAAAAGCGATCGTTTAAGCCGGTCCCACTGGGAGTGAAGCTCACGACGGCCATCGATTGCTTGGTGCGAGAAAAGAACACGGCGAACGTTCTGGGGGTACTCCCCGGCAGCGACCCGAAACTCGCTGGCGAGTATGTGGTCTTTATGGCCCACCATGACCACATCGGCATGTCGGCGGATCGCGATGCCAACGGCGATAACATCTACAACGGTGCGATCGACAACGCGTCGGGAACCGCAAGCTTGCTGACCATTCTCAGGGCCATCGTCGATAGCGGGTATCGCCCCAAACGTTCCGTGATGTTCGCTGCCGTAGGTGCAGAGGAACAAGGGCTTCTCGGATCCAAATACTTGGCCGAGCATCCCCCGATCCCGAACGGCAAGCTAGCAGCCCTCATCAACATGGATGGGATGAATTTCCTAGGCCCAACGCGCGACGTGCAAGCCATCGGGTTGGGCAAAAGTTCGATGGACGCGTTGCTACAAGCCGCCGCCAGCAAGCAGAGCCGGACCGTTGTCGGCGATCTGGAGCCGAGCAAGGGCTACTACTATCGTTCCGATCAGTTCTCGCTCGCCAAGGTCGGCGTGCCCGCAATCTACTTGCATGGCGGTCAAGCGGTGCGAGACAAGCCCGAAGGATGGGGCAAAGCTCAGTTGCAAGCGTGGACGGACCAGCACTACCACCAGCGGTCCGACGAATACGATCCGAACTGGAACTTGACCGGCGCGATCGAAGACCTGCAGTTGCTGACCGAAGTCGGGTTGGCCGCGGCTGATGCTGCGCAAATGCAATCGTGGACACCCGGTGATGAGTTCGAGGCGGCCCGTCGCGCGGCCATCGAATCCGCGAACCAACCATAATCGTTGCTCGAATGACGTTGAAGCCCCTCGCGAGACCAAGCCATGCCCGATCCGAGTTCGATGTCAAGCATTCCAACCAATGAACGCCAAGCAGTGCCGTCGGCTTCTGAAAGCGAGCTGGGTGACTTTGATCCCAACCAGCTTCCGATCCCGGCGCCGCAGCTGTTCACGTATTACTTGCTGGGCGCACTGCTGTCCGGTCCGTTTGTTTTCATCGTCCTGCCTGCCCTTTGGTTCCGCTATTCGACGCTCAAGTACCGCTTCGAAGAATCCGGACTGCGGATGCAGGTCGGCGTTCTCTTCAAAAAAGAAGTCGTCACCTCGTATCGCCGCATCCAAGACATCCATTTGACCAGCGGCGTCATCCAGCGATGGCTGGGGATCGCCAGCATCAGCATTCAAACCGCTTCAGGAAGCGCGATGCCTGAGATTGTCATCGAAGGTGTGACGCAGCCCGAACGCTTGCGGGATTGGCTCTATGAACGGTTGCGAGGGACCAAGTACGGTAGCGGTGCCAGCGCGGCAACGCACGCTTCCTCTCACAACCTCGCACAGCAATCCGGCGCTCAGCAAGAAGTCCAAGCCTTGCTCACCGAGATCCGCGACAACCTCGCGCGCATCGCCGCCAGAAACGGCGGTGATGCATGAAAGAATCGGGACGAGTGCACGAAGCGTGCAAATGGTGCTACGAGGGGATCTGGGGCATCCTGACCCCGTACTTCAAACTCCCCAAAGAACCGCCCAATCTTCCGAGCGTGGAAGGGGAAGAGGTGGAGTCTTTGCATCCTTCCGAGGCGTACTTGCGATATCGCAAGTTCGAGTTTTGGGTGCTGTTGTTTATCGTCGATTTCGCACTGACTGCGGGCTGGATCGCGTTGTTCGCGTTCAATCCGCTGATCGGAATTTTGGTCACGCCGCTGGCTCTGGCCCTTATCATCTTGCCCGACATCGTCGCCTACATTGCCATTCACCTCAATTACGACACGACGTGGTATGTCCTGAGCGATCGCAGCATGCGTTTGCGGCGAGGGGTTTGGAGTCTGCATGAGACGACCATCACCTTCGAGAACATCCAGAACATCCATGTTCAACAAGGCCCACTGCAACGCTGGTTTGGTTTTTCCAACTTGACCGTGCAAACAGCCGGGGGTGGAGGCGGTGGGGAACACGGTGCCGCCATGTCGGGAGCCCACGTCGGCGTCCTCGAGGGTTTGGACAACGCTCAAGAAGTCCGTGAACGGATCTTGGCTCGCTGTGGCAAGCAGGCCGGCGCCGGGTTAGGCGAGGAACACTCCGCGGAATCCACCCTACATGCATTGCAGGAGGGCAATCCACTCGCCACGCCCGCCACCCTCGATCTGC
The DNA here is from genome assembly GCA_046318495.1 of Pirellula sp. Taxonomy (GTDB): domain Bacteria; phylum Planctomycetota; class Planctomycetia; order Pirellulales; family Pirellulaceae; genus JBKCUI01. Next base: position 7,199 of record JBKCUI010000245.1, on the reverse strand, counting down.
TCCGCCAGATACGCGACTTGACCTCGAAACTCTAGCAACACCTTGTGAGCCGCATGGCGTTCGCCGCGGGTTCCGTGCCGCTTCTCCAGTGCCGCAGGACTGTCCGCTAGCGCGATGCCGCTCACGTTGAGATGTCAACATGCAATCCGATGCGCTGGAAATCCTAGCCGCCATTCGATCGGAGTCGTTGCGAACCGGGCGACGGATCTGCAAATCGAATCGCGTGATCGAAGCCATTGCCAAGGCCCGCGGTGAGTATGGGCCAGGCATTGAGGAAGCACTCTGGAATGAATGCGAATGGGAAGATCCGACGCTGCATCGCATCTACGCTCAGATCATCGCGTTGGTGCGGCAAAAGCGATGGGTGGATGGTCAAGGCAATTTCGGTGGTGCGTCTCTTCCCCCGGCGCATCCCAAGGTTACGGAATGCTGGTTGACGGAAGCGGGGCTGCAAGCCTTGCTCGACCACCGTCCCATCGCGTTGATCGAGCCCAATGACAAGGGCGATGTCGCGCGTTAGGAAGCGTCGACGCGCGGCCGATTCCTCACTCGGCGGCGTCGCCATCGAACGAGCATTGCCGTTCCCGATGCGGCGGCGAGCAATGCCATGCTGGCAGGTTCTGGGACGGCAGCGAACGCAATGCGATCCATCGCGAAGTAGGCAGGCGTATTCATGCCAAACGTCCCGTTGTCCGAGGATGCGAGCGCGAAGCGGAGCGAATCCACGGAGCCCAACGCGTTTAAGCCAACGGATTGCCAATCGCTGACGAGATAGTCTTTGGAGTTGTCGGCAAAGCGGTAATCCGCAAGATAGAACTCCACGGCTCCGACTTGGGTCCCCGCCTGAAAGCCCTGAATGGTCAGCTTGAAGAAATCGGCGTCGTTGCCTGTGTCGCCCCCAAACTTTTTAGCGAAGGCATCGCCATTGAGCATGGAGTAGTATGCGTACGCAGTGTTGGACACGTCCATCGATTGGACGTTGACCGTAGCCCCAAAGGTCACGACGGCATCTCCGGAAGAGCTGTTGAATACAACCGCGTACTGGTTGCTTCCTTGGCTACCGATTCCCGGCCTGGCTGCGTACTGGTTTTGGAAACCGCCGGTGGTACCGTTGTTGACTCGGGAGTAGGAAAATCCCGACCAGTAAGAAAAATCGAACGCCGAGTCGTAGGTGAAGGCGTTGGAGAAGTGAGCACCATCGCTCGACCAGCCTTGTGTGTTGGTCGTATTGGTCCCGAGGTCGCCGTTGTAGTACTGACCTCCGGAACCTTGCGAGTACGTCGAAAGCGTTTCGAAATCGATCAAGTCTGCTTGCCCCATTGGGGCGATTGCTGCCGTCGCAAAAGCGACGAGCCAGCCGGTCAAAAACTTAGCGCGCAGCATGATGTGCGAGCCTCCGTGGTAGTAATCCTCCGGGCATTGGGGATCCGGCGATGGGCTCGCCGCACGCTGGTTGCTTCATGCAAGCGTGGAACGTCGGGTGGAAGTGATCCGCGTTCAAATCATTCGGATCGCACAGCATTCGAGTGCAGTGCCGATTCACAGTGGTCGCTTCAAATCCCAGAAAGCGCACGCCACCATTTCGCAAGGTAGGTCTTCTGACTTGTCGCCCATGCTCGTTCCATGGCCTTCTCAGATCGATGGTGCGATCCAATGGCCCTTCGTAAGAAGAGGTCGGAGTTGCAAGCGTTTGTGCAGGATGCATCCCTACAAACCCTTGCGGGGCAACTCACAGCGGCTGGTCCGTCCCGGGTTTTCACCGGTGTTCCCTGTTGTCTGCGCGGCGTGGAATCGCCGGCAGTCACCTTGCGCGAGTTCCCCACAGAGTAAACAAACGGAGCCCACGGTCAAGATGGGAGTCCAAATGCCGCCAAGATGGGAGATCGCCATGGCGTGAATCCCTGGCTTTCGCAACCTTCGGGGCGATTCTATCGGGCAGTACATCTTTCGGTTTTGCAACGCCCCGTCACGCGAACACCACCTATCCGAAAAGCAACCCGCACACATGCGATTCACATGATTGAATGGCGAATCAATTGCGCCTATTCTTGGTGCGGTCGATGCTCTACAAGAGGATCCGTTGCTATGTGGCTTCCTCTCTCCTTCTCTCCTCTCGCTTTCGGTGGTCACCATGAGCAGGCTGTTTGCCTTCGGTTGTGTCATCCTATCCACCCTCGGTCCGTCGTTGCGCGCGCAAGACGCGAGGCCCGAACCTCCTGCGAACACTGCAGTCGAAATCGTCGATGACTTTCAATCGGCAACCACGAACCAGTCGGGTCATGAGTATCCGAAGGTCAATTCGCAACGGCGCATCAAATTCCGTATCGTCGCTCCGGATGCCAAGAGCGTCGGGACAACGTTTCGGGATAGCACCGAATTCGTGAAGGGGGAGGATGGAGCGTGGATCGGATACTCGCGTCCGCTCGATGAAGGTTTCCACTACTACGAACTGGTCATCGACGGCGCGCATGTTCCCGATCCCAATAGCACGTACTACTTCGGCGCGATGCGTTGGGGAAGCGGGATCGAAATCCCTGCGCAGGACCGGGACTTTTATGCGCTCAAGCAAGTGCCGCACGGGCAAATCCGAGAGATCTTTTTCCATTCCGAAAGCACCGCGAGCGAGAGGCGTGCCTTCGTCTACACCCCTCCCGCATACGATCGCGATCGGGAGGTGCGTTACCCCGTGTTGTATCTGCAACATGGCTGGGGGGAGAACGAATTCGGATGGAGTGTGCAAGGGCATGCGGCGCGCATCCTGGATAACTTGATCGCCGAAGGCAAGGCGCAGCCATGCATCGTCGTCATGACCTATGGCATGACCAATGAAGTCCCGCGAGGTGGCCTGCAGAACTTCGATGTGACTCCCTTTGAAACGGTTTTGGTCAAAGAACTGGTCCCGTACATCGATGCGAATTTTCGGACGCTCACCGATGCAACCCATCGCGCCATGGCCGGACTGTCGATGGGCAGCATGGAAACCAAAGCCATCACGCTGCGCAATCTCGATCGATTCTCTGCCATCGGGCTCTTTAGCGGAGCCACCATCGGCAAGGACGATGTCGAGAAGGTCGAGGGCTTTCAGAATAAAGTAAAGCTCGTGTTTGTCAGCTACGGCAGCAAAGAGGTTGGGGGAACGCGACGCAGAGATCCCGCGGAGTCGGTCCGAGAGTTGAAGGCTTTGGGTATCAACGCGCACTACTATCTTTCGCCGGACACGGCGCACGAATGGCAAACGTGGCGTCGCAGCTTGAAAGAGTTTGTTCCATTGTTGTTTCAAGACAGCGCATCGACGACTGCATCCAGTTCCAAACCGCGATCCAACCCCGGATCGCAGCCAACCGAGGGCTCGAAGGTCCTGGTTATTGAAAACGGCGGCCAAGGGCCTTACTCGGCCATCGTCACCGAAGAGTCGGCATTGCCTGGAATCACCGTGTACCGCCCGCGCGACTTGGCTCCATTCGAGGGCCAGCATCGACTCCCTATCTTGCTCTGGGGAAACGGCGCCTGTGCGAATACGACCGAGGAGCACAAGAACTTTCTCAACGAGATTGCATCGCACGGGTACTTGATCTTGGGTATCGGACGATTTGATCAAATCGAGTCCCGAGGGGAAGCCGCGCGCCATCGCACGAAGTCTTCGCAACTGCTGGAAGCATTGGATTGGGTTCTCGCCGAGCAAGCTCGTGCGGGTAGCGTCTACTTCGCGCGGTTGGATCCGGAGAAGGTTGCGGCGATGGGAATGTCATGCGGTGGATTGCAAGCGATCGAAATCTCCAAAGATCCTCGGATCAAGACCACGATGGTTTGCAACAGCGGCGTCCTGCCCAACCCATCTCCGATGCCCGCCATGCCCGCATTAACCAAAGAGGCTCTCACACTTCTTCACGGGCCTGTTCTCTACCTGATGGGTGGCCCATCCGATATCGCCTACAAGAATGCCATGGATGATTTCACGCGAATCGATCATATCCCAGTCGTCATGGCCAATCTGGATGTCGGCCACGGAGGCACCTACCGCCGACCGCATGGCGGCGAGTATGCGCCGGTAGCGCTGGCTTGGTTGGATTGGCAGTTGAAGAACCGCAACGAAGCGAGCCAGTGGTTCGTTGGCGAGTCCAGCAAACTGAAGCGCGACACCGCTTGGACCATCGAGACCAAGAACTTGGAAGGTTCACCGCAGGGTGAATGATCGATCGTCATCAAGGCTCGCGCACGAATCCCAACCCTTCATCCCCATTCCAAGGAACATTCCATGAGAGTAATGGTCATCGTCAAAGCCACCAAGAGCTCCGAAACCGGGCAATTGCCTTCCGAAGAACTAATGACCGAAATGGGTAAGTTCAACGAGCAGTTGGTGAAGGCCGGAATCATGAAAGTGGGGGACGGGTTGAAGCCGACCTCCGTGGCCAAACGCGTTCGGTTCGACGGTCAGCACCGGACCGTGACCGACGGACCGTTTGCAGCAACGAACGAATTGGTTGCTGGTTACTGGATCTGGGAAGTGGCTTCGATGGACGAAGCGTTGGAGTGGGTCAAGAAGTGTCCAAATCCCATGCCGGAGGAATCGGAAATCGAGATTCGCCCGATCTACGAGATGAGCGATTTTGCGGAAAGCGATCCCAAGGGGGAGTTTGCTGCGCATGAAGCGCAATGGACTCGCGAGATCGCGATGCAAGGGGCGGCGCTCGTTCCGTACTTGTTCTTTGGAGGACGGTGCGAGGAAGCGATCGCGTTCTATGAGCGCGCGATCGGGGCGAGGCTGGTGATGAAGATGCGATTCGACGAAAGCCCACATCCCGCGCCTCCGGGAATGCTCGCCCCGGGATTTGAGACCAAGATCATGCACGCCACTCTCGCGATCGGGGCCTTGACGTTGATGGTTTCCGATGGGTGCGATGCGCGGAGCCACTTTGAAGGATTTCGTTTAGCGCTGACGCTGCCGACCGACGAGGCATGCCGATTGGCATTCGATGGGCTTGCTGAAGGTGGCAAGGTCGAGATGCCGCTGACGCCGACCTTTTGGTCCCCGCTGTACGGGATGTTGACCGATCGCTTTGGCGTGGAGTGGATGGTGATGGCCAAGGGGCCAGATGCGTAGGCGTGGAAATTGTTGAACCAACGCTGTGGTAAAAACGGGAGCGTCCCTCGAAGATGGGCAAGCGATTCAGCGTTTAAGCACTGTCGAACGAAGCAGTCTTCCAGGCTTCAGTGGTAGTTCCATAGGGCAAGAGCATGCTCACGGGCTGCGATGCTGCACCAACCTTCACGCAAAGAAAATGATTGCTTCATTTTTTGGACCTTTGAGACTTTCGGTCCGTTCGATAGTCTTTTCACCGAAGCGGTGCCGTAACGGTAGTCCAGTGCTCGTAGGATGGCAGGAAGCTTGATGATTCGTATTCGTGCAAAGCGTGCAGGCTTCACGCTGGTTGAGTTGTTGGTGGTGATCGCCATCATCGGCATCCTGGTGGGATTGCTACTTCCTGCGGTCCAGCAGGCGCGGGAAGCAGCCAGGCGAATGAGTTGCTCTAGCAACATGCGGCAGCTGGCGCTGGCCACTTTGAACTATGAGAGTGCTTTCAAAGTACTGCCACCTGGATGGAACACGCATGGCACGTTCTGGAGTTCGATGGTCCTGCCGCAAATGGAGCAGACGACGCTCTTTCAGTCCTTGGTATTCGCCGAGAACGGAGTTGGAAACTGGGACAACGCAGCGAGTCCGAATTACCGCGCGTGCCAGACTCCCATTTCTCTGTTCCAATGTCCTTCCTGTCCGAATCTTGCACCGAGCGATTACAACGGCATTCGATTACGAGTTCCGGTAAGCTATCGCGCGAACGGCGGTAGCCGTGTCACATCGGACGATGCATCGACTCGGACGATTGCGAACACGCAGTCCTTTGAAGAAGTCAACTTAGACGGGGCGATGTTTGGGTGCAGTCGTATTCGCCTGAGGGACTTTGTCGATGGGCTATCGAGAACGGTGCTCTTTGGCGAATCTCGCACCGATCCCGACTTTGGGAAAGATGGACAAGGGATGGATTGGTGGGCATTTGGAGGTCCGCAAGTCGATCCATGCCAATGCAATGGCAATAGCCTCGGCAGCGAGTTCACCGAAGCTGCTGGGAGCATGTTCATGCGGCCCAACACCGCGGTGCTGGCGCCTGCAACCAACGGCTACCTGATGGAAGTTGCATTTGGAAGTTTCCATGTTGGCGGCACGATGTTTGGAAAAGCCGATGGGTCGGTGACGTTCGTCTCGGATAGTACAGCGATCGACGTGATCCGGGCTGTGGGCTCTCGTAACGGAAGTGAAACGCTCGATTTTGAAGACTAAAGGCTCGGACATTCATGGCTGGTTGCTTGGAGCGATCCTCGTTCTCCAAGGCTGCGCGGCAACTAGCACTCCCGACTATGCATCGCTGGGGCTGGTGAAAGTTGCCGGTACGGTGACGCTCGATGGTGTGCCCTTGTCGAACGTTGAAGTGCGACTTGAAAACGTCGAAGAGAGCATTTATTCGTATGGCATCACAGATGAATCGGGTAGGTTTGAATTGATGTTCGACAGCCGTACGCCAGGAATTATCCCAGGGCGAAAACGAGTGCGGATTGTCGAGCGTCGCAAGTCGGAAAAGGAGATGTCACGAAAAGAGGCGTCATCCGAGCCCAACGAGAATGGAGAGCCAAGCGCGAGCATCGCTGTCTCGTCGGTGCAATTGGTGCCTGATTGCTATGGCAAAGATCCTTCTTTCTTTGTTCAAATCGTCGGCGCGACTTCGAAACTCGCTCTGGATTTGCGTTCGGATTGCTCGGGTGTTGAAGCGAGCCGCTAATTGGAATCGACGATGCGTGCTCAGCCGTAATCGGCTATAGAGCCTCGCTGCCTGGGTCGAGAGAGTGACTACGGCTTTGCCACATGAATGCGCTCAATCGAACGCGTATTCCATAGCTTGTGAGCGTACTCGGTCCGTTCCCCATAGAAGTGTTGACGGGAATCGCTTGGGATCAAGAGGCCAACACTGACGCCAGAAATCGCAAGGGAGTGACCCGCCGTACTCGGAGGATCGGATAGGTGGCCCGCTGAGGGCGATGAGATCCCGAGGGAATGAGCTTCATCTGCAGTCGTGCTTCTCCATTCATTGCGATTTACACACGATTGGCAACTCTGTCTTTCTCCGGTGCACCTAAGTGTTCATTGG
>JBKCUI010000244.1:0-24721 GCA_046318495.1 Pirellula sp. | reverse complement strand
ACGCACCGCTGGACGACGTGCAGGATCGAGATTTCGTTGGGCCTAAAGAGTTCGCATCGCAGTGGTCTAGGCATGGCAGATCTCCTGTCCTGCCATTCTACGGGGCGCAGGACTCAGGACAACCGGTGCCAGGCACTGAGCGAGGAGTGGTTTTGTTGGTGGTTTTGTGCGATTATGGAAGTGGGATTAGGCTTGGTTTCCATCATCGGTGACTTCCATTATGAATGCAGATGACTCACTCCACTTGGTATGCCGTCGGCGGATGCTGGCCAAAAGCACCGTCGGCATCGCGGCGCTGGCTTCGCTGATGGGCGCACGGGGCATGTCCTCCTCGGCACTGGCCGAGGGGCCTTCCTCGGAATCGCCGTCCTTGGGTGCCATTAAGGCACTCCCCTTGCCGCAGCGAGCCAAGCGAGTCATTTGGCTGACGATGGCTGGTGGGCCATCGCATTTGGAACTCTATGATCCCAAGCCGAAGCTTGCGGAAATGCATGGCAAGCCCATGCCAGAGTCTCTCACCCGCGGACAACAATTGGCCCAACTGCAAGGCGAAAAACTCGTTTGCCTCGGCCCGATGTTTCCCTTCAAAAAGTATGGCTCGCAAGGAACTGAAATCAGCGAACTGCTCCCTCACATCGGATCCAAGATCGATGAAATCTGTCTGGTTCGCTCCATGACGACCGATGCTATCAATCATGATCCCGCCCACATGTTCATGAATACTGGCTCTCAAATCACGGGACGCCCGAGTATGGGGGCATGGGTCAATTATGGGCTGGGTAGTGTCGCCGACGATCTGCCTGGTTTCGTCGTGTTGGTATCCACTGGCAAGGGCCGGTCTCCCCAACCCATCGCCGCCCGCCAATGGAGCAACGGTTTTCTTCCCAGCCGCTTTCAAGGCGTGCAGCTTCGCAGTCAGGGTGAACCTGTGTTGTATCTGGGGAATCCGGCCGGCGTTTCCCGCGAGCAACAGGGCATCGACGTTCAAGCGATCAATGCTCTGAATCGCCAACAAGATGCATGGCAACACGATCCGGAGATCGCCACTCGAATCGCCCAGTACGAGCTTGCTTTTCGCATGCAAGCTAGCGTGCCTGAATTGATGAACGCCAGCAACGAGACAGCGGAAACCCTGGACCTATACGGCTGCGAACCGGGCGATGGGTCCTTCGCCAGCAACTGCATCTTGGCGCGGCGATTGGCTGAACGCGGAGTTCGATTCATCCAACTCTACCACCGCGATTGGGACCACCATAGTTTGCTTCGAGAAGAGCTACCTTTACGTGCCAAGGAAGTGGATCGCGCCAGCGCTGCCTTGCTAACCGATCTCAAGCGACTGGGAATGCTCGACGATACCTTGATCGTTTGGACCGGCGAGTTTGGCAGAACGCCAATGTCCCAAGAAAACAAAGGCCCCATCGGTCGCGACCACCACAACCGTTCGATGTCGATGTGGCTAGCCGGTGCTGGAGTTCGGGGCGGCATGGTCTACGGAGCTACCGATGATCTCGGGTATGCCGCCGCCGACAAAGTTTGCACGGTGCACGATTTACACGCCACGATGCTTCACCAACTGGGCATCCAGCACGATGCCTTCACCTACAAGTTTCAAGGATTGGACTTCAAGCTGACCGGCGTTGAAGGGGCGAACGTGCTGACCGATATTCTCGTCTAAGTTCCGCAATAGATTGCGATCGCAGCGACCGTCGCGGGCTTCGTCCATTGCACGCGACGGTCTTGAAATATTCGGCGCACCGAACGCGTTTCCGCTACTTCATCAGTTCCTGTTTGAGGAACGTGTAGGCGAGCGCTTGCATGAACGCCGATTGCCGGTTGTTCGCTGCTCCGCCGTGTCCGCCTTCGATGTTCTCGTAGTACCAAACAGGGTGACCGAGCGATTCCATCTTGGCCATCATCTTGCGTGCATGCCCAGGATGGACCCGGTCATCGCGTGTCGAGGTGGTGAACAGCACCTTTGGATACGCGACTTCTTTTTTCACGTTCTGGTACGGCGAAAACGTCTTGATGTATTCCCATTGCTCGGAGATGTCGGGGTTGCCGTATTCGGCCATCCAAGATGCACCAGCCAGCAGCTTGTTGTATCGCTTCATATCCAACAACGGGACTTGGCAAACGGCAGCTTCAAAAAGCTCGGGGTACAGTGTCACCATATTCCCGACGAGCAACCCTCCGTTGGACCCCCCTTGGATACCAAGCCGTTCTTTGCGAGTGATCCGCCGCGCGACGAGGTCTTGTGCGACGGCAGCAAAGTCTTCATAGGCCCTGAGCCGATTGGCTTTCAATGCAGCTTGGTGCCATCGAGGCCCATACTCGCCACCACCGCGGATGTTGGCGACGACGTATACCCCTCCTTGCGTCAACCAAGCCCGTCCAACGCTCGCGCTGTAGCTCGGTTGCAACGAGATTTCGAAACCGCCGTATCCGTACAGCAGAGTCGGATGATCGCCCGTCGGCTTCAGATCTTTCTTGGCGACCATGAAGTAAGGGATGCGCGTCCCGTCTTTGCTCGTCGCAAACTGCTGACTGATTTCAAAATCCTTCGAATCAAAGAAGTGCGGCAATCGTTTGAGTTCCATCGGGTCACTGCCGATGGTTCCAAGCGAAAGGGTCGTGGGATTCAGGTAGTCGGTGCTCGTCATGAAGTAGTCGTTCGACTCGTCGGGATCGACCGCCGAGATGTTGATCGTGCCAAAACCGGGTGCGCCGCGAAGCGGTTCGCGCGTCCAACCCTTCGGAGTGGGCTTGAGCACATACACGCGGTTCTTGACATCTTCCAGCACGTTCAAGACTACGTAGTCTTTGGTGTATCCAAAGCTCGACAAGGCTGTCGTAGGGGTCGGTTCAAACGCCACATCGAAGTTGCGTTTGCCTTCGATGAATTCGTCAAACCGTGTCACTAGCAGGCTGCCAGCGGAGTAGGTGGTTCCGTTCACGGTCCACGGTTCGCGCAGCTCCAGTACCAGATAGTCCTTGAACACCGATTTGTTCGCGGTGTTCGGTGCATCGATCTTGATGAGCGTCTTGCGATCCTTGAACCAGTACAGCTCATCGTTGTAGAACGCGATGTTTCGGTTGACGAAATCCCGCTCGTAGCCAGGGCTGTCGTCGTGCGATGCCCCGATCGACATGTCGGTTGCGGTCCCCTCGTACACGACGGTGGCCGATTCGATCGGTGTGCCCCGCTTCCAGAGCTTGGCAATGCGCGGGTAGCCCGAATCGGTCATCGACCCAGGCCCGAAATCGGTCGATACAAAGACGTGGTTCAAATCGATCCACGACATGCTTCCTTTGGACTCGGGACGTTCAAACCCATCCTTCACGAAGCTCTTGGTGGTCAAGTCGAATTCGCGCGTGACTCCCGCGTCTGCACCCCCGCGAGAGAGCGAAATCAGCGCCCGCTTGTAATCGGGTCGCAACATTGAGGCACCCTTCCAAACCCAATTCTCGCCTTCGGCTTTGCCCAATGCATCGAGATCGAGCAGGATCTCCCATTTGGGCTCCGCCTTCTTGTATTCTTCAAGCGTGGTTCGACGCCACAGACCGCGTTCGTTGGTCTTGTCGCGCCAGAAGTTGTAGTAGTAGTCTCCTTGCTTGTTGACGAACGGGATGCGGGCATTGGAATCCAGGATTGCGAGCAAGTCCTCGCGCAGGGTATCGAACTGCGAATCGGATTCGATGCGCTGTTTGGCTTTGTCGTTGCGAGCGCGGACCCAATCGAGGGCCTTTTCATCGGTGACTCCTTCGAGCCAAACATAGGGATCGTCGGAAACTTCGGCAGACTTGGGTTCTTGCGACATTGCAACAGGCGCTCCCAGCCAAGGTAAGGCAACAAGCAGCGTAGGAATCAAAACACGGCATCGAACTCGAATCGATCGCGTCATCACGTATCTCCAAAGAAACAAAAAAGACTCGGGCGCAGTCGCCTCACGAGGAAACTTCGACAGGGACAGGGAAACCATACGAGAGGAGAATGGATGGGTTCGGAATTTTCTACTGCACGGGTGGCAATCGCTCGGCGTTCCGCCGCCTAGGGGAGGACCACATCGACCCAAACCAATCGATGATCCGAAGCTTCTGCCAATGCGTTGGCGGAAGGGCTCTCGTTGGTGGAAGGCCAATAGACGCCGCTAGCGACCACCTTGCAATCGGCGGAGGGCAACACAAAGTCGATCCGCAAGTTGCCCGGCAGTTTATCGTTGAAATCGCCGGTATCGTTGGCCGGATTTCCGCGATGCTTGAGGTTGGCTTGGCCGGATTTCGTGGCGGCTTCGATGCCGCCCACACTCATCGGGGGATCGTAAGTCGCGACCCGTGGATCTGCAAGGAGCTTTCGAATGGCAGAAGAGAGACCATCCCCATCTTCGGGGTCGGCGTTGAGATCTCCAAGGATGACAAAGGAAGCCTTCGGCGCAATCGGACCGCGCTGACCGAGATCGTCGACCAGATATGCCCCTCGTTCATCGCCGCTGACATAATCGTGCAACATCCTGATCTCGTCATGATTGCGGCATCCATTGCGATCTTCTGCACCGTCAAAGACCGGCGGAGTGGGGTGCGAGGCGATCACATGCAGTTCCTTGCCCAGGATTTGAATCGGTACATCGCAATGCGATTTCGAGCTGAGCCGCAATTGCTTCCAGACCTCGTCGCTATGAAATGGTTTCGGGGAATCTCCATCCTTGGACGGCACCATGGGACGCAAAGCACGTGGCATCTCGCTCCAACGAAACGTTTGAAACGTTCGCACGCGATCCTCGGCGATGGGAAACCGACTGTAGATTGCGAACCCGTACTGGCCTGGAAACGCGCCATATCCCCAAGCATCGTCGCTATCGTGCAATCGGTCGTTGTTGTTGAGGTCCAACCCTGAATCGATGCCGGTGTTGACGGGGCAAGCGTATGAGAATTCGAGCCACGCTTCCGGCGCGGGTTTGCCCGCTTTCGGCTGGGCAACGCGAAGGTACTTGTCGAGAAAGAGCTTGGCCGTGTCGGCATCATAATCCAATTCGTTGACCAGGAGCACATCGGGGCGGACCGATTGAATGATGGCTGCAATCTTGGCTGCTTGTTCATCCCCGTCGCGCAGATTGTTGGCCAACTCTCCTGCCGTCTTGCGATTGAGCGCGACATTGAACGTTGCCACGCGAATCGCTCCGGTTGGCGGGGCAGGCAGTTTGACTCGCGTCTCCGAGTTCTGCGGTGCCTGTCCCAAGGCGACCGCAGATGCAAGGAGCGAAAACGAACAAGCGAAGTTGAGCATTGTCGCGATGCGAGCCCGGGCGATGGTCTTCATAGAGGATGTCCTGAGGGGGGATGCGTTGTGTTCGGCACGGACCACATGGAGTTTCGTCGGTTAGTCATGGTACTCCGGATCTACGACGCGTTTCTCGATGTCGCGGGCCAACTCGGAGGCTTCTAGCAACGCACCGATCATTCGCAACATCGTTCCTTCGACGGACGAGACATGGTCGTTCATGTACTTTTGGGCCGTCGCATCGTTCCAGGATTCCTCAACCGTCGCCATCGCTTCACGCCATGCGTTGAGTTGGCTTTGCAATCGACTTTTGCATCCGATGAGATCATTGCGGCATCGGGTGGACATGGTGGGCTCGATCGGGAACGAGAAACGCTAGGGCTCGCACCACGCGATGCCTCGATTGCGACAGTATATCGAGAAACCTCGCCAAAACTCAGCAATCCCGAACGCTTTTACTGCAAGGTTACCTGCCGACCGGCGAATCCATGCAGGAGCTTTTTCGCTCGAAAAACACATCCTGATTTTCTTGGCCCCAAGGCAATTGCGACCGGACGGGTCATCGGGAATGATAACTGCGTAGGTGGCCGTGGCGCGTTCGCATTGCTCCGACATCCTCGACAACCTCGCGCGATGAATTCCTCATTTGAATCGAACGGCAGGTACCCGCCATGCATCCCTTCCTCGACTGCTGGCCAAGATGCATTTTTCTGCTCGCACTTCTGCACTTTGGGGGATTCGGGTTTGTGCTTGTCGGGGATGGCCGATGGGGAGGGGCGACGTTGCATGCGCAGGACAGCCCCAGTCGTTCCGCTTCTTCCGAGCCGTCCGTTTATGACCCGCTGACGTTGCCCACCGAGCGACTCCCTAAGCCCATCGAAGCCACTGTCCGCGATTCGGGCCGTGGCCGGGAAATTCCGATTTTGATCTACTTGCCCACCTCACGCGATGCGGCCCCCGTGGTGCTTTTTAGCCATGGGTTGGGCGGCAACAGGAATGGATCGGCGTATTTGGGCAAGCACTGGGCATCCCGCGGTTTCGTCGCCGTCTTTTTGCAGCATCCCGGGAGCGACTCGGAGGTGCTGCGCGAAGCCCCAATGCTGCGCAAAGCCAGTGCCCTGCGCGAAGCGGCATCGGCGAAAAACTTTCTCTTGCGAGTGCGCGACGTACCCGCCGTGCTGGATCAACTCCAGCGATGGACGGAGGGCCAAGAGAACGCGCCAAGCGATGGGGTCGGCAAGCAATTGTTAGGTCGCATGGATTTAAAGCGAGTCGGGATGTCGGGTCATTCGTTTGGGGCGGTGACGACGCAAGCGGTCAGCGGGCAGCGTTTTCCCTTGGGGCAATCGCTCACGGAGCCTCGGATCCGCGCGGCGATTCTGTTTAGCCCCAGCGAACCGGCGCGCGGTTCGGCAGATCAAGCCTTTGGCAACGTCTCCATTCCTTGGTTGCTGATGACCGGCACCCGCGATGTCGCGCGGTTGGGCGGCTCCACCATCGGACCCTCCACCGTAGACAAGCGTCTATCGGTGTTTCCTGCATTGCTCGCTGGCAACAAATACGAAGTGGTGCTCGACGGCGCGGAGCATTCGGCGTTTACCGAACGAGCGTTGCCAGGCGAAGCGGGGGATCGCAACCCCAATCACCATCGGGTCATTCTCGCGCTGAGCACTGCGTTTTGGGACGCGTATCTCAAGGAGAATGACGCAGCGCGCGCGTGGCTCGACGGCGATGGCCCCAAAGGCATTCTCGAAGCGAACGACCGCTGGCAGACCAAGTAAGCGCAAGGTCATGATCGCGACGCGCCGACACGATTCTATGACGACTGTTTCGAGAGTTCTGCTAGTGAGTCTACTTCGCCAGTTGCCCAGTCAATTGCTGAAGGCCAGATAGATTCTCTTGCAAGCGTCCATGCGCATCGAGGTCGGTGTGATTCAGGATGCCGATAGGGCCTTTGAAACCAGACTGGCCGATGATGCGCAGGACTTCACGATCGCGATCGCCTTCGCCGATCGGCAGGATCTTTTTGCCGACCTGGTCGCCGCGCGTCTGGGTGCCGTTGAGGTTGAGTGCGAGCAGATAGGGTTGCATGCGCTCTAGGTTCTCGGCGAGTTGATCGATTTGGTCGTGGGCGTGGTGCAAGTTGTAGACGATGCCGACGTTGGGACGATCGATGGCTTTCAGCAATCGAATCTGATTCTTGGGTTCACCGTACCATCCGCCATGGTTGTAGAGAGCAACTTTGCAACCTGCGTCTTGGGCGGCGTCTGCAATGGGGCGGATGCGGGCGACTTCGCTCTTGATGAAGTCAGCGGTTTGGGATTCGTTCATCGCAGGGTCTCCACCGCCGGTCACCCACAACTGCGGATGGATCTGATGTTTTTTGATCAAGCTCAGAATGAGTTTCGCTTCCTCATTGAGTTCGCCCGGGAACCACCATGCGGTCAGCTCGATGCCATGGCGTTTCATGGTCTCGATTTCCAGTTCAAACGTCGGCACGTGCTCGGCGCGGTAATCGTAGGCCAACCGTTTGATGCCCAATGCATCGAGCATTTCTGCGCGCTGTTCGGGCGTGCGTTTCTTGGCATCGAACGGGACGATGCACCATGCCACCAAGTTCTTTTGCGCGAACATGGCAGGATCGAAGTTCGATTTCGAGGCCCCCTCCTGCCCCAAGACGGCCACGGGGACGCCCGCAAAAAGGGCAATCAGACAGCATGCGAGGAACGATTGAAGGCATCGCCGCCGGCAGCACACGGCAGCGCGGGGCGAACGCGTGCGCGGAAGAGTCATGGCCGCGGTCGCCCGGCGCGAGAGTTGCGTTTCCATGGATTTGGTGGAGGTGGAAACCGATCCTGTGGGACCGGTGCTGGCAAGGATTGGGAGGGCACGCATGGCAAAGGTGGGAGAGGGGGGTGGGTGGGAATGCAAAACCGTTATTGTACCCCACGACCGGGTCCAGAAAGCCCCGTTTCACGGGGAGAACCGCGCGGAAACCGAACGAGAGCGGAAAGTCCAGCTAATCCTCGACGGTCCGCCGCTCCGAGGCGGCCTCGCCGCGTCCACCGGTTCTTCGCTCGCTTCGCAAACGGTTATGGCATCTGCAGTTGTGCAAGCCCCTTCCGGTGAATACATTTTCTCATTCGTTGCCCTCTCCCACCTCCCAAGCTTCTTTCCATAACCTACTTCACTATGTCAGCAGCAACTCCCATTACTGTCGCGTATGGCGATGGAATCGGTCCCGAGATCATGGAAGCCACTCTTCACATCATCGAAGAGGCTGGTGCTCGGCTCGAAAAGCATGTGATCGAGATCGGCGAGAAGCAATATCTGAAGGGAAACCTAGCTGGCATCGAACCAGGCGCTTTTGAGAGCTTGCGATCCACGCGAGTCTTTCTAAAGGCTCCGATCACCACGCCGCAAGGAGGTGGTTTCAAGTCCCTCAACGTCACCACCCGCAAGGCCTTCGGACTGTATGCCAACATCCGTCCGTGCCTCAGCTACGATCCGTTCATCCGCACCAAACACCCCAAGATGGATGTCGTCATCGTTCGAGAGAACGAAGAAGACCTCTATGCGGGTATCGAACACCGTCACACGCTCGATGTGATGCAATGCCTCAAGTTGATCTCGCGGCCCGGAACCGAAAAGATCGTCCGTTACGCGTTTGAGTATGCGCGAGCCTACGGTCGCAAGAAGGTGACATGCTTCACCAAAGACAACATCATGAAGCTCACCGATGGTCTGTTCCACAAGATCTTCGATGAGATCGCTGCTGAATACAAAGACATCGAGAACGAGCATTGGATCGTCGACATCGGGGCTGCAAAGTTGGCGGACACGCCCGAAGCCTTTGACGTGATCGTCATGCCGAACCTCTATGGCGATATTCTCTCGGACGTCGCTGCCCAAATCGCCGGTTCGGTCGGATTGGCCGGTAGCGCCAACATCGGCGATGCGTGCGCGATGTTCGAAGCGATCCACGGTTCGGCACCGCGACGCGCCGGCCAGAATTTGGCAAATCCATCTGGACTGTTCTTGGGAGCGATCCAAATGCTGGTACACATCGGTCAAGCCGATGTGGCCGAGCGAGCCCACAACGCTTGGCTCAAGACCATCGAAGACGGCATCCACACCTACGACATCTTCAAGGAAGGCATCTCGAAAGAGAAAGTCGGCACCAAGGAATTCGCCAAAGCGGTCGTCGCACGCTTGGGCAAGAAGCCCGAAGTGCTCAAGGCCGTCGACTACAGCAAGGCACCTCGCCGTCCTTTGACCACGCGTCCTCCATACGTTCGCTCGACGGAAAAGCGGGAGCTTGTCGGTGCCGACGTCTTCGTGGCGTGGACCGATTCCATCGACCAGCTTGCCGCCAAACTGAAACCGCACGCTGGTGATGGGATGGTTTTGGAAATGATCTCCAATCGAGGTATGAAGGTTTGGCCAGGCGGATTGGCCGAGACGTTCACCGTCGACATCAGCCGTTGCCGCTTCTGCTTGCCCGAAGGCTCGGGCGGTTCGATCACCAACGCGGCGATCGTGGCCTTGTTGCAACGTCTCAATGCCGCCGGCGTTGAGTTCGTGAAGTACGAAGGCCTTTTCAATTTCGATGGCAAACCCGGATTTTCTCGGGGCCAAGGCCAATAATCGTCCCCGTTTTTGGACGATCGATTTCCCGCCGCTAGCTCGCGAAAGCCTCGCGAGCTTCGGTGCATCTTTTTGTAATGAAAAAGCTAGCGATATTGCGAGCTCGATCGAACGCGGCGCTGCAAATTGGAGCTCGGTGAGGTGCGATGCCCATGCAGCCATTTGCGGAACGCTTTCCACGTCTAGCGCAGGCGCTGCATCAACGCTTTGGCACGCCTTGGCGAGTCGAGGACGTCACTCGTCCAGGCTACAGCCGGTTCGCTGTTTTCGCCTTGATCACGGATCGAGGTCGGTACGCACTCAAGCAGCACGCGATGGCGCGGCGCGATGCGGTGCTGGGCCAGCATGCGTTTCAACAGATGCTGGCCTCCGATCCAGATAGCTGCGTGCCGCCGTTACAACGTTGGACCGATGGCGCAACATGGTTGGACGACGGCCAGTTCGGTTGGGAACTGTGCACCTGGGTGCTCGGGGAGCCGTGGCCGGCGCAGGTGCAGCTCACGGAGGATGCTTGGCAGCAGCAATTGGATGCGATCATCGCCATCCATCGATCTGCGTTGCGTTGGCACGACTCCTCAACGCGTGCCGCTGCAATCGGTTCATCCTCTTCGATCCCACAGGGTTGGAGCGAACGCCGCGATCGATTGCGATTCTGGAGCGGAACGCAGATCGACTGGGGGACCATCGGACAATCCGTCGCGACAGCGTGGGGAGCGGACCCGCGGTTTGCGAGGGCCCTGCAGCGCGTGCGAAGTTGGTTGCCAGAGCTGGTCATCGAACTGGAGCATTTGTGCCGAAACGGTGCACCGAGTTGGTGGATCGCGCGCGACGTGTGGAGGGCGCATTGGCTGTACGACGCGGGCAAGCTCAAGGGGCTCATCGACTTTGGGGCAGCGAGACCCGACTGGCCGGGGTTGGATTTGGTCCGGGCATGGGGCACGATGCTGGACGAGGACGATCCGAGATGGCAATCGGGATGCGAACGCTATGGCCAAGAGGTTCCCGAAGCCCGAATCGATGCTCGCACGATCAGGATTGTGCACCGGGCCTCGGTGGCGTTATCGCTCTTGCAATGGTGCGAGTGGTGCGCGTCGGGCAAAGTGGATCGCAGCGCTGGCCCTAGCCCTCGGTTCATCGAGTTGGTTCAGCGCGTGTTGACGATGGCGTAGTCCATCGCGTTCTCTGCACAGTGCCGAAATAATACAGTGCCGAAAAAACATCGTGCCGAAAAGCACGAGGACCGCGAGGCATCTAGGTTGCCTGCGGTCCTCGTAGGTTAGCTTGCGATGTATTGTCGCTCGGTGAGCGGGTGATTACTTGTTCTTGAGCGTGCTCACCATTTCGCGGAATGCGTCCCGTTCTTCGGCGACGATTTCTTTGGGACCGGTCATTTTGATGAAGACCGTGGTCCCATCCTTGAGTTCCAAGATGGCGCCTAGCATGGCATAGTCTGCGAGTTTCTTGGTGCCGGCGTTGGGAGCGAACGGGCCACCCATCGATTCCTTGAAGGTGCCTTCGAGTTCGACGATGTGGGCGATCGTCTTATCGACTTCCTTCTTTTCGATCTTGGCGTCTTCTTTCTTGAGGCCGTCGAATTGGCCGATCCAACGTTTGATGTTCTCTTCGATGCCGCCGGATGCGGACATCATGGTGATCCGCGAGGTGGCGTCACCCTTGGCGGGTGCCCGAAACTCGTACTGGATCATGTTGGATTTCGGCTGAACGCTCTTCCAGCTTTCCGGCTTGACGATGACGATTCGGCCTTCGGCCAGTTCCAACTCGACAGGATCCGACTTGGCTTCGGTTTCCTTGGCAGGCTTGTCTTGACCGAAGGCAGAGCCGGCCGGGGTCCATGCAAAGCTGCTCGATACGGCACAGAAAGCTACAAATGCCCAACGCATAACGAATCTCCGAGGGTAGGAAAGGTGTCGAAAACGGATCGGCGGCCCAGGGCAAGCGGCAACGCGACGTCGCGCGAACCGGTCCGCCGCCAGAGCGTCTGAATTCGATCGCGAGACCGTTCCGACGCTGCCAAGGCTAGGTACACTATACGCACGGAGTCCATCCCAACAACCCAAGCCTCCCCGACCCTGGCAAATATGCCTCACGATTACCGTTCGCAAACCATCGATCCGCCGTTGCTCGACGATCTTTCCCAGATCCTTCGCCTCGCGATCCGGGAAGACCTAGACCGGTTGGTGGACATTACAACCATGGCCATTGTCCCGCCCAATGTGCGTGGGTCGGCCGAGTTGATTTCGCGTTCGGCGGGGGTGGCGGCCGGAATCGATTTGATCGAAGCCATGCTCCAGGAAATGGATGCCGACATCGAGTGGACGCAAAACGTCGGGGATGGTTCCATCTTGGAGCCAGGTCAGTCGCTCGCCGTGCTCTCCGGAACAGCCCGGGATTTGCTGACCATGGAACGCACGCTGCTCAATGTGATATGCCGTCTGAGCGGCGTCGCGACATTGACCCAGAAATACGTGCAAGCCGTAGCGCACACGCGAGCCCGCGTCTACGACACCCGCAAGACGACACCCGGCTGGCGACGGCTCGAAAAGTATGCGGTGCGGTGTGGCGGTGGACATAACCATCGACTGGGGCTCTACGACGGAATCTTGATCAAGGACAATCACCTTGCATGCCGAGCGGTGGTCGACGGCCATCTGCTCGATCCAGGGGAAGCGATCCAACTGGCCAGAGCCTTTCTAGCCTCCGGAGCCTATCGGTTCGACACACCGCCGATGCTCGAAGTCGAAATCGATCGATTGGACCAACTGGAATCCGCACTGCGAGCATCGCCCAACATCGTGTTGCTGGACAACATGAACTGCGAGCAGTTGGCAGAATGTGTAGCGATCCGAAACCGAATCGCTCCCGATGTGGAATTGGAAGCATCCGGCGGCGTCAACCTCAAGACCATCGGTGGCATCGCCGCCACCGGAGTCGACCGCATCAGTGTCGGCGCCCTCACGCACTCCGCTCCGGTCCATGACATCGCGTTGGACTGGAGCATCGTTTAACCTCGAAAGTCAATCGCATGGTCAATCACCGCTTCGATCTCAAGACGTTTCGCGTCGCGGAAGGCGCTTCGGTCAAACTCTCAAAGATCTCGACCAAGGCTGGCAACGAACTCAACAAGAAAGTCGAGGGCGTAGAAGCGCTCGAAGAAGACATCTTCACGTTGCAGGACGCGCAGGAGCGCCTCTTTGCGTCCGGTTCGCGATCCTTGTTGATTATCTTGCAAGGCATGGACACTTCGGGGAAAGACGGGATCCTGCGGCATGTCTTTCGTGGGGTGAATCCTCAGGGCTGTCGCGTCTACGGGTTTCGCGCCCCCAATTCGGAGGAACTCGAGCACCACTTTTTGTGGCGCCCCATGCGGTACTTGCCTCCCAAGGGCATGATCTCGATCTTCAATCGCTCGTACTACGAAGAAGTCTTGGTCGTGCGCGTTCACCCGGAGTTCCTCAAGCCACAAAACCTCATGCCTTACAGTAGCTTGGACGCTCTCTGGAAACGGCGATATCAGGAGATTCGCGCCTTTGAAAAGACGTTGGTCGACAGCGGCACGAGCGTGCTGAAGTTCTATCTCCACATCTCCCACGATGAACAACGCAAGCGATTGTTGGAACGCTTGGAGAAGCCGGAAAAGCACTGGAAGTTCAATCCTCGCGATCTTGAGGAACGCAAGTTTTGGAAGGATCACGAGAAGGCATTCGAGGATGCGATGGAAGCCACGAGCACCAAGGATGCTCCATGGTTCATCATTCCATCCGACGACAAGTGGTATGCACGGGCTGCGGTAGCGGATGTCCTATCGCAGCATCTGGAGTCGCTCGATTTGCAGTTCCCAGAGGTGGGCGAGGAGATGGTGGCCAAGTTCGCACAGTACGCGCAATCGCTGCGGGATGAACCGCGATGATCGCGTTGAGCGACCGACCCATCGATGTCGCTGCGGTCTTGGCCCATTGCGAAGAAGACGGCTGCGGAGCAGTCAGCCTGTTTTTAGGGACCACGCGACGCTGGACCGGCACGGTGGAAACGGCGTACTTGGAGTATGAAGCCTACCGCGACATGGCCCTCGCGAAGATGGAGGAACTGGCCGACCAAGCCCGTTTGCGCTGGCCCGTGCGACGCGTGGCCATCGTCCATCGACTCGGTCGCGTCGATGTGGGGGAAGCCAGCGTTGCCATCGCCGTCGCTTGCCCCCACCGGGCCGATGCAATCGCAGCTTGCCATTGGTTGATCGATACGCTCAAGGCCGACGTCCCGATTTGGAAGAAAGAATGGTACGTCGCCAAGACTCCTGCGTGGATCCATCCGAAATCCCCATCGTGATGCATGCATGGGGCTCACCGGGTTGTGCCGATTGAGGCACAGGTTGCGATCGCGTCTCGATAGATCGGCATGGGGGTGAAAGCTAGCCAATTGCATCGCGAGCAATGCTTGCAATGCATAGAAACCTTGGTTTGGGCAGACCGAGGCCAATACAACGATTGCTAGCAGTGGCAATGAGCGAAAATTGCTTCACGCAGGCTCCTTCTTTGAGCCGAAGAACCGTTATGGTTGATTCCATCGCCAAGGTTTCTGTAGATTGCCCGCTCCGAACTTGCGTTGATGCTGCGTATGAACATTGCGAACCACTGGTCCAAGATCCGAACCTACATGGAGCCCAAGCCTGGGACGGCGCGCCGCCGCGCGATCGGTTCCCAAATCGGCTTGCTGATCTTGGCATGTGGGCTTTGGTGCATGAATTGGCTGCCGATTCAATCGTCCGGATACGTGGTCACCACGTCGGCGGTCGTTTCTCAGGAGCGGTGGAATGCGTTGATGGAGCTCAGCCACGGTGGGCCGCTCGCATCGGATCACATTCGATGGCTGACCTTTCGACGCGCTCGAACAGCCGACAGCCCGACACAAACCGGCGTTGCGCAAGTCCGCATGCAACTGGGAATCTCGCGGCCACTCTCGATCTCGAAGCTCGAAAGCGAGTTGGATCGATTGACGCGATCCTCGCCGCCATCGCCCGCCTCCGCACCCGCAGGTAAAGAGCTTCGAGTCCTTCAGTGGAACCTCGAAGTGACGCAGCACCAAATGCAACGCTTTCGATTGGATCGCGAACGCGAAGGGGTCGATTTGGCCGAATGCGATCGCACCAGTCCATTTCGCCAAGCTTCGTATTCGACACGCTTGCCGCGTGAGGCATCGCAACCGATGAAGCCCGACGATCGCGAGACATGGCAACACCTCGTACGACGCGAACAGCAACTGAACGAAGCCATCGCGGGGCTGCAGTCCACGGCCGCCGAAGCGAGCAGTTCGTCCGAAGGCCGGATCGCCTTCACGGGTGCTCCCCACCTATCCGCGATGGCAGGCCGACTTTCGCTTTCCAAGATCGCTGCGGTCCTGAGCCTATCCTCGCTCCTAGGTCTGGCGTTGTTGACATTACAAGCCAAATGGAAATCGTTCCGCTATGCGGCTCGAGGCCAGGAAGCCGTTTCGCCCATCGAATCTCCAGTGACGGCACCCAAGCCATCGATTCGCTCTCGATGGACTTGGCCAACGCATTGGCTCAAGCCACGCATCCACTTCGGCCGTAAGGCAACTCGCGCGACACACAGCACGGTTGCAGAACACGTACGATCGGTAAGCTCCGACCAAACCGCCGGGCCCGCAAACGCCGCGCGTCATGTCGCTGCATGGGCACGCAAGCTAGACATACCGTATTGGGGTGAAGCCCAATGGAATTCGGTCGGTGACGATGCGGTAAGCACCCCTGAATGCATCGCGCCGTCGACGAGCGTAGCCTCTTGCGAGACAACCGATTCGATGGACGCTCACTTTGAAGAGCGATCCGAGCCGTCCATGGACGCTGCATCGGTTTCGGAAACGTCCACGCCCACGCGAGCCAAGAAACGAGCGTCGTTGTTGACCGCTACAGGCGATGGCATGTTGCTGATTTGGGTGGCGGTCTTTACCTACCGCTTTGCTTGCGATTCGCTTTGGCGCGATCTGCTGTTTCGCGCTCCGCTAGCGGCATTCTCGAATCTGTTCTTTGGGATCTAAACACCGATCGGATGGCAATGAGCGAAGCTCTTGCCTGCGCTTACCGCGCATCGATTACGCCTTTCGAAGTTGCGCAGTTTAAGTCTCATCCCATCTCACTTCGCGATTCCCCTTGATTTTTCGTACTCGTACTCCACGTTAGCAGTACTCGTACACGTACTCGAAGACACGGTAACGAGTACGAGTACCATTTCATTGAGTACGAAAACGGGAGAAACCCATAGCGCGCAACTTCAAAGATTACGCCTTGGGGCGATTGCGAATGCGGAACATCTCTTGGTACGGAAGGACGATCCCACCGTCGATCGAGAGCGTGGCACCGGTGATGTAATCGCTTCGGGGATCGCACAGGAACACCGCTCCGTGCGCGATGTCTTCCGGTTTCGCCAAGCGTCCCCAAGGCAGATTGTTGCCGTGTTGTTGCAGTTCGTCTTCGAAGAAGAACTTGCGTTCGCCCGGGGTATCGGTCCATCCTGGATGGATGATGTTGACGCGAATGCGATGTTCGGCCAGTTCGACGGCGGCGGTACGGGCCAATTGATCGAGAGCGGCTTTCGCCATGTTGTAGGCCATTGCGCCGGGGATGGCTTTGTAGGCATGTGGGGAGGAGACAAAGATCATGTTCCCACCTGAGCCGCGTGGGATCATGCGATTGGCTACGGCTCGAGCGAGATAGAACGGCCCCCACATGCAGACATCGATTGTTTTGCGAAAGCCTTCCATGTTGGCCGCATAGAAGAGTTCCCGATCGCTGTAGGCTGCGTTGGAGACCAAGATCGAGATCGGCCCCAGTTCGCGCTCGCACTTCTCGACCATTCCTTCTACGGTCGCTTGATCGGACACATCGCCGACCAGCGCGATGGATCGCTGGCCCAACGCGCGGCATGCTTCCACGGTCTCGGTTGGGTCTCGAAGATCATTGACGGCGACCTGCGCCCCTGCTTCCGCAAAGGCTTTGGCGATGGCGGCTCCGATACCGCGCCCGGCTCCGGAGACCAATGCTGTTTGTCCTTCCAAACTTTTCGTAGCGCCCGTCGTCGATACTCCGCTCATCTGCACTCCGTTCCTCTGTTCCGCATGGACCTGGAAATCAAAATTCTGCGTCGTTGCCGGGCTGTCCGCCCATCGTTTCGGCATTGTTACCAGCAGGGCGCCCTGCTGGTTGGCCCTGTTGCTGCTGCTGGCCGGGCTGGGCGTTGGGATCGTTGGGTTGTTGCGAACGAAGCAACGCCCGCAGCGCCTTTTCCATCGACTTGGTGCTGGTTCCATTCATCTTCGCAACCTGGATCGACTGCGAAGGACGAGCATTCTGATCGAGTTCCTCGATCATGTCCACCACGAGTTCCAACAGATCCTCCCCTTTGGCAGAAACGATGATCGAGTTGGTGACGCGCTCGATGCCGAGCGACAGGCGACCCGAAAAATCAAAGGACATGCCACCCCCCATGATGGAATCCGAAGCATCGCGTTTCGATTCATTCCCACCGCCGGCACCTTCGGGTGCTTTCTTCTCAAGTGCCTTGTCATTGGAGCTGAGCAAATCGCGAAAGGCTTCTTTCATCGCATCGACGATTGCTTGGGCCTTGGAGTACTCGACCTTGACGATCTTGGTGTAGCGAAGGGACTGTTTGTCTTGAGGCTTTGCCACATCCCAAAGCTTGATCAATTGTTCGATGGTCTTGAGTTGCACTTCATCGGCCCCGACCACGACGATGGTACTCGTGTCGCTTTCCGAAATGAATTTGAGTTTGCGTTTCTTTCCGAGCTCGGCCGATTCCTCCTGTTTGGGTGAGTCCATATCGAAGATCCAACGGTAAACGGCATCGCGATCGTTGTTCTTCTTGCTGTCATCCTTGAAGTAATCCTCCAAGCTGAGCCGAATCCACGCGGGTCGAGCATGGCGAATGCGAAATACGTGATAGGATCGCGACGGAGGAGCTTGTTCCATCATCAGTTGCTCGAGGCGATCCAAAGCCTCCGTGTCGCCGCTGCGCAGCACGAGGTTTCCGCGTTCATCAAAGTCGATCTCGATTGCCGGTGGCTTCTGTCCTTCACGACGATTGGGATTGACAATCGTCTTGGGAGGATCAGCTGGCAAGGCTTCGCCATCCTCTTCCGGAGGTTGTTGTTGGACCGACGCCACAAAGGCAGCCGGTTTGGCGATTCGAGCTTCGTGGCGCGGAGCCAAGCCTAAGCTTTGATCCTCGACTTTCTTGGGAGCTTCGTCTTGTTTCGAAGGGGACTCTTTCTTGGTGCGAGAACGGGGCGCGATATCGAGGTCTTCGCTGCCGGTGCTCGATGCCTCGTCGTTGGCGGGCGATGACTCCTCCGACGGCTTTTCGAAGTCCTTGGCATCGGGCAAGATCAGTGGGACGTTGGAAACCCGCTCCCAGTTTCGCTTGAGGGCTTCCAGATACTCGCGGGTTTCCGACGATCGATTGGCATCGATCACGCGGGTTTGGCTGCGATTGCCTCCTTCCGGTGGCAATTCTCCTAACTTGATCAACAGCTTGTTGATGTCCTTGCGTTCGACTTCGTTGGCCCATATCAGCAATTGATTGTTTTGAATGTTGGCTCCGACGCGGAGTTGGTCGTTGTTCCCCTCGTCCTTCTTATTGCCGCCAAAGGGATCCCAGTAGTAGTACGAACGGCGTCCTCGATCTTCTTTCTTGTCCTTCTCCGTGCCCATCAGCGTTCGAATGGTGCCGGCGACATCCTCGGCCTTTAGACGTCGCAATTGAATGACGTCGAATTCGCGGGCGGATCCATCGAGTTTTTGCAATGTCTCTTGAATGATGAAATGATCGGCCAGAGATGCGTGGGCAATGATGGCCTTGTTCTTTTCATCCGTTTCCAATCGGGTGGTCGGTTCGAGCGCATCCATGGCCATGATCGAAGCGACGACTTTTTTGGGGTCCAAGCTAGTAAGTCGGTAGACTCGCATCCGGGTGTTCAAGGCGTTGAGGCCATCGGAAGCGCCTGGGATATCGATACGTTTGACAAAGGCGGCGATGATGGCCATTTTGTCCGGAGGCGCGTGCGCGATCAGGCTGTTGCGGCGTTGGTTGGCCACCAGATAGATTTCAGACTTCTTCTTGTCCCCGGGCTGTTGGCCCATTTGCGCTTGCTGCATGGCCATTTGCTGTTGCATCATCATCATTTGCTGTTGCATGAACGGGTCGTCCGGCATGTTGGGGCTGGAGCTGTTGGGCGATTCCAGCTTCATGAAAGCCATGAGTTGTTCGCGCGCGTCGGAGGATCGCACGAACTCCAGTACGAATTCGCGAGCCAAGTTATTGAGCACTCCGTCCGACTGTTCCTCCGAGAGAATCGAGTGCAATTGCAACAGGTTGGCTGCCGTGTCCATGGCTTCCAGCCGATTGGTGTTGGTCAGCGCGTTGAGCGTTCCGTTGGAACTGGTCATGCTTTTGAGTTCACCCACCAAATCGGTCGCCAGCAGCGACTGCAATCCGAACGTGACTCGCACAAAGCGATTGGGAGGCAGCGTTTCGAGTTGTTCGGGTTTGACTCTCGGAACCAACGCCGAATTGATGCCGGCCGTCTTGACGACTTGGATCATGCCGGGGAATTCGAGCATGGTGAAGCCGCGCGCGAGCAAATGGCGATTGATCGTATCGCGGGTGTTTTCGAGGGACTGTTTGCTCTGCGTCGCGATGCTCAAGAAATCGCCGGGCAACTCCTGCCAATCGAGCGACATGTTCGAAACTTCCGCCAGCCATTGCAAGATGTCCGGCCATGCTTGGGTGCGGAATTGGAATTGACTCCAGCCAGCATCATCGGGCCGGACAACACACTCGCGTTTGTTCGGTGGTTCGGGAGGCTCTTTGGGACGCTTGACCGTACCGCCTTCTCCCTCCTTTTTTGCGTCTCCTTCTTTCTTAGCATCCCCTTCTGGTTTTGCTTCTTTGGATCCGTCGGGTTTATCCGTAGGCGGAGTGCCCGGCGGCGTTTCCGTGGGAGTTGGCGCGGATTGCGGAACCGCTCCCTCGGACGCGACAGCCTCGACTTTGGAGACCGCAGGCTCTTGGGCTTGGGTTGGGTTCGTGCTCAGCAGGAAACCAGCCATAGCGATCGCCAGGCCTAGGCATGAGCACATTCGAAAAGCGTGGGTGTGGGGCATGATTTAAGGTAGATCGGGCGACGAGCCAGAAGAAAAGGGAGCGAGCCGTATCTTGTCTTGGTTCAATGCGTTCTTCCATCGCTGAACGGATTCCGCGGAAGGTACAGCAGCGTTGTAGCCGAGGTCCTCTCCAACGATGGAACGCAAACGCAGGATCGCCAAGGCGCGAACATCGATGCGAGAGTCGGAAAGGGCATCGACCAGAAACTTGTCGCCCCCTGCCGCCAACTCGTCTGCAGTGGGCCATGAGAGTAGTCGCAGCATCTGAGCAAATCTTTCAGAAGATTGTTCGCGAAGCGACTCTAGGAACACATCGTGATGCTGAGGGCTGGCAAGAGATCGCAGGATCTGATCGACGATCCGCGACCAATGAGGCTGCAACTCGGGGCGCTGAAAGATTCCATCGGGACCAAACAGTCGGTCGTATTGCCCCATCTGGATACGGGCTCGTATCGCGAGGGCTGCAACCTCTCCTCGGGAACTGCCGGTCGCATCGACAAGGCGCTGGTTCCATTCTGTTTCGCTATCGGGAGCGATGGCCTTGAGTGCAGCCAGTGCATTCCAATCTTCATCGCTGGGCAAGGGGCGGGGCCAGCCCGTTTCCGTCAATAGCGGGCCTGACAGCAATCCACGATCGAGGGCGACATACTCCGACTCGCGAAGCGTAACTGCGGCCGGTTCGGCGGCTTCAACCTGGCTCGAGGCAGATTCCGAGGTACTGGGAACCGGTTGCAGGAGAACACTGCAACTCCCTTGGACGGCAACAATATTTGTCTGCCATGTAGCCTCGATGGTCATCGGAACTTGGGATGGATCGATTCGGATGCGATGGTCGACCGTCTCCAGGCCGATGACGCTCGGTCCAGCGGCATCGCTGACCACCCATGCGATGCCTGAGGGAGTGGCGATCTGCATGCGATGGCCCGGTCCGGGCAATACCATCATGTTGCGGGCAATCACCCCGATCGGACGTGCCGGATCGGTTGGATCGGACCAAGTGAGCATTGCATCTCCTGCGATGGACCAGCGTTGCCCATCGGACCACTGGAACTCGTTTCGAGAGCCGGGCATCAAGAGCCACGCGTTGGACTTGGCGACGTTAGCATCGCGACCAAGCGTATGAGCTTGCCATCGTGGCGATGCTTGTGCACCTTGATCGTCACGCGGTCGATCGCTCCAAACGACGCCCAACCCTGGGCTCGTCGATGGCGATCGCCACTGGGCACGCAACGCACCGGTTGTCGCATCGCGCGGCTCGCGGTTTTGTTTCGACTCCATCTTTGTATCGGCATCGCGCGTTGCATCCGGGACGGAGACCGCATCCGATGTCAAGGCATCGCGATCGGTCGTTGCGACAGCGTTGGCGGCGGCTTCGTCGGATGCGGCGCTGTCTGTTTTAGCGACGGATGGTACGTCCGAAGCCTTCGCTGCGGTTCCTTGGTTCTCGAGCTTCGCAGGATTGGAATCGACCGACGGGTTGGAACGAGGGCTGGCGACAGATACAGGATTGCTTTGGGGGCGAAGCAATTCGGCAACGCGTCGCCAAGGGCCGATGGCCAGCGCCGAGGTAAGCCCCAGCAGAGCCAGCAGGCCAAAGCCTTTCACGAGGTTCGCAAAGCGGTGGCGTTGCTCTAGCTTCAAGTACTCAGGAACTTGCTGTCCCAACGTGTCGTTGAGTTCTAGTCCGGCTCCACCGATGTCGCGGCCAGTGCGGGAGAAGCCCGTACGCGATTCCGAATGGTGTACATCCTCGTCCACGGAGCCCGATGCTGCCTTGCGATCGGCGGCTGCAACATGGGGGCCATCGACCTCGGGATGCGATCCATCGGATCGCTTCATCGACATGCCAGAAGCGCTGCTGTCGGCAACGACCGTTGCCGGCACGAGGCCATCTTCGTTGGTGGACGATGAGGAGGATCGTCCGCTGACATTTCGCGTGTCGAGAGAATAGATGCGCGATCGCAGGGACAAGCTAATCGGCACGGCGTCTTGCACAGCGCGCGTCAAGACTTCGTGGCATGCGGCTGCTTCAGCCAACAGAGAGTTGTTCTCAAGGCACTTGCGTTCGAATTCGGGAACTCGATCCGCGGGAAGCGTATCATCGAGAAAGCGGGCTACGTCGTTGGCGTCCAGCGCGAAGCCACGTTCCTCCAAAGACAATCCGGGGATACGGCGATCCGAAACGACGGCTGCGATCCGCTTCTCGATAGCCTGGGCCGTTGTGCTTTGTCGAAGCCGCTGCTCCAAGTCGGCAGCGTCACTGCGATCTAGTACACTGTCACGCAGGGCGAGCAATGTTCGTAGGGTTAGCCTCATGAGCGATCGCTTGAGATGATAGAATTCGAAACGAACTGGAAAAACGACCGCCCGGAACGCATCTTCCATTCTAAATGCGCACCGTGGCAACACCTAGGGAATACGAAGCAAACAAATCCAGGATCATTGCAGGTAGCCCGCCAGGATCGGAGGTGAGAGCGCTTCTCGCCCCGAGAAGTGCGAGGACCATTTCCCAGCTTTTTTGACATCCGACGGCAGGTGCGACTCCCGGAGCCCATCCTCATCTTCCAGGATACTCCAAGCAGCCCGGCAATAACAAATACGTTAACTCCGTATTTGAGATTCTTTTGGACGGGCGGGACGGGCGAAGGATGCCAGCGGGCATCCGGGTGCTGTCGGGGGCGAGCGGGGCTAGTTGGCAGGTCGGCGCTGCATGCACAGCATGCGGGCTTCGGCAGCGACGAAGAACGAACCGGTGACACACAACAGTTCGCCGTCGATGGCGGTACGCGCTGCGTAGTCGATGGCGGTGGCCACGTCGGGTGCCGTCAGAATCTCGGCTAGCTCGGTATCGATTGGGGAAGCGATCGAACGCGCGATCGCTTCGAGCTTTTCAACCTGCAACGCGCGCGGGTTGGAATGGAACTGCGTCAAGATCATCCGATCGCACTGCGGTAGCATGCGTTCGAGCATCTCATGGGCTTTCTTGTCTTTCGAGCATGCGAACACGAGGGTGCGACGTTGCGCGAGATAGCACTCACCGAGGGTTTGCATCAACGCTTCGATCGATGCTTCATTGTGTCCTGCATCCAGGATGAGCATAGGGTTTCCCGGCATGGATTCAATTCTCGCAGCGACTTGCGTTTGAGCCAGACTTTGCAGGAGCGCTTCTTCAGGCAACGCCCAACCATCCTGGCGCAGTTTCGACCAAACTGCGATGGCCATCGCTGCGTTGTCTGCTTGATGGCGTCCGAGCATGCGGAGCGGAAGCTCCGAACGGGAGGGTGGATGGATGGTAGGAAACCGGGACTCAAAGGTGAGGCATTGCGATGGCGAGTCGTGCTCGAAACTCGATGCCGACTTACTGCCTAGGGCTAGCGCTTGGGTGCGAATGGTGGCTTCAAAGTCCCGGCCGAGCTCCCATAGCTCGCAACCGCGCTGGTGGGCGACGTTGCGGATGACATCGCGAGCGAGCGGAGCCCGCGCGCCGTGGATGACGGGCACGCCCGGCTTGATGATACCGGCCTTTTCGAATGCGATCTTGTCGAGCGTTGCGCCGAGTTGCTGTTGGTGGTCGTAGCTGATGCTCGTGATGATGGACAGGATCGGATCGCAGACGTTGGTGCTATCGAGTCGCCCTCCGAGCCCGACTTCGATGACGTTGACATGGGTGTTTGCTGATTGGAACAACATCCATCCCAGAGCGGTCGTCAATTCAAAGAAGGTGGGAGTGCCGTGTTCCGATGCAACGCAGGCTTCGCAGGCCGTTTGGAGGCGGCGCATCGATTCCACCAAGTCCTGTGGGGACACAGGGCGACCGTCGATGACGAAGCGTTCCTCCAAATGCTCCAGGTGGGGCGAGGTGTAGAGCCCCGTTCGGAATCCCGCATGCCGAAGCATTTCCGCCACCAGCCAGGCGACCGAACCTTTGCCTTTGGTGCCGGCGATATGGATTACCGGTGCGCTGCGCTGCGGCTGCCCCAAGCGTTCCAGCAAGAAAGCCATCCTCGCCAGCCGGAAGGACTTGGCATCGTAAGGCCGATCGTCCGACCGCTCATAATTGATGCGGTCGAGCAAGAAGCGAAGGGCGTCGATGTATTGGGGGTCGGTCCGTTCCATCGGATTGGAAATACGCAGATCGAAAGTCGAGTAGGGAGGGCCCGCAGCCCGCTGGCCGCGCACCGAAATCGGCAAGGACCTGGAGGAGGTGCGGCAGCAAGTCCTGCACACTGCAAGGTCAGTACACGGCAAGGTCAGCACACGGCGCAGGCGAGCCTGGGGCGATCGGCCGGCATGGACGGGATTTTGCTGCCAGAGTCGTTGCGAACGTAACGACGGTGGGGATTATAGGGAGTTGTTGCCGGGAGCGAATGGATCCCAGGCCGAAAACTCAGCTAGAGCGTTTCGTTCCCGTTGGCTGGTGGTAGGTTTCCAATCCAACCCCAAATTGAACCGACGACGAAAACCTGACGTATTGGTTTCGAGCCTGAGCTTGGGGATGCGCAGATCCGATTTTCTGGGGGTTGTTTCCTCCCTTAATCCACCCCTGGCTGAAGCTGCAAGTTGGCTTTTTCGCTTCTTTTCTTAAC
>JBKCUI010000243.1:0-10023 GCA_046318495.1 Pirellula sp. | reverse complement strand
CAGCTTACTCCTCCTCAAAGCCACGCAGTCCGTCCCGCACGGCGGTGGATTGCGATTCCCCGTCGACTCAAATGACTACCGCATCTTGGCAGCTTGGATCGCCCAAGGTGCCTCGCGGCCCGAAGCCGCTCCACAAAAAGTCGCATCGCTGGCCATTACCCCCAACAAACGCATCGCCACCATCGGCTCGCACCAACAACTTCGCGCCGTGGCAACCTACGCCAATGGTTCGCAACGGGATGTGACATCCTGGACTCGGTTCGATGCCATGGACGAAGCCATCGCATCGGTATCGAAATCCGGCTTGGTCACCGCTGCGGGCAAAGGGCAAGCGGCCGTGATGGCTCGCTTCGCCGATCACGCCGAAATCGCGACGTTCGTCGTGCCGTTCGAGGCCTCGGCGGATCTATCGAATTGGGTTTCCTTGAACCGCGTCGATGAACTCGCCAAACACAAATTCGAAGAGCTCGGGCTGACGCCTTCGTCTCTTTGCGATGACGCCACGTTCATGCGACGCGCGTTTCTCGACACGATAGGAGGATTGCCCAGCGTCGAGGAATCCAAAGCCTTCTTGAGTTCCACCGATCCGGACAAACGCGCGAAGCTGATCGATCGTTTGCTGGGACTTACCGGCGATCCCAATCAAGACATCTACAACGATCGCTTTTCGGCCTATTGGAGCCTCAAGTGGTCGGACCTGATTCGCAACAATAGCGCCGTGGTTGGCGAATCGGGAATGTGGGCATTGCACAATTGGTTGCGTGATGCCTTCCGCACCAACAAACCCATGAGCCAGTTCGCCACCGAATTGATCACAGCCAAGGGCTCGATCTTTTCCAACGGACCAGCCAACTACTTCCGCATCGCCAACAACCCACCGGACCTGGCCGAGGCGACCTCGCAGTTGTTTCTGGGGACGCGATTGCAGTGCGCCAAATGCCACCACCATCCCTACGAACGCATCAGCCAATCCGACTACTATGGCTTCGCGGCTTTCTTCGCACGCGTCGCCAGCAAGAACAGTTCCGAGTTTGGCATCTTCGGCGGCGAGACCGTCGTCGTGGTCAACGCATCGGGCGAAGTATCCCATCCCAAAACCGGCGCGATTATGAAACCGACTCCGATCGCTGCCGAACCCACCGAAGACCCCATCGATCGACGTCGCGCCCTGGCACAATGGATGACCTCCCCGGAACATCCCGCCTTCGCTCGCAATCTCGTCAACCGCTACGTTGCGTACTTGCTCGGTCGCGGATTGGTCGAACCGATCGACGATTTACGGTCCACCAATCCACCATCCAACCCCGAACTGATGGATTATCTGGTCGCCGAGTTTCAGGGCTCCGGCTACAACATTCGCCATCTGATGAAAACCATCATGAACTCGCGAGTCTATCAGCTCGACTCGCAACCCAACGCATCCAACCGCGACGATCACCGCTTCTACAGCCACTATCGCGTGAAGCGCATCGCCGCAGAGCCCTTGCTCGATTGCATCGATCAATCCACGCTCGTGCCGACCAAGCACGCCAGCCTCCCCTTGGGAACCAAAGCCATCGAACTCCCCGATGCTGCGGGCAACGCGACCAACCCGTTCTTGGTCACCTTTGGCAAGCCCAAGCGGGCCAGCGTTTGCGAATGCGAACGGACTCCCGATGAGAACCTCGCCCAAGCCCTCCACACCCTCAACGGCGAAATCGTTGCCACGAAGATCGCGGATCCCAACGGCCGTATCGCCAAACTGGTCGCTTCGGGCAAAGCCATCGACGAGTGCATCGAAGAGATTTACTTGAGCACTCTTTGCCGTGCACCGACCACTTCGGAGTTGGCGGAGACACGTCTTTGGATTGCAGGCAGCCCTTCGCCCACTGAAGGCATGCAGGATCTGCTGTGGGCACTGATGAACTCCAAGCAATTCATGTTCGTCCGTTAACTTGATATGCATGATCGCCGGATCGTTCAGCCCATTCGGCGCATTCTCCGACTCTCTCCAGGACGCTTGCCATGAGACTTCGTACAGCCATTGGTTTTCACGCCGCACTGATCGCGGGCCTTGGCTCCGGCGGTTCCTTGTGGGCCCAGACCAACAACTCGTACCCGATGCTCATGTCGCTCCGCCCCACTGCTGCCGTCGTAGGCAGCAGCACGGAACATGAACTCAGCGCACGCTACAACCTCGCCGGCGCATCGGCCGTGATCCTTTCCGGCGAAGGAGTCACCGGCGAAATCGTCCCGCTGGAGACCGAGAAGCCCGAGGACAAGGATCGCAATGATGTGATGAGTTCCAAATGCAAACTCAAATTGCACTGCGCTCCAGATGCATTGCCGGGAATACGAGACTTTCGCATCATGACGCCACACGGAGTCAGCACCATTGGGCAAGTGGTCATCGCCCGCGAACCGGTGGTCTCGGAATCCGCCGACAACGACACGCTCGACAAAGCCACACCCTTTGCAATCCCAGCCACCCTTTGCGGTGCGATGGAGAAAGGGGAAGATCTGGACTTCTACCGATTCTCGATCAGCGAACCAACGCAACTGGTGTTCGCCATGACAGCCCAACGTCTGCAGAATCGATTGCACGACATGCAAACCCGCGTCGATCCCGTTATCACGCTTCGGCATAGCACCGGAGCCACCATCGCGACCAGCGATAACTACATGGCCGGGGATCCTCTGCTGTTCGCCCAACTCGATCGTCCAGGCGAATACATCTTGGAAGTGCGCGATGTGCGTTACCAAGGAAATGCCGACTGGACGTACGCCATCGAAGCGAGCACGCGCCCCTGGCCAGCGGCCGTACATCCGATGGTCCTCCCCGCTGGTTCGACCAAGACCGTGGAGTGCATCGGGTTCGGCTTTCCTCCTGATGCCAAAGCCTCGATCACCACCCCCATGCAATCGAGCAGCTCCGAATTCGCGTTCGCTCCCATCCTGGGAGACAAGCCTTTGCACACCGTCCGAGTTTGGAATTCGGTTGAGCCAGTCTTTGTTGAACCCGCTTCGAATCCCAACCAAGCCAGCGTCGCCGCCGATGGGACGACTCCAGCGCCCCCTGCAACCTCGCAGGAAATCCAGCTTCCATGCAACATCGCAGGACGCATCGGCCAATCGACCGAAGTCGACCGGTATCGCTTTACCGCCAAAGCCAATGAGCGTTGGAGCTTTGAAGTCCTCGCGCGCCGTGCCGGCTCGCAGCTCGACGCTCGAATTCGCATTCTGAATGCGACCGATGCCCCCTTGGTGGAATCCGACGATGCCACCTACCTTCGGGTTTCGTCGGCCGACTCGCAAATCGAGAACTGGACCGCTCCGGCGGATGGGACGTACATCCTCGAGATTCGCGATCTGCATGGACGCGGCGGACCGGAGTATCCCTACGCCATACGCGCGTCCTCTGCACGTCCGCACTTCCTGCTCGAAGTGGACACCGACAAAACCGAGTTGGCCCCGGGAATGGCCAGCGTGCTGTACATCAAGGCCTTGAGGCGATGTGGCTTTGACGGCGAGATCCTACTATCTATCGAAGGATTGCCACCTGGAGTCGAAGCCCAATGCGGGCGTATCCTCAAAGGCATCAACGATGGCGCCATTTGGCTTCGCGCGGCAAACGATGCTCCGATGGCAGTAACCAACGTTCGTATCCTGGGAACCGGTAGCTCGGCATCCAGCGATGGGACCTCGACCACCCTCTCCGCAATGGCCACCCCACTTCAAGAAGTCTATTTGCCCGGTGGAGGTCGCGGTCACTATCCGGTCGAATTGCATACCGTATCGATCGCCAAACCGATGGACATTCGAAAAATCGAATTGAGTACCACCGATGTTTCCCTCGTCCCCGGCGGCTCCCAACGCATCGAGATCGCCATCGAACGAGCCCCCGATTACCGCGGCAATGTCACGCTCGACGTCATGTTGCAACACCTCGAACAGCCTTATGGCAATCCGTTGCCCAAAGGCGTTACTGTCGATGGCAGTCAAAGCAAAACACTGCTGAGCGCCGGTGAATCCAACGGCTACATCACGCTCAAGGCGGCACCCGACGCCCCTCCCCTCGAAAAGCACTTGCTCCCCATCACCGTTCACGTATCGATCAACTTCGTGATGAAGCATACTTTCAGCGGTCCACCGCTTTGGATCGGCGTGCAGCCCAAACCGTAGCCTTGCGGGCGACCGTTACTTCACACCCCGCCGCGATTTATCGGCAATGGCTTTGGGCGGCCGAATGCGTTCGCCACGCT
This sequence comes from Pirellula sp., assembly GCA_046318495.1. Lineage (GTDB taxonomy): Bacteria > Planctomycetota > Planctomycetia > Pirellulales > Pirellulaceae > JBKCUI01. The sequence goes on along the minus strand of JBKCUI010000243.1, from coordinate 5,782 downwards.
GCTCGGCTTCGTAGTAAGCCCGGATGTGCTGGATGTACTCCTGCATCGAATGATCGGTCAACAGATCGATCTTCCAAACTCTCAGGCCCCGCAGCAATCCGCGCCATCGGTCATGCAGTCGCAACCACGAGTGAATGCGGCTGATCTTTCCTCGTCGATTCAAATAGATCTCGCGCCCCATGTGATGGTACCCCATCCATCGTGGCGGAGTCCTAGGAACGATGTCGTTGTTGTTCACCCATCGAAAATGCTTTATGCGCAGAAAGCTCGCGTACGGGCGATTGCCGACTCGCGGGGCTCCGTAGGTAAAAATGGCTTGCGGGTCCGAGGGGATCGGGGAAAGTTTGCATCGCACGGCACAAACCGCAGCCATCGCCCCGCCCAACGAATGCCCGGCAAACCATACCGGGCGCTGATTCTCTTGAAGCGCACGCTCGATATCGGGCCATAGCAAATCGACATTTCGATGAAATCCGCTATGTACTCTGCCAACCTCAGAGGCGATGGTCCACGCGCTCGCGTCGGCGCGGATATCTTCCCATTTGGTCGGTTCCGTACCGCGGGCGACCACCACGCAGTCATGCTCGTTGCCGAAGACATATGCCTCGGAGCCTGCTTCCTCGACAAACACGCACTGGTCCAAACCCGCCGCATACGCAATCGGCTCCACCAACGATGGCTCGCCGTAGGCCAAGCGTGACAATTCAGCAAACAACAAGGACTTGGCGATCCACGTCAACTCAGCCACTGGGCCAGTTAGTCGTATGGTGAGAGGTTCCGATCGAAATCCATCCGAAGCCTGCACCTGTGTCGCCATCCCAAGAGCCTCGTTAAGAACGGTAGAGTTCGCACCAAGACGGCCATGCTGTCGCCGTCCTGCAAAGTGTACGAAATCCTTGGTGTGCACTCAACCGGAGCGGCGAAACGCCACCCTTCGCGTCCCAATCTGCACGTCAATCGGACGATTGTTGATCGGGGTACTTGATCCGCCCGTGATAAATCGCATTAAGGCTTTTCACCAGCGAACGCTTGATCGTATCCAACTCTCGCAGCGTCAATCCACATTCATCGAACTGGCCGTCGAGCAGTTTCTTCATCGCGATTTGATCGACCAAGTTCTGAATGCGCGAGGAAGTCGGTTCGACCAACACCCGGCTGGCGCTTTCGACGGCATCGGCGATCATCAACACCGCAGCCTCTTTGGTCTGGGGTTTCGGCCCGGGATAGCGAAACGAAGTCTCGGAGATCTCTTCACCGTCTTCGTTCTCTTCGCTTTTCTTGGTCGCTTGCCGAAAGAAGTACTCGACCAGCGTCGTACCGTGATGCTGCTCGATAAAGTCGATCACCCGCTGCGGAATGCGATGCTGACGCGCCAAGTCCGCGCCATCCTTGACGTGTGCGATGATTACAAGCGTGCTCATCGCAGGCTGCAGATGATCGTGCCGATTGCTGCCAGGCAATTGATTCTCAACGAAATAGTTCGGCTTGAACATTTTGCCGATGTCGTGAAAACACGCCCCTACGCGAACGAGCAAACCATGCGCGCCGATGCTCTCAGCGGCCGACTCCGCCAGAGCTGCGACGGAAATGCTGTGGTTGTAAGTGCCGGGAGCCCGCTGAGCCAACTGTCGCAGCAACGGATGGCTCATGTCGCTGAGCTCCAACAAACTCAGATCGGTTTGAACGTCAAAGGCTCGCTCGACCAGCGGCAAGATGCCTGCCATGAGAGGTCCGCACAGCAGCACGAACGCCCCCTGCCGCAGCGACTCAGCCAACAACCTTACCGGAAACACCGTCGCGACCTGTACGGCACCCGTCGCCGGACCATCCACGACGTTGCCAACCGACTGACCGGTCATGACTCCCAACCCCATGTAGGTTGAAAACACCACAACAGCCACGCCGAGTCCAACGTAGATCAATCGCGTTCGGTTGCGGATGCGACCGCACAACAGAATCGAAGCTGCAGCCGCCCCAGCCAACAGGATGAACTCGCTCAAGTCGACCCGTGTGCTGAAAGCAATCACCAAGGACAGCGCTGCGAGCAAGATCAATGCCGTCGGGCGACCGTATGCAATCGTGGCGATCATCGCGCACAGCGTGACGGGGATGATCTCAACACGAAACGGATCCTGAGAACAGATAACAGCCAGCATCAACGTGGCAACACATAGCCCCAACAACCGAACAAAGTTCGACGTTTTGGCAATCAACGAATGGTCGAGCGATTGGAAGATAAAGAACCCGCACAGCAAATACAGCGCGGTCAGCAATCCCAAAAAGGCCGCTAAGCGCTGCACCTTTTGCGTCCACCCGATTTGCGACGTGTAGGCGCGATGCTCGGCTCGCAAAAGATCGATTTCCTTCACGGTCAGCGTCTTTCCGATCGGAACCAGCGCACCGAATGCGGGGTCATACGAGAACATCGCCGGCTTCACGTTGTTGATCGCTTCAAACCGCGCGCGATTGCTAAGGTCCTCGCGAAGGTGCAACGTAGTCGGCAATCGAGTCGACACAAAGCCGTGAATCATCCTCGCCAAGATCAACGCATTAGGCGACCCGAACTGATTCCGGAACTCGCGCTCCAGCGAACCCTTGAGAGTGACCGCTACCTCCGGAATGCGGACGCGCGCGACATCCACTTCAAACGTGTCGGCTTCGTTGCCGATCGGGAATACGCGGATAAAGCGCTGGTTGCCCTTCTCGTTATCGTGCGTAAGCGATGAGAGAAGCCCGAACTCCTCAATCGGGTCAAACGTCTCGCGCATCGCCGAATCGTATTTGGAAATGTCGGCATCGTTGATCAATGTCGATCGCACGGCCTCCAACGCCATCTCGTAAGTAAGCGGCTTGGCATCGGCATCGAGAACCGTCACGCCAAAGGAATCCAAGAGCTGGCGGTGACCAGCGCTCAGTTCGGTGGCGGAAGGAACTTCGCGCAGCGCAAACAAATGGTCCTTGATCGCTCCTCGCAATTGGACCAAGGGTTCCTTTCGATTCTCGTAGATGCACAGCACCTCGCGCGCCGCTTGAATCCGCAACGCATCGGTTTTGGCGGTGTCTTCTACTTGGAACGGGACCCTAGCAAAAATCGCCCGCTGTGGCACGAAGCCTTCACGGTAGGCAAAGGGGGGTTCCCAAGCTCGAACGAAGAAGGTGATTGCCAAAGCCGCGACCAACGCCGCTAGCAGGCGCACCACAGCATCCATGCGCGTGATACGATCGAGCCAAATCTGCCAATCGAGCTTGCTGACCTTGAGGCTGGCAACGCGTTCGCTTCGAGTTTTCGATCCGGAGGGCGCAGACATTTGGCGGTTTCGATCGATCAGCGAGCGGGATGATTGGGGCGGCGCGTTGCATTCGGAGCGTCGGTCCCTTCGTAGGCCGCAACGATGCGTTGCACCAACGGATGCCGAACGATGTCGGTCTCGTTCAATCGAATCATGGCCACTCCGTCCAAGCCCAATAGTCTCTGAGCCGCATCGCGCAATCCGCTCGTGACCCCTGAAGGCAAATCGACTTGGGTGATGTCGCCGGAAACGACCATTTTGGATCCTTCCCCCATTCGGGTCAGGAACATTTTCATTTGAGCGACCGTCGCGTTTTGAGCTTCGTCCAAGATCACGAAGGACTGATTCAGTGTCCGCCCTCGCATGTAAGCCAACGGGATCACTTCGATCACTTTTTCTTCCATCAAGTACTTGGCTTGATCGAAATCGACCATCTCGTTGATGGCATCCAAAAGGGGACGCAGGTAGGGATTGAGCTTCTCGTGGAGATCCCCGGGCAAGTAGCCGAGGCTCTCTCCGGCTTCCACCGCAGGCCGAACGAGCACGATTCGCCGAATTTGCTTGGCGCGGAACGCCTCGACGGCCATCGCCACCGCAAGATACGTTTTCCCGCATCCGGCTGGGCCGATGCACACCGTCAGGTCGTGCTGACGAATGGCCTCAACATAGGCCGCTTGACCGGCCGTTCGCGGCTTGATCCTTCGGCCCGCATTGCCGATGGCGATTTCCTTCGCTTCTGGCCGCTCGATCGGATGGTTGGGACGCACCCCCAACGTTTGGTTCAGCACTTCGGCCACTTCTTCTGGATCGATCGCCCCGCGTTTCAGCACCCGCTCACGCAGTCGCTCCAAAATCTCGGTGGCCATTCTCACCGAATCGGCCGGACCAGCGATGCGGACTTGTCCATTGCGATGCGTGATCGCAACACCCAGTTGGTTTCGCACACGCCTCAAGTTGTTGTCTTGAGGGCCAAATAGCTGAAGCGCTTCGTTGGGATCGCCGAGAGTCAGCGTGGACTCAGACATACGCGTTGCCTATAGGACATTGGATGCAGTTGCCGAGTCATTTCGGCAATCGCCTAACTGCTGTGCTATCTATTCTCGCATGCAGGGTTGTTCGTTTCTACGCCCCCGCCCTCCAAACCGATCAATTTAGCCCGGACAGGATGCCGAGATAGCCCAGCGCCGCCGCCGGAATCAGCGAATCGGTCACATCCCAAACCCCTCCCAGTCCCGGAAGCTGATTTCCACTGTCTTTCTTGCCAACCGACCGCTTGATCATCGACTCGATTAAATCCCCAACGAGCCCTCCAACCGCCAGCAGCAATGCCAATAGACACGGCCCCCACCAGCCGGTACTTCCGATTTGCAATCCCAGCGCGGGAACCAAAAGCCGGAAAAATCCAAAACATGCGACACAAGCCACCACGATTCCACCGAGCAAGCCTTCGATGGTTTTGCCTGGACTGATTGCGGGAGACAATTTGGTTCGCCCGAACAGCTTGCCAAAGAAATACGCCCCGGTATCGGCCATCTTGGTGACCAAGGCAATCCCGACCATATTGGCCATTCCTTGAGCACTGGAGCCATGTTGCCGTATCAGCCACCAGATGCTCATGGGCATTACCACATACGCCAGGATCGCGACCGACAACATCCATCCTAGCGCAACCTGTTCCGGTCCGCCCTCCACGGAACCGGCAGAGGCCTTGGAAAATCGCATGAGTGCATCGCACCCCAAAAGCAACGTCGCCAAGACCACCCCAAGGACGATCCATCCAAAACTTCCTACAGGACAATCGGCAGGATAACTGCGTCCCATGCACGTTGAGTAGACCATTGGGAACAGCGGAGCGCTGGCTGCCACCGCAGCCCCCATCAGCACCCGCTTGGGCTCAACGGACCAGCGTGCCGCGACCAATTCCCCCATCTCGCGCACCGTTCCCAACACCAACAAGAAATACACAGGCAACATCCACCAACCCGGCACTCCGGCAATCGGGCGCCAAAGATCCAGACCGATGCAGGCCAGGACAAACGCGAGCAACGCACTTGCAGAAACCAGTCGACGTCCCAGCACGATATCAACCCCGGCCCTCTCGTTGAGTTGGGACCGCGGCATTCGCTTGCGACCAATCGCGAGCCATTTGGCGACCGACGCTCAATCCCTTGTCATTGTCGGAAAACCGCCCGAGCCAATCCACGACCGTGGAGGCCCCGAAGACGATTCCACGCGCCGTGAGCGATTGCGAACTCCTTCTCCACCCCGCATTGGAATCCACAGGCGGAGCAACCTCTTCTTGGTGCAGATAATCCACATTCTCCCAATCGGTCCGAACACGTGCTGGCAGCGCATCGCGGATCAGCTTCTGTTTATCGGGTTCCATCGTGGACCATTCGCGAATGGCTTTCTCGTAATGCTCGTTGCTGACCGATTCGCGTTTCCCGCGTTGGTAGATCCAGCCGAGCTCGATCCTTGCAATGGTCCTCAGG
>JBKCUI010000242.1:0-25495 GCA_046318495.1 Pirellula sp. | reverse complement strand
GTGCAGGACGAGATAGAGCTTTCCATACCCATAGGAGAGATTCAGCAAGCTGCCTTGCAGTTCGGCCCAAGCAGGGCTATCGATCCACAAGAGCTCGGCGGGCGAACGATCGAAGGCATTGGTAATCCAGCAAAGCGGGGGCTCCATGGCATCGTCCGAGGGATCGGTGACGTCGTGGTAACCGAACATGTTTCCGTAAAAGCGAGGCTTAGCGGCTGGATCGTAGGTGACCCAGTTGATTCGGTTTTTGGGATTCCAAAATCCTTCTTGATCGGTCACCAAGAACGAACCGTCGGGATTGAGGCAAACACCGTTGGCGGCGCGGAAACCGGTGGCCAAGATCTCGGTGCTAGAGCCATCGGGGGCGACGCGCAGAAGCGTTCCGTGTTGCGGGACGACGGCGGGCAGCGCGTGCCGTCCGGACTTGGCATAGTAGAGGTAGCCGTCTGCATCGGCTTGCAATCCCATTGCGAATTCGTGGAAGTGTTCGGTGACTTGATGGTCGTTGTTGAAGCACTCGATGGATTCGGCTTCGCCATCCCCGTTGAGATCGCGGAGCACGGCGATTTGGTCGCGACACGTCAGGTACACGGTGTCGCGAAGGATCTTGAGCCCGAGGGGTTGGTACAGACCGGACGCGATGCGCCGCCACGCGAGCGAGCGTTTCTCGGGCGATTCGCGAACGTGCCAAACATCTCCATCCCACGTGCACACGGCCATGCTGCCATCGGCAAAGAAATCCAGCCCGGTGAATCGCAGTTGAGCGAGCCATGGGTTGGACTCGGGCCACGTCAACGACTCGAGGGTGAACTCAGGTGTGTTCGTCGGAGGGGCGAGTTGGGTTTCGAGCACTTGCGGCCAGCGCGGCGGGCTGCCTGAGGTTAGGGGGCGCAAATCGAGTTCGGCTGGATCCAAGGCCGCGATGGCTGCGCTGCCGTCGATTTGGCGATCGGAACTTGTCCAAACAAGTAATTGCACCGGAGTTTCCGATGGGTCGAGCACGAGCTTGAGCCCTTGCGCGTCCTGTTTCCAATCGAGCTGGCGAGTGTTGGCATGGATGCCGGCGGAGAGGGATTGTCGCTGCAGCGTGGATCGGGTGGGGCGGTCGTTGCGTGCTGGGCGCTCTCCGGCAGCGATGGCCTTGAGGGAGACGATGGGTGTGGAATCCGATTCGGGGAGATCGGCGACGCGGAGTTCCAATGGCATGGCGTGGGGGGCCACGTTGAGGATGCGCGCGAGCAACGGATGGCCCGTTGCCGGGTCGGTGAGTTGGCGAGGGGATTCGAGGATGGGGGTACCGCCGACCGAATACGAAACGACGACTTTAGAACCGTGCGTGGTCGATCCATGGAATTGGCCCCAAGGTTTAGGGAGGGGACCATAGCGTCGACGATCGCGACCGAGGACCCGTTGGTCGTCGTTCCAGGAGCCGTTGGCGGGATCGGCCCAGCCTGGTCCGTTGGCATTGGCCGATACGATGTTGCCCACGGCGCGCGGATGGATTCCGTGTTCGCCGTTGAATTGGATATCGCGCCAATCGATGAAGCGTTCGGCGGGGCGTTCTGGGTCGGCGCTCCATGCAGCGGCCCATCGCAGCGTATCGGTATCAAAGACCATCCAGTGATTGCCGCGCGCGATGCCACCCGGGCCGGGGTCCAACCGGATGGCGATTCCCTTGCTCGCGATGTTGAGTCGATCTCCGGGGATTTCATAGCAATGGGTAAGTGCGTTGCCATAGTCCATCGCGCTCCAGACTTCGATGCGGCTCGGTTCCGGACCGCGCGTGTCGCCGCGAGGCAATCCGGCGAGGTACTCGGCATCGATGGCCACGGCTGGGACGTTCGGATTGTCTTTCATGAACGTCTCGCGGATGTAGTGGATCACATCGTACTTTTGGCTTGGGACCATCCATGTTTGGGCGGGCATGAAGCCGAACCCGTGGGTCAGGGTTCGGTACATGGCGAGCGGGTCGCTGCCGTTTTTGAATTTGCCTTCGCCGAAGCGAAGGGCTGTTGGCAACGAGCCGAGTTGATCGCGCGTGCCGTGGCAGTTCGCACAGACCCGTCGGTAGATGGCTTGCCCGCGTTCCAGCGAGCGAGCATCCCAATCCCCGATCAAGCCGGCGTGGTCGAGGTGGGATTCGTATTCGGGGATGGTCAAGACCCATTGCGACTCGGCTGGTCGCAGTTCGGCGGCGCGTTGAGGGCCGCCATCGCGCACATCGATCAAGTACTTCACCAAGTCGAAGAATTGCTGGCGGTCGCTGAGCAAGTTGACTTGGCCGGCGGGCATGAGCGATTCGGTCGAGGGTTTGGATTCGGCGATTTCCGAGCGCGGGAGGACCACGCGTTCGCCGTTGGCCAACTGCAAGTGAAGTTCGCCATCCGGAGAAGGCATTGCGATGCCCGTGTGGATCTCGTCGGAGGACGTTTTGACGATTTGGGTTTCGTAGCCGCTGCGGATCGTTCGGGATGGGAACAGCACAGACTCGATGAGGTGCTCATCGGTCGGTTTGGGATCGGGGTAGCGAGCGAGATCGGGTCCGAGGCGTTGGGTGGAAGTCGGCGATGCGTCCACGTGGCATTTGGCGCATAGAAGCGAGGGATGGAAAAAGACCATCGCCCCGCGCACCGCATCGCCGCGCGTTCGCGCTTCGGTGGCCAGTTGCGAAGTCGCAATGCTCCGCAGTTCGGCTTCGAGCGATGGAATCGATTGGCCCGATGCGTGAGAGTGGCCGAGCCAGCTCCAGCAGCAACCGACTAAGAGCGCGGCCCATGTGCGGGTTGAGGTTCTGGGCGAGCGATTGAGATCGCGCCATGCAGCGCGCCGGATGCGTACAAGTTCCATAGATCGATGGAGGTGGGAGCAAGGAGGTTGGGCGGGCAGGGGAGGGGATCCGCAATGGGATCATGGACTGCATTCTAACTCGGGCTGCGCCGCATGCGGACTGCGATATGCGCAATGTCGGCAAGGCGAGAACGAAAACGGGCTCGTCTACCCAGCAACATGCAGTTGAGTGGCAGCGAGCCCGAGTCGTTTGTTGAGGTTGGCGGCGATGCGCGCGTTGGCGCGATTCGCGAGCGGCGATCGATTAGCCTTGGACGACGGCGACTTTGCCGTGGTTGTCGCAGTGGCCTTGGTGTGGATGGTGCAGATGGCCATCGACCAAGTAATCGACGTGATCGCCGTGGGGTACGGCAGGGTGACCGCAACCAGGTCCGTGCACGTGATCGGCGCTGTGGCCGCTGCAGGTGTGTCCGCCGGTGCAACCGTCTGGATTGGATGCGGTGACGTCGACGCTGTGTTCTTCGACGTGGCCTGCGGAGGTTTGGTGATGAAGGTGGCCATCATGCAGATAATCCACATGGTCTCCGTGTTGGATGGCCGTGTGTCCACAAGCTGGACCGTGGACATGGTCGTGGTTTTCGTGGTTGTGAGCCATAGCGATGATTCCTTGATACAAGGGGTGGGGTTGGGAACAGATTCAATGGATACGGGTTAGCGATCGGATTCATCCGGTTCGCGTTCGGCGCTGTGGGGATCGCGTTCGGCACCGTGGGCCATGCCGTTGGCGATCAACTCGGTGATGTGATGGTCGGCCAGCGAGTAGTACATGTGTTTGCCTTGACGCCTAGCCACGACGATCCGTTCGGAACGCAGGAGCTTGAGGCGTTGCGAGATCGCGGGCAAATTGTCTTGCAGGTGTTCGGTCAGCTCCGTGACACACATTTCGCGCTGGGCGAGCAGTGCCAGGAGTTTGAGTCGGGCGGCATCTCCGAGAGCTCGGAAGATGGCGGCCGCTCGCGTCGTGCTGCGGGAGTCTGGCAGCGCGATCGGCGCGGAGGCAACGGCGTGCGGTTCGCCCGCGCATTGATCTAGCCTTTCGTCGTTGGGATCGTCTGCCATGGTCCGCCCCTGGGCCTCGTGTTCGGTTCGTCAATCACTCAATCGATTGATTGAATGTTCAAGTATCATACGAGCGGGGCGGGGAGAGTCAAGGGGAATTGTTTGCCAAGATTCCTTGCGGCCAGCAGAATCCCACTTCAGCGGCATGAAAGCGGGTGTGGGTTGCGTCGGCAGCCAGCGATTTCAGGCGGGCAATTCGGTGGGCATCGAATCCAAGGGGCAGAGCATGAGCGGATCGCGTTGGCAGGTTTTGGGTTGGTTGGTTCCGGGGATCGCGACGTGCTTGGGGTGTTCGATCAGCGTCGACATCGACGGGCATCGATTCCAATCCGGGCTCAAGGGGAATGGGATGATCGTGACCGAGCCGCGGTTAGTGGAGCCGTTCGATGCGATCGACGTGAGCGGGGTGGTCGAAGTCGAAGTCCTGTCGGGCGAGGAGCCTGCGCTGGCGGTGACGACCGATGAGAACCTGCAATCGATCGTGGAGACGACGGTGACCGATGGCATGTTGCGCGTGCGAACCACGGAGAACCATCAAGGCAAGGTTTCGGTAACTGCTGTGGTCCCGACGCTTTCGAAGTACCACGGTTCGGGCGCGACCAAGGGAGTCTTGCTGCTCGCCAACAGCGACGCGCTGGAGGTCGACCTCTCCGGCGTCAGTTCTTTGGAATGCCAATCGGGCGACGTGCAATCGCTGAAGGTGCACGCATCGGGGGTGAGCAAGTTTGATGGCGCCAAACTTCACGCGACGGAAGCCTCGGTGGATGTTTCTGGATCTTCGAACGCTTCGGTGCATGCGGACGCGAAGTTGACGGTGGATGCGAGCGGCGTGTCGCGCGTGGAGTACTCGGGGAATCCCGAGGTGGTGAAATCGATCAGCGGCGTTTCGAAGCTGGTCCGCGTGAAGTAAGCGCGCATGGAGCGTAGTGGATCTTGCTAAAGATCCTGCTGCTTGCCGAGAACGCATGTAAGAAAGAACGCGTCGGAGACGGTAGGCACGCGTCGAAATGGGATAGGGGGATTGGTGGTTGGGGGCGCGCGGGATCTTTAGCTACGGGGCAGGGGGCACAGCGTTGGGGCCGATGATGGTAGGATCACCTTCGTAGGACGTTGGACACGAAACTGCGAAGTGATGCTGCGAGATCATCCATGTTGGCAAATGACATTCCCTTGCGAAGAAATTGGGTTCGGCGGTTAGCAAGACTTGCGAGCATGCGCCCGGGCTGCTTGGTGTTTCTCGTACTTGGATGGTTGGCGATCGGCCAGACAGCCCATGCGCAATCGCCCGAAGAGCCGAGCGATGGAATCTGGATGACCTCCGCCGATCGGAGTCGGATGCTCGCGCGGCAAGCCCTGCCATCTCGACCGGCAGAGCCGATCGATCGGACCATCGAAGTCGCACTCGATGCTCGCTGCCAACGCATGCGTGGGTTTGGTGCCACGCTGACTGATGGGAGCATCGAAGCTATCGAATCGCTGCCGTTGGCGGACCAAGAATCGCTGCTCGACGAGCTCTTTTTGCCACCGCCGCGCGGGTTGGGCTGGAACGTGATCCGGCTGCCGGTGGGCGCTTCGGATTTGAGCGCTCAGGTCTACACCTACAACGATACCGAAACGCCGGACCCCGAGTTGAAGCGTTTTGATCCGGGCATCGCGCGGGAGCGCGTCGTGCCGCTGCTGCAGCGCATCGCGAAACGGTCTTCCGACATCGTTTGGATGGCGACACCGTGGACGGCCCCGAGTTGGATGAAGGACAACGGGCAATCGAAGGGGGGGGCTCTGCGCCGCGAGCACTACGCGGCGTATGCCAAGTATTGGGTCAAGTATCTGCGCTTCATGGAGTCGCAAGGCATTCGATTCGCGTACTTGACGGTGCAGAACGAACCCGAGAATCCCCACAATCAGCCGAGCATGGTGATGAACGCCAAAGAGCAGTCCGAGTTCATCGGTGTAAATCTGGGGCCGGCGCTGCAAGAGGCAGGGTTAGAGACACAGATTTTGGCCTTCGATCACAACTGCGATCATCCTGAGTATCCGATGAGGGTGCTGGAGGATCGACGGTCGGCGCCGTTCACGCGTGGCTCCGCGTTTCATTTGTATGCAGGGCAACCGAGCGCCATGTCGCAGGTCCATGCCAAGTTTCCCGATCGCGAGATCCAGTTCACCGAGCAGTGGGTAAGTTCGGATGGCGATTTTGGCGGGGATCTGATGTGGCATGCGGAGAACGTGTTGATCGGGGCGACGCGGAACTGGGCGCAAAGCGTCCTGGAGTGGAACGTGGCGGCCGATGGTCAGCAGCGGCCGCACACCGACGGGGGTTGCGACAAGTGTTTGGGGGCATTGACCATCGACGGTGGCGTGCGGCGCAATGTGGCCTATTACATTCTGGCTCATGGTTCGCGGTTCGTTCCGCCGGGTTCCATTCGATTGGAAACCCGCGATCTCAAGAACCGGAGCGAATCGATGCAAGCGGTTGCTTTTCTCACTCCCCAAGAGCGACTCGTCGTGATTTTGGTCAATCCCGATCCGCGCGAAGCCAACATTGAGATTCGAGCGGGATCGCAAACGCTGCATGCACGCATTCCCTCGCGGACGTTGGCGACGGTGGTGGGTTCATTGCCAACGGCTCGATAGTCCCCGGCGCACGCAACGGCCCATTCGGCGAGGTGTGGCATGTATACTGACCTTTGCAGCGCGGACACGAGGGCTGGTCGGCGCACACTCCAGGGCGTGAAGGGAGATGATCGTGCGAATGTTCGTATTGAAACCGCATCTAACGAAGTGCATCGCGTTGGCATTGATGGGTAGTGGGAGTTGGATTGCGGTCGCGCAGGATGCGAAGCGTGTTCCCGAGCCAGGCCGACATCATGAAGAAGCGTTGTTCGTCGAAGACTTTGAATCGGGGCGAGGGCGTTGGGAGACCACCGACGATGCGTCGTGGGACTTGGTCGAGCACGATGGCAATCACACGTTGCGTCAGAACAAGCGTATCAGCAACTACCAGCCCAAGGTCCGCAGTCCGCACAACATCGCGTTGATCAAAGACCTCAAGGTCGGCAGTTTTGAGATGACGTTTCGGGTGCGAAGCACGCACGACACCGGCAATCATCGCGACTGCTGCGTCTTCTTCGGGCATCAAGATCCCGAGCATTTCTACTACGTGCATTTGGGGGCCAAACCCGATCCGGCCAGCGGTCATATCATGATCGTCAACGGCGAGCCGCGCAGGCCGCTTACGGAAAACAAGAAGACCGTTCCGTGGGATGACCAATGGCATCGCGTGAAGTTGATCCGCGATGTCGAAGGTGGCCGCATCGAGATTTACTTTGATGATATGCAGACGCCGCACATGTCGGTCCAGGACACCACGTTCGGAGCGGGGCGCGTCGGCATCGGCTCGTTCGATGACCAGAACGAGTTCGATGATGTTCAAATTGTAGCGCTGGCTACAAAACCAGAGCCCGCGAAGCCGAACAAGCCGACCGAGGCGAGGAAACCTCCCGCACGACCTGAGCCCACGGTGGCCGATTACCGATATGGCACCGACTCCGAGAGGCAAACGTTTGACTTTTGGCAAGCCAAGTCCGAAACGCCTACGCCGCTGGTGCTATTGATCCATGGAGGGGGTTGGAAGAACGGGGACAAAACCGGGTATGGCAACCGACCTATCCAGGATTACTTGAAGGCCGGCATCTCGGTGGCGGCCATCAATTATCGGTTCATCGGGCAAGCCATGGAGCAAGGGGTGGAGCCGCCGGTCAAGGCCTGTTTGCACGACGCGGCGCGGGCCTTGCAAACGTTGCGATCGAAAGCGAAGGCTTGGAACATCGATCCGAATCGCATCGGTGCAACCGGCAGTTCCGCCGGCGCATGCACCTCGCTTTGGTTGGCGTTGCATGACGATCTGGCGGATCCCAAGAGCGACGATCCGATCGCGCGGGAGTCGACGCGATTGCAAGCTGTGGCCGTGAGCGGTGCGCAAACGTCGCTCGATCCCCAGCAACTGCGAGCGTGGATCGCCAACAGCGTGTATGGAGGGCATGCGTTTGGGTTCGCAGCGCCGGGACGCGATCGGGCGGCGGAGTTTGACAAGTTGCTGACGGAGCGCGAGCGGGTGCTGCCGTGGATACGCGAGTATTCGCCTTACGAACTGGTCAGCCGCGACGATCCAGCGATCTACTTGGAGTATCCCAATCAGAAGCAAGAGCCGAAGCTGGGTGGTGAAGAACCCGATCCAACCCATTCGGCCCTGTATGGGTTGCAGTTGCAAGTCCGCTGCCGCGAATTGGGAGTGGATTGCGACGTGGTGTATCCTGGGCATGCAGATTCGCCGCATGCCAATTCCAATCGCTATCTGATCGAGCAACTGTCCAAGCGTTGAGCGCGCGGCGAGATTGCGTCAACGCGACCATCGCAGGGCGTGGAGCGGGCTGCCGAAGTCATCGGTCCAAGGCGCGATCGGCGTCGAAGGGTTAGGATTGGATACGTTGGTTCGGGCATTGGGCCATGTCGGCAGCGGAACATCTTCTGGGAACAGCAACAGCCACCGCACCGTGCGGGCGGTTTTGGAAGCATCGCGGCCTCGCGTCGAAGCGTTTTCCGGCGATTCCATGGGGCTTTCCACGAGCAGCGACTGTCGGTGGCATCGCTTGGCAGCGGCCATGAGGACGGGGGCCAAGTCGAGATTGCGGTTGGTGATGTTCATGGCGATCAGGCCGCGGGAGGTCAAGCGTCGCGTGTACAGTTCGAGGGCTTCGACGGTCAGCAAGTGCATCGGCAAGGAGTCGTTGGAAAAGGCGTCGATGAGGAGCAGGTCGAAGGGTGGCGCTTGGGGATCTGCGGCTTCGTCGGCGAGCAAGCGACGACCGTCTCCCATGCGGATTTCGGTTTCACCGGAGTGGCTTGCGAGGTAATGAAAGTGTTGCTTGGCCATGGCGACCACGGCGGGGCTGAGCTCGTAGTAGACCACACGATCCGATCGGTTCGCGAACAGCGATAGCGATCCGGTTCCCAGGCCGAGGATGCCGACGTGCAAGGGACCGTCGACTTGGGAATGGCACCAGCCCCATGCGAGAGCCGCACCGGAGTTGGCTTGGTAGTACATGGTGCGATCGGGATGCAGATTTCCGTCGAGGGGTTCCGCCCCGTGTTGCGTTTGGCCGTGAAGCATGGCGCGCACTTCCGATTTGGCGGGTTCGACGACGCTGACCAGGCCATAGAAGTCGCGTTGGCGTTCGACGACGCGGTCCAAGCTTTGGATTTGGGTGTGCATCCAGAGCGCGCCGGTGAGAAGCAATGCTGCCAGCAGCGTCGCGGGCCAATAGATTCGGCGCACCCACGGGTCGTGCGTAATTTTGGGAAGCATTTGGGAGGAATAGTAGGCAGCCATCAGGCCTGCTCCCAGAATCAGCCCTAGATGCAGTTCCCAAAAGTCATCGAAGAGAGCGGGGGCCAGAAGGGCGACGAACGCGCCGCCAAGGGCGCCTCCCAGCGCGATGGCCAAGTAGAAGGAGGTCAAGCGTTCGGGAGCGGGGCGGATGACGTATAGCAAGTTGTGGCAGGCGAGGCTGACCAGTCCGACGACCGCGACGTATCCGACGACCATGGCCACCCACGGCAGCCACAGCTTGAAGATCAGCAAGGCCAACGCCAGGAAGCCACCGGCGAAGAACAAGAGCATGTGAGCCGACCAGCGTTCCCAACGCGGGCTTCGGAAGGCGAACCACCACGACACCAAGTACATCGCCAGCGGCAGCACCCAGACACCGGGGACGATGATGCCGGCTTGGGAAGCCGCACTGGTGGAGGCCGAAAGGACGATGGACGAGCACATGGAGAGCCCGACCCACATCATGAATCGCCATGGCGAAGAGGCTGAGGTCAACGCGTTGTCGGGGGGAGCGTTGGTCGTGTTGGAAAGGACGAGTGCATCGCCGTTCGCGCGGAAGCGTTCCGATCGCAGGAATCCCCAGACGTGGACGGCTAAGCCGACGCACACGGCGACGTAGCCGATCGTCCAAAGGGATTCTTGGGCGCGCAGTCCGATCCAGGGTTCGATGGCGAAGGGGTAGAGCAAGCACCCCAGCAGCGAGCCGAGGCTGGACAGGGAGTACCATCGGTAAGGAGCGGCATCGCGTGCATGGAGCAGTCTCCAATGGGAGAGCAGGGGGCTGGTGCTCGAGATCAGCACATAGGGCAATCCGATCGATAGCGTGAGGATCATCAGGATTTGCCAAGCAGGGTCCCATCCCCAGGCATCGAAGCGTTGCATCCAAGCGGCGTGGGATGAACCTCGCAGCGGCATCCATAGCAGGCTCGCGCCGACCAACACACCATGCAGGATCAGTTGCGATCGGGTCGTCAGCCAACGCACCGAGGCAAAGGCATAGCCGTAACCGAGCAGCAGCCCGAGTTGGAAGAACATCAAGCAAGCTGTCCACACGTTAGCGCCTCCACCCCAATCCGGGAGGAGTGCTTTGCCGAGGATCGGCTGCACCAAGAAGAGAAGCAGTGCGCTGAGGAACAAGAGGATCGCCATGGTTATCCCGTTATCCTACAACCTGCGGTGGGCGGGCTATGGCGCGATATCGCATGCGGCACGGCAAAGCAGCCATCCCCGGTTGCGTCCCGATCATGCTGCGCGGCGAATGATGAGCGCTCGGCTCGTCGGTGCAGGCTCGGGATGGCAGAAGGCGTCGGTGCTCATCGAATCGATCAGCGCTCCGTCTTGCCCAAAGATTTTGATACGCTGTTCGTCGACGAACCAAATCAAGCTATAGCCGTGCAGCGAGAAGCGGCGGCCGCAGTAGGAACCACCTCGGATCAGGGTGGTCTCCAGCATCGATGCAGGGACATCTTCACCGGTCCATCGACGGACGGCTTCGCGGAACTGCTTTCGGACTTGATCGGCAAGCGAAGGATTCATGCTGCTCGTATCGGCAGGCGAGGCGCGTAAGTTGCGTTTCAATAGTCAGCATCGTTACAGATTACTGCGATTGAACCGAATGAAGGGGTGATTTCGTTAAGCTTGAACGGTTGCGTTGGCCGATCCCAACAGAGCGAGGTTGAGTTCTTTACGCGTGCCGACCGGAACCACAGCGAATGACAGCATATCTCTCGTCCGTGAGACAATGCGCGACCCCCATGGATCTCGGGGAAAACCGCGTGCGCTTTGTGCATCAGTGGTCCCCGATGGATGAAGAAGCATGGGGAGCGTTGACCATCATTCATGGTTTTGGGGACCACGGTGGTCGGTTTGCTGGCATGGCCACGAGTTTGGCTAGCATGGGACTGGCGGTGCTCGCGATCGATTTGATTGGGCATGGGCGCTCTCCTGGTCGGCGCGGGGTGATCGAGTCGTATGCATCGATGTTGAGCGAGGTCGAAGGAGGAGTGGGATTGGCGCGGCGGTTGTGGCCGAAGATCCCTCAGTTCTTGTTCGGGCAGAGCATGGGTGGCAATTTGGTGCTGAATTGGCTGCTGCGAGGAAGCGGTTCGGAGCCGGCGCCGCGCGGAGCGATCATTGGATCTCCGATGTTGCGGATGCGGACGATGCCGCGCGAGCAGTTCATGAGCGCCGGCCGATGGTTGGCCAAATGCGTGCCGAACCTTCGGATACCGGCACCGGTGCAAGTCGAGAATCTCAGCCGGGATCGCCGGGCCCAGGATGCGTATTTGCGGGATCCGTGGGTGCATCGTTCGATGTCCTTGCGATTGGCTGCGGAGCTGATCGATAGCGGGAATTGGGCGATGGAGAATGCAGCGCGGCTCTCGGTGCCGACCCTATTGATGCACGGGACGGACGATGCGTTGACGTGTCCGGATGCGACGGCGGCGTTTGCTCGCAGCGCGGGCGAGTTGGCCAGTTTTCAAGCCTGGGCGGGTTGCCGCCACGATTTGCACGATGAGCCGCAGCGGGAGCAAGTCTTTGAGCGCATGACGCATTGGCTCAAGGAACGTTGCATCGTTTCGTACCGTTTCCCGACGGCCAACCGGGTGGAATCGGTGGTCCGTCCGATCGCGCTCGATCCCAGCCGGCCGATGGCGGCTTGATGCCGATCTTTGCCTAGGGATTTCCCGGGATTCCGAGCGATTCCAACCGATTCCGAGGGCTGCCGAGCGATTGCCGCTTAAAAAGGGCGTTTTTCGAGCGAGCCAAAGGGGTCGTCGGCCCCGTTCGTATTGAGAGAAATAGGCTCGAAACCTATACTGCTCGGCTTCGAATCGCCCGTCATGGGCTCCGAGAACTTCGACCGCGAAGGCGTTCGACGCAGTGGATTTCGAGGGCGCGGGCCTCTGGGAAGCTTTCTCGACAGGCGTTTCGCACACTCTCCTTAGTGAACTTTCAGGACCGATTGCATTCCATGGCAATGAAAAGCGAACGAAGTCAGGTTCAAGAGTCCGATTTGTTGGCAGACAAGATCGAGAAGCTCTTTGTTCAAATCAAACCGTATTTGCCTGTCGCGTTGGGACTGATCATCGCTTCGGTGATCGGCATGCTCGGCTACGGAGTTTACTCGAGCCAAGCCCAGACGCGGGCCGCGCAGGCTTGGACCGACTTCTATTTTTCGGACACCGCACCGCAGAACTTGGAAGCCATTTCCAAGGACTTTTCGGATACCTCGGCGGGCCTTTGGGCTCGGTTGACGGCTGGGGATGCGAATATGTCGCGAGCCATGGAGAAGTGGAACATCGATCGCAGTTTGTCCGAGCAGTTTTTCCAGCAAGCTGCCGATGATTACCGTGCGGCATTGGCCATTTCCACCGAGCCGTTCTCCAAGAGCCGAGCGTTGATGGGATTGGCGCAAGCGGCGGAAGGGCTTGGTGATCGCACCGAAGCCATCGCTCAGTACAAGGCGTTGTCGGCCCTCGTGGGATTGCCGACCGAACTGCAAGCCGAGATCAATTCGCGATTGCAATGGCTGGACAGCCGCAGCGGCGAGACCTTTTACACTTGGTATCAGGAGCGTCGCAACGCACCGCAGATTCCTAGCGGTGGCAATCGCTTCCCCGATCTGCCGGCGTTGCCCGACATCGACTTCAAGAACCCAGGCTCTCTACCACCAAGCGTTCCATCGGAACCTGCAGGTGGGGAGTCCGGTTCGGAGCCCAAGCCCTAGTGTGGGCTGGAATGGGCATGGCGGTCCTGACCACAACCGTGGTCCAATAGATCGCGTGCCAACTGTTCTTTCAGCAACCGAGGGCGAATCGTCGCGTGAGTAAATCGAAACGCCCATCTTCCACTCCCAAGCGGCATCGTTTGCCGATGGACGAACTGATCTTGCCGGTTTCGGAGGAGCCATCCGAAGCGGACGCCGATGCGAGTTTGGACATCGAGACTGAGGAAGTCGACGCCGAGGAAGTCGATGCCGAGGACACGTCTGACAGCGGTGAGGCATCCGAAGGGCGGCCGATTGCGTCCGCATCGGGTCCTCTTCGCGATTTGAGCTTTGTGGTCGGCGAAGAGCATTCCGGCCAACGGATCGATCTGTTTTTGACGTTGATGATCGATGGCTACAGCCGGGTTTTCCTGAGGCGGGTGGTCATGGCCGATCAAGTCCTGGTGGATGGCCGGCCGGTCAAGCCTGCCTTTCGCGTTTACCCAGGGCAGCGCGTAACCGTAGGAGAGTTGCCGCCACCTCCTACCGATGGCCCGATCGCCGAAGCCATCCCGCTGGATGTGCTGTATGAAGATGAGAGTCTGGTCGCGATCAACAAGCCGGCGGGTATGGTGGTGCATCCGGCCAAGGGGCATTGGTCGGGAACGTTGACGGCGGCGTTGGCGCATCATTTTGCTCAGCTCAGCGATGCGGGAGGTCCTACCCGACCCGGCATCGTGCACCGGCTCGATCGCGAGACCAGCGGCGTGATCATCATCGCCAAGACCAACGAAGTGCACTTCAAGTTGTGCGCGCAGTTCGAGGCTCGCGATGTGCAAAAGAAGTACATCACGATCGTTTCCGGGACGCTGGATCGGGATCGGGATCGGATCGTCCAGGCCATCGGGCATCACCCGTATCAGCGCGAAAAGATGGCCATCCGCAATGGTCATCCCAGCAGTCGCTACGCGGAAACGCAATTCGAAGTCACCCAGCGATTCCCAGGCTATGCCGTGCTCAACGTCTTTCCCAAGACCGGGCGCACGCATCAGATCCGGGTGCACTTGGCTCATTTAGGGTGTCCGGTGCTGTGCGATCGGCTGTATGCCGGGCATGCCCAAGTCACGCGCGGGCAGTTGCTCAGGCGGTTGGTGCGAGGGTTGCCGCTGCGACCCGAGGACGCCGACGTGCTGCTCGAGCGGCAAGCGTTGCATGCCGCGCAGATCGAATTCGATCACCCCAAAACGGGTCAGCGATTGTCGATTTCGGCGCCGCTTGCCGAAGACATGGTGCGCGTGATCGAGGTGTTGCAGCAGGGGGACGGCGATCGTACACGTAGCTGATCTATCCCCTCGGGGGGCGGTTTATGGCGATACCGCTACCGCGATTTGCGCGGGTGTCCAAGGTTGAGTATCGCGGCATTGCGAGTCCTTCTGCCACCGTTTCGAGCGAGCAAAGCGGGTTGATTTTCCAAGCTTTGTGCGGTGGAAAGCCAGGGTAGTGCCCTTGCCAAACCAAGACCAATGCGAAAGATACACTCTGTCTGGTACGAACCCTTTGAACAAGGAACGCAGTTGTGAATAGGCCCTCCAGTATGCCCCCAGTGTTTGATTCTCACGCTTACCAAAGCTATCAGCGCCAACGCCAAATGACGCTTGGGGATTTGCTGCTCGAAAACCGCATCGTGTTTTTGCAAGGAGAGATCTACGCGGGCAATGCCAACGAAGTCGTCATGAAGCTGCTGTACTTGCAGAGCGAGAACCGCCGCAAGGACATCCACTTCTACATCAACTCCCCTGGCGGTGAAGTGCGGGCCACGCTGGCGATCTACGACACCATGCAGATGCTCTCCTGCCCCATCGCGACCTACTGCGTTGGCGAAGCGGCCAGCGGTGCTGCGGTGTTGTTGGCGGGTGGAACGGCTGGCAAGCGGTACTGCTTGCCCAACAGCACCGTGATGGTGCACCAGCCGCACGGCGGGGTTCGCGGCCAAGTATCCGACATCGAGATCCAAGCGAAAGAAATCCTCCGCTTGCGTTCGCAGCTCAACGACATTTTGGCCAAGCACACCGGGAAGTCGTCGGATCAGATCGCAGCCGACACCGAGCGCGATTACTTCTTGACCGCGCTGGAAGCCAAGGCCTACGGTTTGGTCGATGAGATTTTGGCCAAGCAACAAGTCGAAGAAGACAAGTAATCCTTCGAATCCGCTTCTCCCTATCCGTACACCAACACTTGCAATAAACCCCGAATGACGGGACTTGAGGACGACTATGCCACTCATTCCATATGTGATTGAAAAGAGCGGACGCGAAGAACGCGTCTACGACATCTACAGCCGGCTGTTGAAGGATCGGATCATTTTCTTGGGCACCGATGTCAACGATGAGATCGCCAACGCTTTGGTCGCGCAGATGCTGTTTTTGCAATCGGACGATCCCAAGGCTGACATCCACATGTACATCAACAGCCCTGGTGGTAGCGTCAGCGCCGGCATGGCGATCTACGACACCATGCAGTTTGTGTCGTGCGACGTGGCCACGTACTGCATCGGTCAAGCCGCTTCGATGGGAGCGGTGCTTTTGACCGCCGGGACCAAGGGCAAGCGTTATTCCTTGCCCAACTCCCGCATCATGATCCACCAGCCGCTGGCCGGGATGCAGGGAACGGCCGAAGAGATCTCCATCCACGTGCGTGAATTCCAACGCACCAAGCGACGGCTCAACGAGATCTTGATCCGCCACTGCGGTCAGAGCTTGGAAAAGATCGAGAAGGACACCG
This sequence comes from Pirellula sp., assembly GCA_046318495.1. Taxonomy (GTDB): domain Bacteria; phylum Planctomycetota; class Planctomycetia; order Pirellulales; family Pirellulaceae; genus JBKCUI01. The sequence continues at coordinate 9,710 of JBKCUI010000242.1, read as the reverse complement.
ACCGGGATCGATTCATGGATCCGGAAGAAGCGTGTGCGTACGGGCTGATCGACAAGGTCATCGAATCGATGCCGCGCGTCGAACCGACACCTGCGCCTGGAGCGTAGTGCGGACGCGTTCGCAATCGCGATACAAATCGAAAACCATCTTCGCCGCGATCTCGATCGCGGCGTTTTCGTTGGCACATCGCGCGCCCAGGGCCAAATGCGGCGCGACGCGATTGTAGCCCTGCTTGTTTCTGCGTTTTCGGCGGCTAGGATCAAGGCCACGTGGATCGCGTGCCTTCTCTGGAAACTGTCCGACCGAAAGTTCCCTTGTCTATGTCGACCGACAATCCCTACGAGCCCCGTTTTAATCAACCGGAGCAGCCGGCATCCGTCTCCGTATCGAATGTTGAAGTACGCAACACGGTGCCGGAATTCGGCGACATCTTTCGCCATGCTTGGGATACGTGGAAAAACAACTTGGCATTGGTGGTCGGCGTATCGGTGATCGCTTTTGCAATTTCAATCGCTCTGAGCATCGTTGCGGGTTTGACCGAAGTTGGGCTGCAAGACAACGGAAGGCCGACGGGCGCGTCCACCACGGCCGCAGTGATTTTCAACATCGTGGGCAACATCATTCAGATTTTTCTGGGCATCGGCGAAGTCAGATTGTTGTGTGCGTTGCTTCGGGGGCAACCCGGTGAGATCTCGATGCTGTTCTCGGGCGGAGAACGCTTCTTGCCGACATTGGGTGTTTCGATCTTGTTCGCTTTGATGCTGTTCGGAGGATTTTTGTTGCTCATTGTGCCAGGCGTCATCATCTTGTTCAAGTTTTGGCCGTGCTACTACCTGGTAATCGATCGTAGTGTTCCGGTGATGAAGTCGTTTGGCTTGGCATCGGAAACGACGCGAGGCAACTCCCTCAATACGTTCCTGATTTTTCTTAGCGCCATGGGGATCGGTCTGCTCGGACTTCTGGCATGCGTGGTGGGTACGGTGTTTGCTCAACCGCTGGCGATGCTAGTGATCTGTTGCGGCTATTTGATGATGTCTGGGCAGTTGATTGCTAGACCCGAATCGGAGCTGCTCGAGCCACCGGTGATGAACTAATTCGAGTCCAGTTCTTCGCCATCGGGCACGGGTCTTGCCCGGCGACTATGATGGGGCGTCGGCATCGGGGTGCGTTTTGCACTGCCGGCGTTTTGGCCCATGGGGAGATCGGTTCGTGGATCGTTCAAGCTCAGCAACACTCGAGGAGCCCATTCCGGGCGGGCAATCGCTACCGGTCGATGCGCGGGCGGTCCAAGGGGTATGGTTGCTGCTGCTGTCGCTGGGGGTGTTTTTCTTTTCCAGCATTTTGCTGTACGTCGTGTATATCTACATGCGCGTCCACAGCGACCGGGCGATCACGCAGCGCTTCGAGTTGCCATGGAGTTTTCTACCGTCGACGTTGTTGTTGATCGGTGTTTCGGTTTGTCTGGAGATCGCCTATCGGTCCGCCAAGCGCGATCGGTTGCAAGCGGTCCAGAGATACACGATTGCTGCTTGCGTAATGGGGATCGGGTTTTTGTTTGTGCAGTCCGATGGGATGAAGCGGCTGCTGGATGGTTTGGCGGATGCTCCGACGCGGAATGAGAGCGCCTACGGCTACACGTTTGTGTTGGCCTTTTTGCATGCTGCGCACGTCGTCGGGGGCGTGGTGGGGTTGTGGTGGACGGCTCGGAATGCCTTGAGCCAACGCTACGATCACGAGCGGAATTTCGGGTTGCGATTTTGCACCCTCTATTGGCATTTCCTGGACATCGTGTGGGTGATCTTGATCGTGAGCTTTTGGATTGCTCTGGGTTGGGTCAACGCGCAGATTCGCTAGGAGACGTCGGCAGGCTCAGCAGCGTTGGCTACTCGTATTGCAGGGCGCTAGCGAGGTGCAAACGGGCCGCGCGTTCCGCAGGAAACATGGCGGCCAGGACCACCACCGCCAATTCAAACACGATCGCGGTGAGCATCATCTCGGGATAGAACTGGAATCGGACTGAGTGCCCGGTGACCACCATGGTGCTGAAGTTGATGACCGAGGCGATGCCAACGCCCAAGAGCACCCCGGGGATCACTCCGATGAGCGACATGATGAGGGCTTGTGCAAGGATCATCTTGCGAATCTGCCAGCGCGTCATGGCGATGACGCGAAGCATACCGATTTCACGCGTTTGTTCGAGGATGTTCATGGCCAACGTGTTGATGAGGCCGAAGGCTGCGATCAACGCGCCCAACGCGAGCACGGCCCACAGTCCTCCGACGACGCCGTTGATCATGGTTTCGATGATTTGGGCCATGTCGGCGAAGGATTGGAACATCAAGCCTTCTTTGGCGGAGAGGTCTTCGAGCGACTTGGCAACGCTCGACATTTTCGCGGGGTTGGCGCGGATGATGACGGCATCGGTTCCTTCGACGCTCAGCAAGCGTTTGGCTTGATCGGCCGCCATGTAAACGGTCAATCCACCGGCGAGGTATTCATTGGTGACGCCGACGATCTCGAGGCGTGTTTTGCCTTCGTTGGTTTCCAGTTCGAGGGAATCTCCTTCGGTGAGCTGCAAGCGTTCCGAGAGGACCGAGCCGATCACGACTTTTCCGCCGCGGATGCCTTGCATGACCTCAGGTGGGTTGCCGCGGATGAGGTCGAAGTAATCTTGATTGTCGGACGTGAATTCGCGGACCACCACGATGACCGACGATTCGCCCGAGCGTGCGCTGACAAAGCGGATGGTATCGACCAGATCGACCCCCTCGACGTGGCGGACTTGATCGACAAAGCCATCGGGCATATCGGCCGCATGGCCGCTGCTCATGTCGGGCATGGCGGCGCGGATAAAGAAGTCACCGACGATGGTACGTCGGTACCAGCCTTGAACGTCGCGGATGTTATCCAGGATGGTGCTGGCCATGCCGATGCCCATGGCCATGGCGACGAGCATGATGCCGATGGTCATGGCCGAGCGACCTGGATGTCGGAGGACTTGTTTGCGCGCCAGGCGCGTTTCCGCTGGGAACATCCACATCAGCGGTGCTGCGGCGATGCGCGTCAGCAGCGGCAATGAGGCGGGCAGGAGCAAGATCACGCCGAGGATAATCAAAACGATGCCCGCGGTGCCGAATTGAACATTGATCCACTCCCGGGCGGAGATGACTTGGATGAAGGCACCCAAGACGATCGACACGCACCCCAGGCCGAACCAAGTCGACCAGGGGATACGGACTTTGGCATCGGAGACGGCCTTCATTGCATCGGCGGGAGAGGTGATCGACGCCATCACAGCCGGGATGACCGCGCCTAGGATCGAGACGGCGATGCCTCCGACGATGGCCAGGACCACCGGGAGGATTTCCAGTTGGCTATAGGGGATGTCGATTTGGAGGAGGGCGGAAGTGGATTGATTGAGAACCGAGGCGCCAAAGTACCCGAGGGTGCAACCCAGGATGCTACCGAGGACGCCAAGGATGGCGGCTTCGCGCAGCACCATATGCAGGATTTGGCGACGGGTGGTGCCGACGGCTCGCAAGATACCCAACTGCCGACGCCGCTCCCCGATGTTCATCTGAAACGTGTTGAAGATGATGAAGGTCGCCATGATGAGCGAAAAGATGGTGGCGATCAGCAGTCCGCGTTGGATGGCGAAGGTGCTTTCGCTGGCCATTTCGCTTCGAAGGGAAGGGGGGCGGACCAGGACGCCTTCGGGGAGTTGCGATTGGATCGCCTGTTGAACATCGGCGAGTTTGCGTTCATCGCGCAAGATGATTTGGACGAGATCGAGTTTGCCTGGGGATCGGGTCCAGCGTTGCACCGTGCGGAGAGGCGCGATGACCAGCGCCGATTGGAAGGCAGACGATGCGCTTTCGGAGTGGATAAGACCCGCGATGCGAGCCGATTGAACGCCGCTTTTGGTCAGCAGCAAGATTTCTTGACCGATGTCGAGTTTGGCGGACCGGGCAAAGCCGTCATCGATCCAGACGTCGTTCTTGGAAGTTTGGGTTGGATTTGGGGCCGATTCATTGGACGGCTCGCTGGGTTTTGCCATAGGATCGGCGCCGGCGACGACGCGGGTTTTGCGCACGCGCTGATCGTCTTCGAGATTGACCCCGAGCAATTGGACGCGGAACTTTTTCGGGCGCGATTCCTTGGCGTTGTCTTGGACAGTGTTGTCTTGGACCGGAGAAGCCTCCGCGTCGGCGGCGGGGCGTGGCAGGGACATCGTGGAGAAGCGGCGGATGGCTGGCGAGACCACTTCCAAGTCCGGGATGTCGTTGAGGAACGCTACCGACTTGGCATCGAAGGATCCGCCGCCAACGGCTTGGATCTCAAGCGAGGCGTTGCCGGTGACCGCATCGACCATGGCCTTTTGGGCCAAGCGTGCCGAGGACGTGGAGAGGGACGTGGCGATAATAGCCCCGGCCCCGATGACGATGCTCAGAAGGGTTAGCAAGCTGCGAACCGGTCGATTCTGCAGCTCTCGAAACGAGAGGCGACTCAATGGCATAGGCGATGCTAACCCGAAGATTTCTGACCCGTGCTGACTTGGAACAGCGACGCGTTGGATTCGAAGTCGTCTTGCGAGATGTCTTGTTCGATGTTGCCATCTCGGAAACGGATCAAGCGAAACGCAGTTTTGGCGACTTGCGCGTCGTGGGTGACCATGACGATGGTTTGTCCGAATTCCGAAGCGAGTTGCCGGAGCAGTTGGGTGACGCGACCGCTTTGACGCGAGTCGAGATTGCCGGTGGGTTCATCGGCCAGCAGGATGACTGGCTCGATGGCCAGGGCGCGGGCGATGGCCACGCGCTGTTGTTCGCCGCCCGAGAGTTTGGAGGGGACATGGTTCATGCGGTGCAGCATCTCGACCCGTTCGAGCGATTTCTTGGCCCGTTCGATGGCGGTGGGGTAGGGGACGCCATCGAGTTCGAGGGGTAGGGAGACGTTTTCGACTGCGGACAAGGTCGGGATCAAGTTGAAGGCTTGAAAGACGAAGCCGATTTTGCGGCGTCGCATCAAGGTGCGTTGGTCATCGTCGAGGGTGCTGAGGTCGACTCCATCGAGGAGGACTTGGCCGCTGGTGGGTGGTTCGATGCCGCCGATGATGCTCATCAGGGTGCTTTTGCCAGAACCGCTGGGGCCCATCAAGGCGACGAACTCGCCCGGTTCGATGGTGAGATTGACGCCGCGCAGAACCTCGACCGCCACATCGCCGGATCCGAATTGCTTGACCAGATTGCGCGTCTCGATGATTGCCATGGGCGGTGCTTGGGGTACGAATAGCTGGCGGATACGCCGGGATTATAGACGGAGAAGGGCCCTTTGCGGACACCAAAACGTGCTCCAAGCGGTTTGCTTGGGAATGCAAGAAATGCTGTCGATCTCTGGATGTCCGCTCAATACGGGGGGATAACGCCCCGCAAAATGTTTGTCGAAAGCTGGAGTTGGGCGTTTGGTTCCCGGGCCTTGGATGACGATATAGAGGAATAGGGTGGCGGTAGGGACGGAGGGGAGCGGATGGATGGAGTGCAGGGAGGATCGGGTTCATGCGGATCGTCGTCACCGGAGCCACGGGGCTGCTAGGCAATAACTTGGTGCGCGCCGCACTCGCGCGTGGGATCGACGTGGTCGCGTTGTCTCGAACGGCGGGACGGTCGCGGTCGCTGGAGGGATTGCGGTTGGAGTTGGCCACGGCGGACGTCACCGACTGGTCGACGCTGTCCGGGGCGATCCACGGTCCGATCGATGCTGTGATTCACTGTGCGGCCCATATCCACATCGGATGGACCAAGCGGGACGAGGGGATTCGGATCAACAGCGAGGGGACTCGCAACGCATTGCGATTGGCGGGGGAACACGGTTGCCGCTGCATCCATGTTTCGACCGTCAATACGTTGGCCATCGGCGAGCAGGACGCGGTAGCGGATGAGGATACGCCGGGGGACGGCCAGATCCCTTGCACGTACGTGGTGACCAAACGGGCCGCGGAGCAAATCGCGCGGCGCGAGATCGAGCTTGGAGGGGACGTGGTCATCGTCTATCCAGGCTTCATGTTAGGACCGTGGGATTGGAAGCCGAGCAGCGGCAGGATGATTTGCGATTTGGCGGGAGGGGCTCCGCCCTTGGCACCATCGGGGGGATGCAGCGTGTGCGATCCGCGCGATGTCGCGCATGCGATTTTGACCGCGATCGATCGGGCGCCCAAAGGGGGCCGGTACGTGTTGGCGGGTGAGAATTGGACTTACATGCAGCTGTGGCGACAGATCACGTCCAAGCTGCGGGTGCGCCGGCCTTGGGCGGTGATGCGGATGCCGGCCAAAGTCGTTGCAGGCCGGGCTGGAGATTGGTGGGGCAACGTGAGCGGCAACGAGCCGGTCATCAACTCGGCGGCCATCGCCATGTCATCGCAGTACCACTGGTACTCGAGCGACCGGGCCGTGGCGCAGTTGGGGTACTCGTTTCGGCCAGCGGGGGATTCGCTGCGCGATGCCATCGCGTGGCTGCGCGAATACGGGTATCTTGAGCGCGGGTAAAGCTCACCTCCTCCCGACGCGAACGATTTGAAGTTGCGCAATCTGGGTTCCCCTCGTGCTCGTGCTCAATGAAATGGTACTCGTACTCGTTGCCGTGTCTTCGAGTACGAGTACGAGTACTGCTAACGCGGAGTACGAGTACGAAAAAACCAAGGGGACGCGCGAAGCGATATGGGATGAGACTAGAACTTCGCAACTTCGAAAGGCGCGAGAAAGGGTTCGGGGCTGCGAAGGGGATGGGCGTGGAAATTCCTCGCTAACGCTTCGGGTTGGGATGGGGAAGCTGCGCGTTGGCGTATCGCCGAGTACGAGTACGAGTACTGCTAGCGCGGAGTACGAGTAGGAAACACCGAGGGGAATCGCGAGGTGAAATCGGGTGAGACTCGAATTGCGCAACTTCGAAACTTGCGCGCTAGACGGGTGTTCGTGCGACGTTTTCCTGCAATGCGCCGTCGCACAACAAGGGAGGGAGAAGGTCCTCCTGAACCGACCCAAGCAAGCATGCTTGGTGGGTTGTCTGAGAAAAGAAGTGCATCTCGCTGGCGACGTTCAGCTCGGCAGGAGCCTCGCCCTCCCGGTTTGCGAGATCGAAACAACGAGGGGGAATCGCGAAGTGAAATCGGGTGGGACCCGGATTGCGCAACTTGAGAATTCCCGCTGCGACGCTTGATCCGAGAGGGTTACGCTGCGCGGGCGAATGGGCGTTCCGCAGCGGCGGCCGCATCGGTGCGGTTCAGTTCTGCGCGGGCATCGTATCCTGGAGAGAAGACGCGAATCATCGTCACAATGAACTCGCGCGAGTGCTCGTGATTGACCCAAAGGGCCATGCTCAGCTTTTGTATGCGCGTCAGTTGCTTTTCAAGCGAGTGGATGCGATGGGTCCACAGCGCGGGCCACTGCGCGTCCAGTTGCGAAGAGAGTTCTCGCAGGTTTGTGGCTGCATAGCCGAGGTCTTGCGCGCGTTGCAGCAACTCTTGGCGTTCGTCTTTGCAGCGGATCACCGATTCTTGAATCGTCAGTCCGGACTGTCGCAGGTTTTGGATGCGACGTTCGTCGTTGCGTACGTAGGCTGTCCTCAGATCGCACAGCAGGCTCTCCCAGCGATCGAGGCTGTCGGAGAAGCGATCCAACCATTGGCCGATATCGTGAACGATGACAGGAACCATAGGTATTTGTGTCTGGATGAGAGAGTTGCTCGTGGAAAGAAAAAGGACCTGCGACTCGGGTCGCAGATCCTTCTTGTGAAACCGTGCGAGAATCGCCCGACCAGCGTTGGCTAGAAGTCAAACGATACGCCGAGGTCCAATCCATGCAGGAAGTAGGCTTCGGTGTTGAACTTCGGGGTCGGAGCGGTGATCGGTGGAGAGACGATGCCCAAGGCATCGACGTTGGTGTTGACTTGGCTCGCACCCATCGCCACTTCAGGCAGAACGATGATCGAGTAGCCGACACCCAACTGGGCGCGTCCGATTTGGTACTTGAGCTTGGCATTCACTTCTGGGATGAAGGTGAACTGATTGCGGCTGATCGTTCCGATGTTGCTCGATTGAGCGAACAGACCGCGATTTTGGAAATCGGGAGCCGATGGCGGAGGAGGCACTTGGCTGTACGCTCCCGAGATGATGCTGGTCGAGGACATGTTGCCCAAGGCGACCTTGCCCAGCACGCTGAATCCGACGCGACCTCGCGAGGTGTTGGTGATGAAGCCCAAGTGACCACCGTTGAACTCGTTCTTGGTCGAGAAGCTATCGGTGATCGACGTCACGGTTCCGACTGGCGGAGGAGCGTCGGTCCAACCGTCGTTGATCGTCGAGCTGAGGCGATACAGCGAATCGAGTCGGAGGTAGGTGTAACCACCGATCAAGTCGGTGCGGTTGTTGCGATCGCCGATGAGTTTGGCCCGGCCATACAAATCGGTGGAGAACACATCCAGGTCGCTCAGCACACCGATGGTTCCGGTGTTGGCACCGAACGTTCCTCGGTCGAGGTTAACGAGGTAAACGTCGGGTTGATTGAGCGACGTATTGAAGAAGCTGATCCCGGTCGAATTGCCTCCGGCGGGGAACGTTTGCTCGCTGCCGTTGGTAACCAGTCCCCAAGCTCGACCGCCGATACCGTAGTTCTGGCAATCATCGAGCCAGAATCCCATGTCGGTGCGAAGGCCGACTTGCATGGTGTTCCCGATCGGATCGGCAGATCCACCTAGCAAGGGGATCGATGGAATGTCCGAGGCCGTGTTGCCGCCGAGGATGACCGGCGAGTTGCTCAGCCCGCGTCCCCACCACAACAGCGTATCGAAGCCGAACCATCCCAAGCCGTACGCATTGCGGGATAGGACGGTCGTCGTCGTTGTCGGTGGGCAGCTCACGTAGCTGCTCGAGCTGCCTTCGCTGGTCGGTGCGACTGTGGGTGCGGAATCCGGATTGTGATATTGGTAGGTCGACACCAGACGATCGTCGTCGGATCGATCCATGTCGCTCAGCGATCCGCTGTTGGTCGTTGGCTGAGTGGCCAAGCCGGGATTCGCGATCTGCTCGAGATCGGATGGGCTGGCTACCAAGTCGGTCAGACCGCGATTGGCTGAAGGGGTGGGTGCATTGGGCACGCCACTGTCTCCGATTCGGCCCACGTTTGAGCGAGGAAACACTCCGGAATCTTCTTGGCCCATTGCGGTGGAACCCGCTCCACACAGAGAGGCCACAATGAGGGTCAGGGTTTTTCGATTGATTCTCATAGTACATTCTCGCTAAGCGTTGGCTTGCGTACCTTTCGGTTACAAGGATCGGACATTAGGGCGAGAAGCTAAGAAAAAAAAGGCAGAACAGGATTATCTTTCCCAAGCTACCCAAACGGGCCCAACCTCCTAGCTACTGGGGCCAACTCCGATGCTCCATGTCATGAAACTGTCCGTTGGAGGGGGGCCTAGCCGAAATTTAGGTAAGCCAAGCAGGACATGCAGCGGAACGAAGCTCTGGCTAGCATAGAATGCTGCTTGTGCGAGCATTGTCGCGTAGAATCCTGCGGTCGGTTCTCTGCGAAGAAACCGCTTTTTTAATGCAGAACCATCCGCGGCAACTCCGCCGCGAATCCGAGGCAATGGGGTGCCTCCCGCGCAAACCGCCCGCATCGGTTCGCGTTCTGAAGAGACTGAAGAAGGAATGTCCATGT
>JBKCUI010000241.1:0-25679 GCA_046318495.1 Pirellula sp. | reverse complement strand
CACCAAGACGACCCCAACAACGATGGCAATGCCGATGTGCCGAAGGGAACGGCATTCACCAACCGCACGTTCCGATTCCTGGCTGCTCCGAGATTCCCAACGGGGGCGCCCACTGGGACTCCGGCAGGTGACTTCAGCATGCTATTGCTGCCGGGTATCAATCCGGCGACCGGCGAAACCTCCGATCCGACAATGCCCCTGCCGGCATCGGTGTACGCCAACCCTGCCACGGCCACCGTGGTTTCGTTTGATTCCTTCAACCCCGCTCGCAATTTCCGCGATCCCGACAATCTGGAAAACCAAAACGGTGTTGTATTCTTCCCTGGCAGTTCGGCGCTCTTCAAGTCCAAGACCACGCTGGTGGGTGGATTCGGGGTCAGCGGTGACGGAGTCGATCAAGACGACGTGGTGACCGTAGCCGGCCAACAAGGATTCGAACCCCTCTCGGCCAATCAAGCCGATGCGTACTTCGTGGCCAGCGTGCGACTGCCCTACCAAAAATACAACCGCAACCCGACTCTGTAAACGCTCACCGACCGAGCCTTGCAACGCGTAAGGCCCAAGGTCGATTCGGACGCATTGTACGGAACGCGCAAACTTTAGCGGTCGTACGCCCTTTGCCTTCATTCTGTGCCGAAGGTACCGGATTCTCGGTGAGGATTGTGTTGCTTGAACCAGCCATGCGTTTTCTGCCGATAGCAAGATCTGTACGTCGGATTTCCGTTCGGATCGAGAGGCCAAAATCATGCGATGGAGCGTTTCCCTTTGGATGGTCGCAGGGCTGATCCCCTCGATAGTCATCGCTGCGGACGGCCCATCGGCCCCAACGGTGGAACGAAGCGGGGTGACTGCGACGCCAGCATCCCATGTTCCGCGTAGCGAATCGCCCCGACCTCCAGCGATCCTTCAGCCGATCACCCCTCCCGTCGGTCTCGAGATCGGTCGCGTTCCTGAAGTTGCGACCCAGCAACCCCCGCAGCCCGCGCCACGGACGGAACCGCAAAGTTTGGAAGACATCGCGGCACCCTTTCGATCCTCCGCGTCCAATGCTCCTGTCACTGCCTCGCTGCGCGGACCGGGATTGCCTGCTGTGGTACCCAAAGGTGAGTCCCGTTTGCAAGCACCTCGCTATACAGTGCTCGGGCAGCGAGACGACTCGCGCGAAGCCACCTACGCGTTGGAGGGCCGGGGGGTAGAGCAGGGGGCAGGCAAGCGTTGGGGACGGTACTGCGATCCTCCGATGGAACGCGCCGGCGACCCGCAATGCATCAGTCGCCATGCGCAACCCAGCACCGATCGCGATCACACGCTGGGCTATGTCGGCGGCGGTACTCCCCTGCACCTTTTCGGAGAGTGCCGCAGACTCGATGAAGGCAACGTCGGAATGGATTACTCCGGATGGTTATTCCAACGCAAGACTTGGCTGATGTGGTCGCACGGCGCGTTGCATCAAGGGGGCGCGGGCCGATATCAGACGGACGGTCCTCGCATCCTTCCAGAAAAGGAATAACTGCAGAGCCGTGCGCGGCTCATGATTCGACCCGCGTTGCAGTTTCCGCTTTCGCAGCGAACCCTGGTGGTCCTGTGCCGATTGCTCCTGGCTAACGCGCGGCTCACGAACTCGACGCTTTACTCAAGACAGCTTGCTTGAGCTGCTCCCCAGACATGCGGAACGCAGCGTCATGGGGGCAGGAATAAACGCAGCGAGGTGTCCCGCCGATGCTCTTGCATTGATCGCAGGTGGTCGCCTTTTGTCGGATGATCGGAATCTTTCGATTGCCGTCGTTGCGGACCCCTTCTTGATGCCCATACATCGTGATGTTGCCGTAGGGACAATTGTTCGCGCATTGACCACAACCGATGCAGTGATCTTCGATCACGATCTCCTTATCCCCTTCCCGGAAGATCGCGTTCACCGGGCAACCGACCAAGCAATACGGATCCGTGCACGAACGGCAACTGGTAGCGATCAAGAACTGCTCATACCTCAAGCCTTCGCGCACCAACCGCGTTTCTCCACCGTGAGCATCGGCGCACGCCTTAGTGCATTCATCGCACCGCGTGCAGGATTCCAAATCCAGGACGAGCAAACTCTGTGCGTTGTAGAGCCCTTGCGCCACGAAGTTTGCTTTGGCGGCATTTTCGCTGGTATCCCGTTGCGAATCCCAATCCAGCAGTTGGCGAGTGCGTTCGATCAACGTCTTCTTAAACGCCGGATTGCTCTCAGCGATTTCTCGCAGTTGCGATGCGCTGATTCGAACCAATTCGACGTGATCCAATGCGGTGCATGAGGATGTTCGGATGCCCGGTCGATAACTGAGCTGGCGCAAATCGTCTGCCAATTCGGTCGCGTACAGCTTCGATAGCGCAGCGACTTCGCCAAACACGCCGATGTTGCCATCAAGACTGCCGGGCCCGATGTAATTGACGACTTGTTCGCGCATCCCTTGCCGGCGACTGACTTTTACATAACCCAAGCGCACGAGATAGATGTCTTCGCCTGCCTCGCCCTCTCGAAAGATCGGTTGGCCGGGTTCAACGCTCATCAGTTCCACGCCCGCAGCAATCTTCTTTGCTTCCTCGCGTGTAAAGGACTTGAAGATCGGCAAGCGTTCCAAGTCCGAGTTGAGTGCGTGGCGTCGATACGCTTCATTGAGTACCTTGCGACTGGCTTGGTTGCGCTGCAGCATGTAAAGCACGTTGCTGCCGATCTCGATCACTTCCGAGTCCTCCACCGCGACCACCGTCGCCGTGCGCGGATACCGATTGAGGCAGGCCATCTCGCCCAAGATGACATCCTCAACGCCGCGATAGAGCTTGTTCGCATCGGGAGCAATTCTCGAATCGGTGCCGGTTGCTAGTTTTGGGACGGCCGCTGCACCGCCGCCTCGCGTCCATTTCGAAAACCAGCTCGTCGATGCCGATGCTGCGGGTTTGTTGGCCGCCCCCTTGGAGCGTTTGAACTGGATTTCAAACTTACCGCGTTGAATCAAAAACGCGGTGGCACCGTAATCGCCTTCGCGACAGAGCACATCGCCGCTCTTGAGTTGTCGGCGCACGCAAGCACCGCCGTTGAATTGCAAAAATTTGTACGGAATTCCCGAGAAGATCGGGATCTTGAGCATCTCTTCGGGGGTGACGATGCTGCTGCGACCGCGATCTCGCGCGCCGGAATCCCCGGCGATGTCCTTGAGCTTCTCGACTTGCTTTTCCACCACCACCGATCGGAACTGCAATGCATCGGTCGGGCAGGAGATCACACACTCGCCGCACGAGACGCACGAACTCTCGAGCATGGGCAGATTGGTATCGAATGCGATGCGAGCTTGATATCCCTTGCCATCCCGAGCCATCACATCGTTGTGCTTGATCTCGTTGCAGGCCCGCGTGCAGCGTTGGCACAGAATGCAGGCATCGTGATCGACTGCGATGATCTCGGAGGAGTCGTCCTTGCCCCGCCGACCTGCCAATGGACTAGGTGGATAGCGAAGGGAGGAAGTGTTGGGAAGAAATTGCTTGGCAAGTTTCTTGAGTTCGTTGGGCTCGTGTTGCTTCGATTGCGTAGGAAGCGATTGGCGGTCGCCGTCGTTCAAGTGCTCAGAGGCCAACAGTTCCACGATAACCGCGACCGAATCGCGAATCGTTTCTACCGTCTTTGGATTGTCGCGGCTGGCCAAGGTCGTAATCACCATCCCATCCTTGACGTGGTAGGTGCAACTGGAGACCAAGTCCCGTTTGACGCGACCGCTTTTGCGGCGTTCTTCGATTTCGACCAAGCAAACCCGGCAAACTCCAACCGGGCTCAAATGCTCGCGATGGCAGAGGATCGGGATGGGATGAACGTCATCGAGATCCTTGACATAAAGCTGAGTCACAGCGTCGTAGAAGGTGGTCTGGCGGGGGATCAACTCGCCGCGATCGTTAACAATGAGAACACCTTGCGAGTTGCGCAAGGGGACGGCTTTCTTAACGACGATCGCTTGGCCATCGATGGTGACACGCACGTCTTGGTCGAGATCGTTGAGCGTCGCATCGGCGGCGCGGATCAATTGGCCATCGATGTCGCGGGCGAAGAGAGCTTCTTCCCGCGCGCTGATGTACTCGACTCCCTCGAGATCTTCGGATTCGGTTGCCATGGTTGGGATTTAGCTCAACGTTTGGAGGAGTAGAAGTATCTCAAGTAAGTACGAAAGGGCTCGCTGGCGACCTGCCCCAACCCGCAAATGCTGGTGGTCTTCATGATGCGAGAGAGCAAGTTCGCGTGCTCGACAAATTCCGGTACCAGACCATGGTTCTCGGGAGACGCGATCAGTTGTTCGGCCATATCGACCAACTTGCGAGAACCGAGCCTGCATGGGACGCACTTACCGCAGGATTCGCGCTGGTAGAAGCGGCTGCAGGCGACGGCTTGATCGAGCATGTCCGCGGTCGACGCATAGACCACGATGCCCGCCCCGAGCATGAATCCGATTTCGCGCGATGCGTCGATGTCCAATGGCAATAAGCGCAGATCGGTAGGGGCTGTCGTCAGCCACGGAAACTTGAATTCATCCGTTTCCTTCCCTTCGCGATCGACCTTCTTCGGAAAACGGATCGATCGTTCGGGGAGCATGGCGGGCAGAAACCCACCTGAGGGCCCGCTCAACGCGACGGCTTGCAATGGCAATCCGTCGAGCATGCCACCGGCATAATCATCGATCAATTCACCCAAGGTGATTCCGCACGGAACCTCGTATGCACCCGGTCGATTCAAGTCGCCGCTGATAGAAAAGAAACGTTTGCCGCGCGCCCGGTTCTTGCCTGCGTACTTGAACCACACGCCGGCGGGTTCAGGGTCGGATGGTGCGTTGGGGGATTTCTCGCGTTCCAGATCCTCGGGACGCGGGACGCGGAGCAAGATCGAGGGAACCCAGGAAAAGGTCTCGACGTTGTTGAGAATCGTGGGCTGATCGTAAAGTCCGTTGGTTTGCAGTTCGGGCGGTCGATTGCGAGGTTCCGACCGCTTGCCTTCCAACGCCTCGATCAGCGCGGTCTGTTCACCGCAAACATAGCCACCGGGCGATACAAACACTTCCAACCGGAACGTCCTGCCGCTTTGAAAAATGTTGGTGCCGCAAGCGTCGACGTTTTCCGCTTCCGCGATGGCTTCTCGCAAGCGTTCGATTTGTTCTTGGTACTCGTGGCGAATGTAGATATACCCTTGCTTGGCCCCGCTGATGAGCGCGGCGAGGATCATGCCTTCGATGACCAAATGGGGAGCGGCCAACAAGAGATCTCGGTCTTTGAAGGTCCCCGGTTCGCTCTCGTCCGCATTGCACACGACATACTTGGCTTCGCCACGGGCGACGCGGGCTTCGTCCCATTTGCTGTAAGCAGGCGCACCGGCTCCCCCCATGCCCAACAAGCCCGCGGTCTTCAGAGCCGTGATCACGCGCTCTGGACTAGGGTCTTGGACAAATCGCCGAACGGCCGCATAAGGAATGTCGGCCAACTCCGGCATTCGCCGATAGCAATCGATCTCGGAGCGTTCCAACGTCGCTTGAGCGACTTGAGCATCCGAGTCGGCTGCGGGCGGATGCCCTTCGAGCGCCGCTTGCACGATGCTGACGATCTCTTCGACCCGGCGTTGGACATAAAGATGTTGACCGTGCGAACCTTGTTCGATCAGCATGGCCGGAGCGCGATCGCATCGCCCCAGGCACGATGCTTCGTGAATCTCGATCGCTTCCTTTCCGTGCTGCTTTTCGAGTTCTCGCAATCGAGCGGTAGCATCCACGGAGCCTCGCAATCGGCAGCTCATGTCGCGGCAAAGGGCGACGATGCATTTGGGAGGACGTGTCCGTCGGTAATGCGGAAAGAAGCTGACAACGTCTTGAATGACGCGCACGGGTTCACCGACTTGACCGGCGATCCTCGCGATCTCTTGGTCGCTCACGAAGCCCTCGCGATGCTGCACGTCTTGCAACATCTTGGCGATGCGCGTTCCAACTTGTCGGTCCACTAACGATTTCATGGTCTCGGTCCGAGTCGATTCAAGAGGGTTTCTCGGGTTTTGACAAGCGATTCCGGTCGGAACCAGTCGGAGCTTTGGTATCCCGGAGAGTCGGGCAAAGGGTTCCAGAGTCGTGGCGGGCCAAAGAATCCGCCTTCGGGACTACCCGCGATGGCCGCGTTGCCGCGTTCCAATCCCAGGCTGTCGCAAAACATTCGCACCGTGGTCGCCCATTGCGCTCCCCGTTCCCAGGATCGCGTCATGGATTCGTCTTCGAGCCATCCCCGCAACTGGTTTCGAAGCCCCACCGCGTCCGCTGGAGAATCGCTCTCCAACCGTCGACGACACAGGTCGATCAATACCGCGGTCGGTTCGGCGACTTCGGCAGGGGCAGGCTGTCGGGACTCCAGATTGCTTCGCAGTTTCGCCAGGGCTTGTTCCCAACGCTCCCGCTCGTCCGCATCAGATGTGTCTCGCAACATTCTCTCGATGGAAGGGGTATACCAATCATCCCACCCCGCGCGAGCAAGCGCCGGTGCGGCTTCGCGCCACGATTCTGGGAGCAACTTATGATGACAACTAGTGCAACTGGATTCGGTGAACTCCGGCCAGTCGTACCGCCGAGCGCTGTCTCGAGCAGTGGTTCCGACTCGCCGCTCCGCCCGGTCTCGCAGCAGTTCCAAGCGCACGCGAGCGGCAACCCACTTGCCGGTGCTCCAACGTGTGTACGCAGGAAACTCTCCCAACCGCTTCTCTTCGGCCTGTACATCCCAGTGTTTGGGATAGCGTTCGAGGTAGTTTTCGAAATCGAAGTACATCCCAGGGTGACCGGCGGCCATCAAGCGATGATCGACTTCGCGATCGCGCAGTCCGCTGCCGCGGTCGAGTTCGCCGATGTGGCAGGACGTGCAAACCTCTGCTCGCACGCGAATCGATTCCAAATTCACTCGCGCCGTGTTTTCAAAGCGTTTGGGGCCGAGGGCCAAGGTCGGTCCCGCGTAGTGCGCCTCGCCCCATGCAGAGGCCGGTCCATGGCAAACTTGGCAATCGATTCCCAATCGGATTTGATCGTCGGGCGCATGTTCGTTGGCATGGCAGGACACGCATTGGTCTCGGAGCACGCTTCGATACTCCTCGGAATCGGCCGCCAGGTTCTTTCCGACCAACCGATGAACGATCCGTTGCGATTGCGCGTTGAGCAGTTTGCTGTATGCCTGGGAATGCGGATCATGATCAAACCACATCGTGGTCGCTCGCTGCCAGACCGCCGCTCCTTCGACATTTCCATGGCATGTCTTGCACTCGTTGTAAACCTGTGCAGGGGGGCTGTGTGCCAACGCGACGTCGGCATCACCGTTTGGTGCTTGGGAGAACGCATCGCGACTGACGACAGCCCAGATGGCGATCCCAACGGCGATTCGCAAAGAATCAATCAGCCTTAGTTTCCATGATTCGTTCCAGCCTCTCATCGCGATGAACTCACACTTTGCAACCACTGGATTCGCGCCTCAATATCGGCCTTTGCATCGGCATTGGCTGGCGGTGCTTCCGTGGTGGGTAGAGGCGCGTTGAGCGTGGCGCGATCCACGTGATAGCGATGGCAATCGACGCAATCCGCCGAGGCGACGTGTGGCTCCTTGGCAAAGGCCCGAGTGCGCTGCTCAGCATCTTGAATATGGCATTTGCGACATAGATCCAGGCCAGCGATGTTGTTCGGACCGCTGATCATGATTTGATTCGCTTCATGCACCGAATCGACTGCCGTGTTGCTTTCCTGATAAGCTGCCACGTGGCATTCTTTGCAGGACACCATCAAGTGCTTCCCGTGGGTGAATGCGGCATCGGCCATCCAACGCGTGGGAATAGCGCTCGGCAACACAACGTCGGCGCTCCCAGCCGGTGCAAGGATATGGCATTTCTTGCAATCGTCGGAAAAGTGCTTAACGACGACCTCCAATCGGTCGATTCTCTCGCGCGACAACTCGATCAGTTTCGCGTCCGCCTCCTTGTCGCCCTGCTTGCCGTTATCCTTGACGTTCTCCATGGACAATGCGGGCATCCGTTGCCGTATCGCCTTTTCGGTTTGTTCGCGGTTGAGCCCGTGAGGCACTTCCTTCATTTCGTGGCATGCGATGCAGTGCTTTTCGAAATCGACAGCCTTGTAGAGCATGTGCGAAGAACTTTGGATCGCTTGCATGGAGGCGTCGAGAGTCGCGTTGGGGAGTTCGAGTTCGTCCATGCCAGCGACGGGAACATCGCGTTCGTGGCAGTCGGAACATCGCAATTGGAGCAACCCTTGGGCATTGGCCCGCGCCTCGTACTTCGCCCGGTACTCCGGAGGCAAGTCAACAAGCTTCTTGGCGGTCTTGTCGTCGGGAGTCTTGGGTTGCCCGGGTCGCATGTGTTGAATATGGCTAAACAGGATCGTGCCTGGATCCTCCGCATACTTCTCGAACGAGAGCTTGGGATGCTCGGTGCTGAAGTTCGAAGCCACGACCAAGCGTTCTTTAGGAGAGGTGCTTGAGGTTTCGAGGTTTGAGTGGCAACGGCTGCAATCGCTATCGGCGATATCGAGCAAGCTGCGATGTTTTCCGAGGTGCTCTTGATGACATCGGCTGCACGTTTCCCGCGCCAAGACCTCCGTCTGCGTACGGCTGGCGAAGTGATCCGAGACTTTGTGGCACGCGCCGTTGCAGGCTTTGTTGTTCAATTGAACGACGTTTTTGTCGGTCCCCCAGAGCGAATCGAACCGAATGGTTTGGTAAGGCAAATGGCATTGATCGCAGCCATTTTCGTTGAGATGGAAGTGGGCCTGCGAAAGCTCCCCGGTGCTAACTTGTTTGTTTCCTAAACCCGAGAAAAGCCACCCTGTATACAGCAACGCGGCGACCAAACCGACCACTCCGAGCGTTCGCTTCCACGCGATGTTGGGGTCGGGGCGCCCATGGTAGCTGCGCGAGATACGTTGCGCTCGTTGCTTTCCAGTGATGGGCATGTGCCGAAATCCGAATCGGGTTGGAGGGAAGCGTTTGGGAACAACCCCAAAATCCGCGGAACAATCCTACATGAATTTGAGCGCCAAAAAGATGTGTGCCAAAAGCAACACACCCAATGCGATGCTAACCCCGGCGTGCAATGCAATCCACCCGTGCAGCCACGTATGGGCTCTGCGCTGGGCATCGAATTGGTGGCGTTGTTCGACAATGGATTGCAGCTTATCGAGGATGGGCTTGGCATTGGGCGAGCATGCATCCCGCAACATGCCAAACCAGTCCATCGTCTTTTGAACCGTGTGAATCGGCGACCGGGTTGCGACAGGACGGGCTTCATTGCTCTTGTGCAACGTCGGCACATCGCGGAGTAGAAACGGTTCGATAACGGCTGCATATTGTTTCCAAATCTCGATGCGATCCGACGGAGTGAAGTCCCCTTGGACGTCGTTCTCAAAGCGCCCTCGCTGCGGATCGCGGCGCTGCCTCGCCCCGACCACAATCGATTCGAGCTCTCCGTCTGCGTTGCGACGCGTGCTCTGACCGCTGAACTCCGCCGCAATCGCATCCAGGTTCGCCAACCGCGTGGTGGCTTGCGAAGGCTTGGGGCCCAGCGCTACAGTGAGCATCTGACGGGCTTCCAACGCGCTTTGTGTGGCCACATCATCGATTTGGCTGCGGATCGTTTCCTGGGGCAGATTCCCCAACATCCAGCGCGGGATCACGATTTGCATGATCCAGCCGTAAACACCGCTCGCCAAGACGAAAAACAGCAGGCCCATGAGGACGGTTGTAAAGGTTCCTCCGAAACGGTATCCAGCGTGGATCCAAGCCAGAGGTCCGGTGGCCAGTCCGAGCCACAGGTGGTAGGCCAGCCATGTCCGCGTCCGCCCGAGCTTCCATCGCCGCATGCGTTTGCGAGGCCACAGCAGCAATTCAAAAAAAATGATCGCGGCAGCGATCGATCCCAACACCAAACCCGGCAGGGAACTTCCGGACACCCAACGGCCTGCGATGGAAGAATCCCGAAACTGCCAAAGCGCCCCGGCCAGGATAAGTCCTGCAGCGAGCACGATGGGCCCAAGATGCAACTTCAGCTTGCTAGCCAACAACACAATAAACTCAGGTTCCGAAGAGACGGTGCTCGAAGAGATGGTGCTCGAAGCATGGGTATCGTGACGAAGAGGCCGTGATACCGGACTCCGTTATAGTGCAATCCCCCTAAGGTGTCAAATTTTCTGGGGTTTCGCGAAATGGCGAACCAGTGCATCAGGCCTTGGCAACCAAAGGCTTTCCATTGGAACATCTACTTGCTCTTGGCCGACCAAACCGGTGTGAACGAGGCGGAGGGTGAGACCAGCTCGTTGACCGATCGCACCAACATGACCATCGACGGTCCATCGTTCGGAAACTCTTGGATCAATTCCCCGAATGCCTTGACCGCTTCGCGAAACTGTTGCCCCGACTCGAACAGGCGAAGGGCGTTCTCGTAGCGCTGGATCAAGGTGTCATTATCCACCCCGTCGCTCATCAGTTCGTACAGCTCGATCGCGCTGTCCATGCCGACGACGATCGCCTTGCTCAGACGCCGACGAGGGATGTCGCTGGGCAAGCACTTCGCGGTCTCTTCGTCCATCAGCGTCGCCACGCCCCACTGCTTGGTCAGCCCTTGAATGCGGCTCCCCATGTTGACGGTTTGGCCCATCGGGCCGTATTTGAATTTTTGCTTGGAGCCGGTGTTCCCGACCCAAACCTCCCCGGTGCACAACCCGATTCCAAAATCGAATTTGCTCGGCAAGATCGACGCAAACCGCTCGTTGAGCTCGGCTCGTCGATCCATCATCCGCTTGGCCGCAAAGGCTGCGCGAAACGCATGGTCGTCGGTCTTTTCGGGCGCGCCCCACATCGCAAACATTTCGTCTCCGACGTAATCCACCAACACACCATCCGAATCGAGCACGATCGACGAGAGTTCGCTAAGCGTATCGCGCACCCAACCCATGGCTGCCTTCGGACCGATCTTTTCGGTGGCTTTGCTAAAGCCGCGGATGTCGCAAAACAGCACGGAGACCTCAGCCTTCTCTCCGTCGAGTAACTCCGGCTTATGACTGATGGCCTCGGTAACTTTGGACGAGAAGAACTGTTGATACTTGGTCACCAATTGCTCGCGCTTCATCCTCGCGATACTCGCCGCCACGGCGGTGGATAAAATCGCCACGAGCTTTTGCTCTGCCTCCAGGACGGTCGCAGGCCGGTTGGACATAAAGCCTTGTCGCCGGTCCGCATACAGCACTCCCAGGATGGGGTTCTGAAGTTTTTCTTCGCCCAGCACATCGAGGATCGGACTGGCGATGGCGGTGTGCAAGTCGAGCAGACTCCCCGACACCGTATCAGGTTCTTTGTCGGTGTCGGGGTGAACCGCAACTTGCTTGGACTGGAACGCGCGCCGCAAGATCGACTCCGACGGCATGTCGATCTCCGACTTGATGTTCGGCCGCACATAGCGGCGATCGGGAGACATGTCCCAATTCTCGCCGTTCCAAAGAATGACTTCCGCGCGGTC
Organism: Pirellula sp.; assembly: GCA_046318495.1. Classification (GTDB taxonomy): domain Bacteria; phylum Planctomycetota; class Planctomycetia; order Pirellulales; family Pirellulaceae; genus JBKCUI01. The sequence continues at coordinate 14,134 of JBKCUI010000241.1, read as the reverse complement.
CATATCGATGATCTTCGCGACGGCTTGCGCAATGCCCCAGAAGTATTTCGGCGATGTCACCGGGCATTGCAGCGCCGCAATCGCATGTTCGATCCAAGCCAAAACGGTCGATGCCTGGAGCTGTTCGCTACCTTCCCCCGAGGGCAAAGACCAGTTGGTCAACGTCGGAGAAAGCGGGGACGCTTCTTGAATCAACGGGTTGTCTAGAGACGGATGGGAGCCGAGAATGGACTGCATCGCGTCCTGCCAGTCGCCAGACTCGGCGGACTCCCCTTGGATGGTCTTCAGTTCATCTTCCGAGAATATCGAAAGTGTGAATCCTTCGGGTAGTTTTAGAGTGGCGGGGACCGCAATCTCCGCTGAATTTCCAGGCTTGAGTTGCTGCCCGTCGGTCAAGAAAAGTTCTTCGTTCGTCGAATGTATATTCGTGACGCGCAAGCGTCCGTTTTGCAAGGGTTCGACCAAGCAGACTTTGCGAGGAAATGCCCGCGAGTCCAAATCTGCCACCACCCAGCGCCGTCCCCCTGAAGGACTGGTTGTCAGGAAGGGCGTTTTTTGAATCGGATCGGATTTGTCGCGGCGGCCCAGTTCGATCGGTTGGTCGAGCGGCAGGGATTCGAGCAGCACATCTTGTTCGAGCAAGTCAATTTTTAACGACACGATGCGATGAAATCCGTTGCGCTAAGCGGGAAGAACACTTGCAAGGAAGTGAATGATCACGAGCACTCCTTCATGCCTGCTCGCCGACGATTCTCGTGCATTCACTGATCGCCCGTTCCGATGAGGACTCCGAAGTGCTCCCCCATTTTATCCGGAATTCATGTCAGCGCGCGGGGGAGACAGTCGCTTGGTTGATCACGCTCAGCTTCTTCGCGACACCGCTCCAACCAGCCACCGCATCGGAGCCTAACAAAGACATCCGCAAACCCATTGCGGACTCCTCGACGCATCCTCCGACCGGCGCCATTTCACCGGACACATTTTGGGGCGTTGGACCACTGGTTCATGCGTATGCGATCCCGCGCGGCGCCGCCAGCTGCGCCGCAACGGCATGCCATGGCGGCCCGAGTGTTGCCGTCGCCGCCGCCGATGCCGTTCGAGGATCGGAGTATCCGCTGTTCGTCGAAAGCGATCCGCACAGCCGCTCGTGGCGAACGCTCAACTCCCCCTTGTCGATCGAGATCCTCACCAAACTGGGGATCCTGCGCAATGGTGCCATCGCCAATCCCACGGCCTACCAAAATTGCTTGGCGTGCCACAACACCGACCGCAGCCTGAGTCCCGATCGAATCACTCCCAACATCGCCGAAGGGGTCGGCTGCGAATCGTGCCACGGCCCCTCGGAAGCTTGGTATGACTCGCACTACCAAGGCCCTCAAAGCGTGCTCGCGAGCAAGTCCGAACGCGGGATGATCGACACCAAGCCGCTGTTGCAGCGAGCCAGGACGTGTACCCTTTGCCACGTCGGGGCCGCCGACCGCGACATGAACCACGACATCATCGCCGCCGGCCACCCAGCCCTCTACTTCGACATGGCCGTCTATCACGAAGCATACCCCAAGCACTGGCGCGATCCCGAAGCCGATGCCCCTGCATTCCGCGCGCAGTTGTGGCTGGCCGGCCAAATCGCTAAAGCCGATGCAGAACTCGAACTCCTTCAAACCCGAGCCGCGAAAGCGCACAGCGTTTCGGTCTGGCCCGAATTCGCTCAGTTCCGTTGCACCTCGTGCCACAACACGCTGGATGGATTGCCCCTTGAACCCGAAAAACCTCGAGCGCTGGGCGCGATCGACTGGGAAGCCCTAGGCCGGGCCAGCGTTCGACGCTGGAACTTGCAAGGCATCCAAACGCTGGTCGAGTCCCCTCGCGAAAACCATGAGCCGAACTGGGATTTCCGCGGCGAACCTGCGACGATGCTTTCCGCACTGCTCACGGAACTGAATTCGCCCAACGCGCCGCAAGGCACCATCGCCCAGAAAGCCGGCGAACTGCGGCCGATCCTGGCTTCCCGCGCCGTTGATGTGATGGCAAATCGCTCGCGTAGGACGCTCGCCCAACAACGCTCCATCGCCGCTGCTCAATTGCGGCAAGCCATCGACTCCAAGGACTGGGAAGACGCTTCGTTGGCCTACATCGCGACCTGGGCCGCGTTGCCACGCAGTGTCCCAGCTTCCGCCGTCCCAGCAGCCATCGAATCCGATATGGACACGGCCCGCGCCGGACTGGTCTTTCCGTTCCGCAGCCAATCTCCAAGGTTTCCGCGGTCGGACGCTTCCAGCGCCCCACCCACCCGACAACAATGGGATGCAGCCATCGAGCGAATTCTCTTGTTCATCGAAAGTGTTGAGCCATGATGCACGCCATCGCCTCCCTACCGGCCTTTGGGCCGCAGTCATCCGCCGACCGGCATCCGCGCATCGCCCCTTTCCGAACTTGGTCGCAATGCCTCAGCATCGGGGTCGCAACACTTTGGATCGCGTCGAGCGCCGCGTTGCACGCCGCAGAAACCGCAGAACCCAACCGATCCAACTCCATCCTCCAGGCATCCGCCAACCCGCATCTAAAAACGCTGGGGGTCAAAGAATGCGCGGCATGCCATTCGCAACCGGGATTCCTCTATCCCAAACTCAACGTCACGCAATTCGTTCATTTGACCGAAGCTGTCCAATGGAACACCCAGGACAAACACGCCTACGCGTACGAACTGGTTCGCGTCGACCTGAAGCCGGCCGAGTGGGATCTTCCCGAACGCGCTTCCAATCGCCGCGTGCGCACAATGATCGAGAAACTTGGCTGGAAGGTCGGTGATGGCAACTTCGAACGCAAGTGCTTAACATGCCACGCGGGCACGACTCCTGACCAAGACTTCAAGGATCCCATCAGCCTCGCCAACCTCGAATTTGGCGTGCAATGCGAATCCTGCCACGGCCCTGGCGAAAAGTATCTGGCAACGACCGAACATCAACAACCAACCTGGCGCACGAAAACGCCGGAACAAAAAGCTGCACTGGGGATGACCGATCTTTCCAATGCGGCTGTGGTAGCCGAAGTCTGCTTGAGCTGCCACCTGGGCAACCTCAAGGCCGGCCGCTTCGTCACCCACGACATGTACGCCGCAGGCCATCCCCCATTGCCTCCCTTCGAGCTGCAAACGTTTTTGGACGCAATGCCGCCCCACTGGGGAACCATCGCACAAAAGCCCTATGCAACCACCCTCACCGCAGATCGCGCAGCCGAGTTCGAGAACCAACGCGCCTACCTGCTGAATCATTTCAAACTCGATCCAGACAAGACCACCGCACAAATGCAGTCGGAGGTCCAGCAAAGTTTCGAACGAACCAAACGCAGCATGGTCGGCGCCATGGCTGCCCAGGACGCTTCGCTGCGATTGATCCACGATTCCGCTGAGCAGCCAGCTAACTGGGGCGACTACTCGCTCTTTGATTGCATGGGATGCCATCAGACCCTCTACAAAGATCGATCGCGAAACCGTCCGGCAGGTCGCATCCCCGGCCGGCCATTCCCATCGAATTGGACGTCCCTTTCCGATGCGATCTCCAGCGATGCCTTGATCGCCGCACCCATCCAATCCAAACTCGACGAAGCTTTCAACGAAGTCCCTTTTGGAGATCGAGAAAAGGTCCAAGCCGACCAACAGCTATACCAGAACTTTCTCGCCGCTCGACGTCAGCAATGGGTCTCCTGGAGCCAAGAACTCCTGGACGCGGAGGCCACCCGCGAATGGATCGATCGCTGGATCGATGAGCAATCCCCCAAACTCACCGACTACTGGGTCGCAAAACAAACCGCGTGGCTGGTCAGCATCGCCATCCGCGAGTTGATCGAAAAGAAGCAATTGGATCCAGCGGCCGTCGCGCAGGATCTCGAGTCGCTGGATCGACTGCTGGGACTGCAATTGCAAGTCCCACAAAAGCAAAGCGTGCTGGTCAACCAATCCTCCACACTCGAACTAGCCCAGACGTTTGATGTGGACGCCGTGCGAGAGCATTTGATGCGGCTGCGGCAAGCGATCCGCCCCTAATCGAAACGATCCACTCGGGATCATTTGGTCAAGATAAGCTTTCCCAAACGGGTCCGCCGAAGCCTATAGAGCTGCCCGTCGTGCTCGATCCAGACTTCATCGCCGCAACGGCACAAATCGGTGAATGGGATGATCTTGGGAAGCTTGGCCCCCGTCACCGTCCCGTGGAAGGCTGTCCCAGTCGGAGCTGGTCCTGTTTGCGCAATCCCATGAAACGCAGTTCCATCGGGCACAACCGCATCGGGCGACGACCTCGCCGCGGAGGAGTGGCGACCCTCCGACGCCTCGCTATCTGCCGGGCTGCCGCCACCATGCTTGAGGCCGGTTGTGCCATTTTCCATTGCGATAATCCTTCCGTTGGCACCCGTCCAACACCCGCTCGCCAAGACGACGTCACCGTATTTGTCACATCAAATACTGTCAAAAAACCTCACGCATCTTACTGAGATTGATTCTCATTAGCAACAACTGGGCGCGAAAAACCCAGGGATTTTCCAAATCGTACTCGGCGATGGACCGGGAATGGCCGCTTGCCTCAATCGGGAGCTTACCCATCCAAGCCAACGGGCCACGAAACGCGTACTGGCACATTGGGCCTCGCGCCCAGCCGTTTTACCAAGCAAACCCACGAAGCCTTCCGTCGACTACGACGCCGGGTCGTTCGCCCTCAACGCCTCCAGCTGCCGATGGTGCCAGCCAGCCAGCAACACCAAAGATAGAGCCGCACCGATCGCCGCCCACAACATGTCCCACTGCGCATCCCACACGTCCCCCTGATGCCCCAAGAACGCATCCCCATCCGCCTTGGCGATCACCGTCGCAGCCCACTCGAGCAACTCGAAGACCGCCGTGAATGCGAGACAACTGACATACGCAAAGTAATTCAACCACGCCCCGCGCTTCACCGGCGACAACCGCGCATAGAGCTCGCGAAACAAAATCGCAGGGACGAAGCCTTGCATGAAGTGACCGAACCGGTCGTAGTGATTCCGCTCGGTTTGAAAGACTTGCTGCAGCCATAACCCCAGCGGATTCTTCTCATACGTCCAAAACCCACCCGCAATCAACACGATGGCGTGGATCGCGAGCAACCACACCAACAGCGAAGTCAACGGAAATCGACGCCGCGTCGCGATCAACAGCGGCAATCCCGCCGCCACCCAGCCCGCATCCAACAACCAATTGATGCGATCGACGGTCCCGATAAACGTCGCCACAGCCACCGCCGCAACCAAAGCGACCAAGAACCAAAACGTGTTTGTGTCGCGATCGCTTCGATTCATGGTGATGGTCCTTCGCTGGAGGAATGGGAGTCGACTGCGGCGGACAGCGTTGGATTGGCTTCGCGCACCGCGCGCAATGCCTCGCTGTCGCGCAGCACCTTCGACCGAAGCGTTGGAATGTAGGTCGCGCGGATCTCCAAACACCTTCCGTCGATCCCCATCTGGATCAGCTCCGCCGAAGCCAACGTCAAGCGTCCCGCTCGCAACGCCAACGGGAATCGCATCCCTTCGATGCCATCGTAGGCACGATAAATCACTTCGGTGCAAACCATCCGATCCGATTTGGTGAAGTCGAAATTGAAGTCGTACTCTTTGCCTTCATGCAGCAGCGCTCGGGCCACGGCCTGCTGGATCGCTTCGGAACTCAGCTTGGGTCTCAAGACCAAGATGGAATCGGAGCCAAACGGGGACTCCATGCCCCGCACATGCACCCCATCCTTCATGGCCTCCAGGACGCGTCCGCATTCCGGCGCATCGCAATCCAAAATCTTTTGCCATCTCGAGGCCACCGCTGAGTTCTGCTCCAATCCCATTCCTTGCATCGCCCGAACGTTGCCCAAAAACAAAGCCGCATGCGGCCAGTAGCCGGGCAAGAAGTAGTTGGTCAAGGCATACTCTTTCCGCACCAAGAGGATATCCCCTGGCGCCAGCTCCTGCAGCAGCTCTTCTCGAATCGAAGCCGGCAGATTCGGCTGATGCCCTATCTTGAGATACTTGTCCGCCGCCAAAACCCCGGCGACTTTTTGGACTTGAAAGAGGGACAATCCCAACACATCGTGCTTGAGGAACCCGAGCAGTTGCCTCGCACGAAACCGCAATCGGACTTTGGCATAGTCTCCCCAGGTGATCTGCAAACGACCGGTCAGCCGCTCGATGATGTCGAGCAAGGCAGCCATCTCCGGAACCTCGCGCGATGCATTCCATGTCGATGCATGCTTGCGATAGTACGCAGCCGCGTCGAACAACTCCCATATGTGCTGCGGCTTGGTCCACGAACTCTGGGTCGTGTCGTACACACCCGCCGGGATGCCGAACGCCGGTTCGGGCTCATTGAGCTTGGCTCGGATAAGCGGCCAACGATGAAAGCGATCGCGAAGAAAGCGAGCCGCATCCACCAGCACCAACGCCCCCGCGTAGCCGGGCAAGAACATCCGCTTGTACAGCTTGCGATCGCGCTTGCCAAAGCCTCGCAGTTCGTGCACGATCTCCAGCAGAGCATTGCGCAGTTGCCAATAGGTGACCAACATCCGCCGAGCTGCTTCGTCTTCGGTCGGGGTCAAATAGTCGCGATCCAGCGTCGCTGCATACGCGGCCATCGCATCCGCCGCCGACTTCAGTTCATCGAATTGCCGGTGCACCGACAGCACCGTCCGAGTCGCCTCCTCCAACCATTGCTGCGGATCTTTCGTCGGGAGCATCATCGGCCTGGCAGCGTTAGAGGACTACAGCTCGCGTTGCTTCTGCATCGCCATGAAGTAACGCCAATAATACGTCGGATTGAGAAGCACTTTCCCAGGTCCGGTGTAGGATCGCACCATGGGCTCGCCCGAGGTGTACTTGCCCATGTAATTCTTCGTGGGACGTTGAATCTTGAATCCCACGCTGGCCGTCCGTCCGATCACACACTGACCGTCGACGATGATCCGCTGCCCTTCGCGCAGCTCCACGATCTCGGTCGGTCCCTTCGTCGTGACCACGACCTTGCCATGCCCTGCGACTTTGGTCTGCAGATAGACCATGCCTTCGCCTGCCCAAAGTGAGGTCAGCAACCGCTCGCGAAAGAACTGCAAATCCACGGACCCTTCCGAAGCCCAATACGCGCCTTTCTCTAAGATCCACGATTCGCCTTGCAAATCCAAGACATGGAACCCACCCAACGAAGACTCCAGGGTGATCGTGCCGGTCCCAACATAAGTCGGACGAAAGACCGATTCGCCCGCGAGCAACGAAGAAAAGAACCCGCCGACCGAAGGCATGAACTGCGAGTGGACTTCGATCTCACCCACCAGATAATTCATCGCCCCCGACTCACACCGCACCAACTCATGGTCGAGGTGGATGTCGACGTAGTACATCCCTTCCAACAAATGAACCTTAAAGTCTGCCATAGCGATGAGCGTTTCCGGTGGATTGGGCGGGGCGTTACTAACTCGATCGTCGCGACCCGATCGGTACTTCCTTAGCAGTCTGTCCGCATCCGATGCACTGATGATGCTTCGAGGTTCGCGGCATGCTAACCGTGCGCTTTTTGCCGAAGATGTTGAACCCCATCGACTGCAAGATGTACCCCAAACCCAAATACACTCCGAACCAAAAAATCAACGCAGCCAACCACGTCGAATAAAGCCAAACGATCAGAGTTGCGATCAAGCTAACTCCTAACAACGCCGGCCAATACCCGTCCAAGGGCTCTTGATACACGGTCGGAGGTTCGTCTTTGCTCTGTTCGGGATCGCAGATGTTGCAAACCAGTTTGCCATAGTACCCGCACGCTTGATTGGTGCATTGCAATCCGGTCTCGCTGCCGGCTTGCCTCGCGCGGCATTGGTAGCAGAAAAAGTTCCTGCAATGCGTGCAGTGGTAGGCTTCCGTGGCGACGTTGCTACCGCAAATAGGGCATTTGGATGTATCTCCCAGCCGATGAACTACCGGCAAGGGACTGGTTGCAACGCTGGACATAGAAAAAAATTCCGCAAAGCTCTAGTTGCACAGACTGCAATGTGCTGGACGTATCCACGGTCCATGGCGTTCCTCGCAAGCAGTCTTTGCGAGCACGCAGGCATCTCCATGGCTCGGGTCCGATTATAGTCCGCCGAGTCGATTTGGTGCCCAGCGTCTGTGCAGATGGGTGCAAATTGCTGCTAGAAACCCCTATACGGTCCATCCTGATTGCGTCGGTCGCGAAAAACCACCATGGCTTGGCCGCTATCCGCCGGTCTTGGCGTTTGCCCCGTTCTCCGCAACCTTGTTCAGCACCAAGGGCTCGCGGCCATGCGTCAGTGTGAACTGGATCTCTTGCGTCTCCTCGCTTCGATCTCCTTCGATTTGGGCATCGCAGTGGACCGCCCAAACGATCGATAGCAGTTGGCCTTGGACGCTCAGCGGCCCTCGCGGCAAAACGACTTTCCATTCGACCGAATGAACGCTCTGGAGGTCATCCCAAATCTCTTCAGCCACCGCGTCTCCGTTGGAATCCCCTTTCCCTTCCGTCGACCATTCGACTGCGCATTCCATGTAGTCCACGGTGACCCCGCTCCGCCATCGCGCAGTAACAATCATCGTCTCGCCCGGAGCATACACTCCATCGGCTCGATCCAATTGCAAAGCAATCCGCTTGGGCGCATCACTGCCACCCTTGTCTTTGGAACGTCGAAAGAACATCGTCATCCTCCATTCGACAAAGGGGGCGTGAGCACTTGAACCGGAAACGATTCCAGAACATCCGGCCATCGACGAATACTTCCCTCGAGATCGATCTTCCATTCGATCTCGTTGTTCGAAGCCTTGAACGAATGCATCGCGTCGCTCGGCATGGTCACCAAGCAAAACCCCTTGGCAATCTGCTCGGCATCCTCAGATTCAAAAACCACTTCGTGGTGAAACTTCGATTCCTCGCGCCGCGTGTCGGTCCCTTGCCGATAGGAAACCTTCTCGGTCCCGATGAGCATCAATTTCAAGCGATGAATCGACTTCGGATTGCCGCGAAACATCCAGCTCACCTCGAACTCGGTTCCCGGATAGACGTTGCGTTCGCTCAACACCAACACCGGCATCGGGTTGAAACATCCCAGGATCAGATACGCCGCCAACACATCCAGCGCGAGGCCAGCCAACAGGAAGACCCCGGGGCACAACGTGGCAAGCAGATGCTGACGAGCCGCCCCTTGCCAAACCACGAACCCGGTTATGGACGTGATCCCCAGCCCGATCAACGTGACGATGACAGCCAGGATGACCCGCGAGGAAGAAGCGTTCGCAACCACGGGTGCATCGTCGCTGGCGACTTCTATCGGGCAGACGAGCGAAACTTCTTTGGGATCAGCCATAGCGCGTTTACTCCACCCACTCGGACAACGCCACGCGAAACAGACCATCGCTGTTGGCTTGCCCCCGGGCCATGATCGGTGTGTTGTGCAGCGTCTCCAAGTTTCCGTTCGTGTCCACCGCGATGATGCCCCCCGAGTCGGTCGGCAACGTCGTCATCACCGCATGCTTGGCGGCGGTCTCCAGCGACTCTCCCAAGAACTCCATACGGGCCGATATGGCCGAAGCGATATGGTTCTTGATGAACAACTCGCCGACTCCCGTGCAACTGACCGCGCAGGTTTTGTTGTTGGCATACGTCCCCGCGCCGATCACCGGTGTGTCGCCGATGCGCCCGTACTTCTTGCCCAACAACCCGCCGGTGCTGGTGGCCGCAGCCAAGTTGCCTTGCGCATCGAGAACCACACAACCGACCGTGCCCAAATAGAACAGCCGATCTTCGCCCCGATCGTGGTCGTGCTTGGACGTGGACTCGGCTTTTTGGGCTTGGCGATCCTTCCACGTCTTCCAACTTTCGATTTGCTCGGGCGTTTTGAAATACTCAGGCGTCTCCGTCGGCAGCTTTAGCGATTCGCCGAATTCGTCTGCTTCATGCCCACATAGAAAGACGTGAGGCGTCTTATCGCGCACCGCCCGAGCCAGCGAGATCGGATTGCGCGTGCGGCGCACATTGGCCACCGCACCGCAACTCAAGTCCGAACCGTCCATGATGCTGGCATCCAGCGAGATCTCGCCGATCTCATTGAGGACCGCACCGCGACCTGCATTGAAGTTCGGATCGTCTTCCAAGACGCGAACGACCGCTTCCACAACATCTACGGCCGTCGCCGATTGCTCGAGCTTGTCGACTCCGACGCGCAGGGCCCGCTGCAAACCTTCGATGCGCACGCGACGTTGCTCGGGTGTCCAACGATCCAGATCGCCTCCGGCCCCTCCATGGATGGCGATGGACCAACGCGGTTTGTCTGGATGAGCGGCGACCAAGCGATGCGATGCAGTGGACTCGTTAGGCACAGTGACGGTTTCTTGGGAATGTGGTAGGGAGGTAGCGGGCGATGCTGCCAAAGCGATTCGATCGGCGGATGCGCCCCCGCCGGGATCTGCAAAACGAGTCCACCCTAAGGTAGCGAGGTAGCAAGTGGCCATCGCCGCGACCATCGCGATCAGCCCGCGCACGCGACGTCGCATCCAAGTTTGTTGTGACGGTTTCATCGATCGGATCTCTGAGGTTGGGAATCGCACGGAAAGCTTCGCGAGGCGCGCTAGGGCTTAGGCTGGGGACTTGCGACCATCCCCAACTGATGCAGCCAACGCTGGCAGGTCAACGGCCAATCTCCTGTGCCGGGAATGGTTCGAGCCAGTCCGACGCCATGCTGGCCGGTCTGATAGATGTGCAGTTCACCCGGGACCTTTTTGGCCACCATGGCTTGATAAAAGACGAGTGCGTTTTCGGGTGGAACGGCCTTGTCCTCGAGCGTGTGGAACAAAAACGTGGGCGGGGTCTCGGGCACGACGTTGCGCTCGCTGGCGAACTGCTGCAATGTCTCGGGCGAAGCGTCCTTGCCCAACAAATTGACTTCGCTACCGCGATGCGAAAACGGACTGCCCATCGAGATCACGGGGTAGCACAAAATGGCAAAGTCCGGCCGCGCCGAGTGATTGGCAATCGCCTCATCGCTGCTGGGATCGGGCTCTTTGAATCGAGTGATGACGGTCGAAACCAAATGGCCGCCGGCGGAGAAGCCGATGATGCCGACTTTGGCCGGATCGATGTTCCATTCCTTGGCGTGTGCACGCGTCAGGCGGATGGCGCGCTGCGCGTCTTGGAGCGGGGCAGGGTGGCCGTAGCCTTTGCCGCGATGCCGATAATCGCACACGATGGCAGCCAGTCCCATGCTGTTGGCCCACTCGACGATTTGACGGCCTTCATGGTCCATGGCCAATCCACCGTAACCTCCCCCTGGGCAAATGATGAGCGCACCGGTCGGAGTGGCCGATTCGGGCAATCGCACGGTGATCTTGGGTTGATCCTTGGGCTCATCCCCGAGCGATCCAGGGGCCTTGCCGCTCCACAAGGGCACTTCGATGTCGGCGGCCGGGGATGGTTCGGCCCCTTGCAACGAATGCGATCCGAGGATTCCGAACAGAGCACCGGCCACGACGCCCAGCCAACGCATCCGAGTGGGCAATCGTCCGTTCAGTGCAGCGCGAGCCGGGGTCGAGATCCGGCGGGCCAGGAGACGCTTCGCGGCGGGAGAGGCCCCGCAAAGGTGGAGGTTCGGCATTGTGAAAAACTCCGAATTGAGGATAGAACAGGATCAAGATTCCTCGCTAGAATCCGAACTCGAAGAGTGATTATCCTCGCCTGAGCGAGGAAAGCGATAACCCATGGCATGGAAAATCCAACGATGCAAAGCCCTTTGCGCCCGATCTCTGGTTTGGTTTTCGCGGTCTCCAGCGTCTTGTGCAGCGGTGTTTGGCTCGCGCCCCGTGCAAACGCCGACGAAACCGCGGCCGGCAAATCGCCGGTCGCCACAGCCGCATTCGGCAAACCTATCCCGGACTTCAAACTTACCGACGCGCAAGGCCGCGAATGGACGCTTGAGGAACTCTCGGGCCCCAAAGGAACGGTGCTCGCATTCCTCGGGACGCAATGCCCGCTCGCCAAGCAGTACTCTGCCCGATTGGTGGCAATTGAAAAGGAGTACCGCGAACGAGGCATCCACATCGTCGCCATCGATTCCAACATCCAAGACTCGCTTCAAGAGATGGGGGCACATGCCAAGCGATTCCAATGGAGCATGCCCTTTCTCAAAGACCCCAACCAACTCGTAGCCGATCATTGCGGCGCGACGCGAACTCCGGAGTTTGTGTTGCTCGACGCGAACAAACAACTGATCTACCGCGGTCGCTTCGACGACCAGTATGGAATCGGTTATGCCAAAGACCAACCCACCACGCATGAACTTCGCGATGCGATGGATGCGATGCTTCGAGGCGAGGCTGTCGCGGTCGCCAGCACCCCCGCCGCGGGCTGCATCATCGGCCGGGTTCGCAAGAGCACTGCGGCGAGCGATGCGAAAGCCCTAGTCACCTATTCCGACTCGGTCGCCAGGATCTTGCAAGACCGCTGCGTCTCGTGCCATCGCCCTGGCGATATCGGCCCGATGGACTTGAGCAACTACGAAGAAGCATCGGCGTGGGCGGACATGATCGTTGAGGTCACGCAAAATCGCACCATGCCCCCGTGGCATGCCAGTCCCGAGCACAGCCAATTCGCCAACGATCGGCGATTGAGCGACGACGAGCTTCAAACGTTGCTCGCCTGGGCCGAATCCGGCACTTCGCGCGGCGACCCCGCTCGCGACCCGGCCCCCATCGCCTTCAACGAAGGCTGGCTGCTTCCCAAGACTCCCGACATCGTCGTTCCCATGCGCAATCGACCGTTCCGCGTTCCGGCCAAGGGCGACGTGCAATACCAGTACTTTGTGGTCGATTTGAAGAACGATACCGAGCTCTGGACCAATGGGATGGAGTTGATCCCCGGCAATCGCGAAGTCGTTCACCACATCTTGGTCTTCACGCGGGAAAAAGGCTCCCGCAATCGCCAACTGCACGGCGAGCGCAGTTTCCTGGCAGGCTATGTGCCAGGGACGCGCGCCAGCCTGATGCCCGAAGGCTACGCCAAACGCATCCCGGCCAACAGCGAACTGATCTTCCAGATCCACTACACACCCAATGGCACCGAGCAAGAAGACCTCAGTCGATTCGGCATCGTGCTGACCGATCCCACCAAGGTCTCGAACGAGATCATCACCACCAGCGCGGTCAATCCGAGCTTCCGCATTCCTCCTGGGGAAGCGAACTACCGCACGACGGCGATGTTGCCGGAACGGTTGCCCGAGTGCGAACTGCTGTCGCTGAGTCCGCACATGCATGTCCGCGGCAAGTCGTTCCGATACACCATTGTGTACCCGGACAAGCGCCGCGAAGTCGTGCTCGACATTCCGCGCTATGATTTCAATTGGCAGACCGAGTACCAATTGCGCGAGAGCATGAAACTTCCCAAGGGGACCAAGGTCTTTTGCGAAGCGGTCTTCGACAACTCGGAGGAGAATCTCAACAATCCGAATCCGAAGGCGTGGGTGACTTGGGGCGACCAGACCTACGAAGAGATGATGATCGGGTACTTCCACTACGCCGTGAAGCGCTAAGCCACATCCAATAGGGACAAGAATCCCCGTTTCCGAGGTATCGCGCAGTTCTTTCCCCCACACGTCTCACGCCCCTCTCGTAGGGCGGGTCTCCAGGCCCGCCTTCCCCGAACCCAATGGGTGAGGCGTGCAACGCATCCAAGCCTATCTGTTCTATGCCCCGACGGGGTTGCCGTAGTATGCCCCCTTGGGGCGGTCCGAAACCAAGACATGACCTCTCATGCGTGCCAACTGCCCACAGGTCATGAAGTCGCTAGGATCTTTAGCAAGATCCACTACGCCGCGTTGGTGTTTCGTGCCCAAAGATCGATCCCTCGGTAGTGGATCTTACTAAAGATCCTCAACGCACCGAAGCGCAACACGCCTCGCTACAACTCAGCAACACCCATTCGATCGCTCCGACCCGCGAATCACCGTTTCTGAAATCATGAAGTCGCAAGGATCTTTAGCAAGATCCACTACGCCGCCTACTTGATAAATCACAAAAACCCAGATCCCTCGGTTCTCGAGAGCTCAAAACTACCAAAACCAAACAAACCGACACCCGACAA
>JBKCUI010000240.1:0-22640 GCA_046318495.1 Pirellula sp. | reverse complement strand
TGCCGGGCGCGTTGGTGGCGATGGGTTGGAAGGGGCCACGGATTTCCGCCGGGGCATCGGGCTTCATGTCGAAGGTGTCGAGCTGGCTCGGGGCACCCAGATTGAAGATCATGATGGCCGAGCGATTCTTTTTCGTCGGATCGACGATGCCCGCTTCGCTGGCGGCGAGGTATTGCGGCAATCCGAGCCCAATCGCGCCGAGCGTTCCGACTTGAAGAAAGTCCCGGCGGGTGACGCCGTTGCACATATGGGCCGTGCCTTCGCCGATCAACGTCAACATGCGGATGGTTCCCAGGAGAGGAATTGGAGGGGAATTGCAGTATAGCCTATTGGTTCGCCAGTTGCTTTTCGAGGATGGCGTACAAATCGAGATCGGCTCGCCCGCCGAGCATGGCAAAGACTTCTCGAATTGACTTCAAAGCCTTGGGAATCCCTGCACCTGCTCCGGATTCGAGCGAACCTGCGGACAAAACGTAATAGCCTGGTTCGGCGGTGACATAACTGGGATCGGCATCGTCGGGCAAGGCCAGTTCGGTCCGCGCTTCGTCTCCTGCATCCGCATTGGAATCAGATTGGGCTTCCCCCGGATTCGCATGGGACCGCAAGCCTGCCGCACGCATCGCGCGCGGTGCATGAACATGCAGTTGGGGGGCGATCGATTGCCAGTGGTGCCCGGTGCGCCGCATCACGAGATCGGCATCGAGGTCGACGGTTGAATCGTCGTCTTTGAGCAGTCGCAATCGAAAGCCCCCCGAGTCGGTGCGCTGGATGGCATCGACTCCCAACGCCTGGATCACGACCACATGATCGGGGGCGGAGCGTTCGATGGCAGCCAGCGTGTTGCGAAAGGTTTCCGATTCATGGTCACCGCGCGGGCGCACGATCCAAACCAACGAACCATCGCTCGATGTCGGAAAGTGACGCAACCAAGCTTCGGCCGCGTGGCAAGCTTCGATCGATTGCCCGACCAAGGCCAGCCTCGCTCCTTGCAGTTTCTTGCGTTCGAACTTTCGATCGTCTGGTGCATGCGCATAGAAATCGGCTTCGCAGTCGGACTCTCCGATGGCTTTGCCGCCGCCCGGGCCCATGCCGTTGGCCACGATGGCATCGCCTCTGCAATCCAGAATGCAATCGGCTCGTGCGATCCACGGACCGCGATGACGCCCTTGCACGAGGATGCGGAACTCATCGTTGCAGCGCTCTTGCCAGCCGCAATTCTCATCGCGCGTGGTGCGCAGCCGCGCGATGTCGATCACAGGACTGAGGAAGTGAATGTCATCGAAGAGCAAATCGGTTTTCGCAAGCGGCAGCAAATACTCCTCGGCATACTGCTTGCCAGTCAGGATGCGATCGGGATCGATCCGTCGGTATTCCGGATTCTGCGCGCCGATGGCTGCATGCCCCAGCGAAGTGGTGATCGCACCGGCGGGCAAGGCCAACGGTCGATCGTGCCAATCGAGCATGCGGTGCGCGACGCGCCGGGCTTCGAGGATGGTGACAAAGTATCCGAGAAACCGCGCATAGATGGCGGCTTCGATGCCGATCGGTCCGCCGCCGATGATGGCGATCGTGGCAGGGCTTTCGACTTCTGGGTCCCAAGGCAAAGAGAACTTCATGGAAGCGGAATCGTTCCGAGAGAGAAGCGGATACTGCTACTGCGGATGGACTGCGGGTATCGATAGACAAACCGATACCCGTCGAGGCTATCGCCCGCATCGAACAAGTACGAGAACCGGAGGCTGTTTTCGGTGATGGTGTTGGTGGACCAACCTGCGAATTCGATCTTTTGACCCTTGGGATCGACCAAGTAGGCTTCATGCTTGGATAGCAAGCTTTGCAGCGCTTCCGTATTGGTGTTGCTGTGCGTGGAAAGGGTGACGATCAATTCCTGCAGGTCTCGATTCTTGCGGGCTTTTTCCAGCGTCACAATCACATCGCCAGCACTCATGCGTTCGGCGCTGGCTTGGGCTAACTCCGAGAACTCAAGGGAGATCGATGGCCCGGGAACGAGGGCTTCGAGGGTGCCTTGGAACTTCACAATCTCTTTGGCGGCGGGAGTCGGTTTTTCGAATTCCAGTTGCATCCCGACGGTGGCTCCGAACGGGATGAACTCGCTCTCTTGTTGCATTCGCGGGTGGAGGACTTCGCCGTTGTCACAGACCAGTTCAAGTCCCTTGAGGTCGACCCGAAGGATGGCTGGAGAAATGCGCGGCTCCCAGGTCACGCACAATGCCACCGTGAGAGTGTTCTCTTCGCTGTTTCTCAAATCGAGGTTCTTTCGAACCGAAATGGGTTCCAAACGAAACATTCCAGCATAAGCAGCCATCGCGCCGCTTTGGGCGGATTCTGGACGTCGCGGTTGCAAACGTAACGTCGGGTGGTCCTCTGGATCGATTGCCAATCCGAGTTTGTCCAAGATCTCATCGACGGCTTCCCAATAGGGAGTTTCATCGAATTGAAGGGTTAGCTCTTGATCGATTGTCGTCCCGGGCGAGGTTAGCGTGTTGCCGCTCAACTTGGCGATGTGGTTGAGCGCATCTTTGGCGGGCACAACTCCGTCGAATGAGATGCGGGTGGGTTGGCTGATATCGACGTTGGATTGAGAGCCAAGAGTTTCCAGGACCCTTTCCATGCGCATGCGGCATTCGTCGGATGCTGCATCCGAGAGCGGCGGAAGATATTCGATAGCTACCGGCCCGAGTTCGAGCAGCTTAGCTTCGGCCGCATCGCGCAAATCGGCTTGATCGGCATCCAATTGGGCAGCCAGCGTCGCAATGGTTTTGCGAAGCTCTTCTTGCTTAGCGGTTACTTGGGGCGGTTCTTCTTGCATCGCACTGGCCTGCGATGGCATCGCGGTGGCCAGGACCATAGCGAAGGCACCAAAGAGCAGATGTTGGCCAGCCCTTCGAGCCGTGGCACTCCATCCACTGGAAGAAATCGATGCGTTCATAGGTGTACTTCGATGGAAGGAATCTCGATCAGGGAACGACACCGCGAAAGACGTGCCCTGCAATCGGCATCGCGACGGCGTAAAGGCCTGTGCGACACGTAGCGAAGAGGAACTTGTTGTCCGGGCCACCAAAAGCGCAATTGGCGGGGATTTCGGGAAAGGGAATGATACCCAACAGAGTTCCCTCGGGAGAGACGCATTGCACACCGAGATCGGTCGTGATGTAGAGGTTGCCTTGGGTGTCGACCGACAGGCCATCGCCACCGCTATCGGTCTTGCCGTCGGGTTGTTTCATTTCAAATAGCACGCGGCCGCGTCCGAGTTTGCCGGGCGAAATCACCGGATAAGCCATGACTTGTTTCTGCATCGACGGGACGACGTAGAGTGTCTTCTCATCGGGAGACAAGATGATGCCGTTGGGAGCGAGGATGTCTTCGCCCAATCGCGTTACTTCGCCGTCGGGTGCACGGTAATAGAAGGCTTCGATTTTTTGGGGCCATGGATCGGGGGCGGCGTAGCGCGGGTCGGTGAAGTAGATGCCGCCGGAGCGATCGACGACCAAATCGTTGCACGCATTGTAAGGACGATCTGAAAAGCGGTCGGTGAGCGTACGAAGCTTCTTGGTCGCGACGTCCCAAGCGACCACGCTCCCTTTCATCTGGCATCCGATCAATGTCCCGCGGCCATCGAACATCAGGCCGTTGCAACTGCGGGAGTCCTCGAGAAAGACTTCCAACTCGCCGACCCGCTCGGGGAGTTTGCTGACGTCGGTACGGAGGATGCGATTGTTGGGAATGTCGGTGAAGTACAGATACTTGGCACCGTCGTAGGCGGGCCCTTCGGTGAATTGAAAGCCATCATGCAGCTTTTGGACTTTGCCGACACCTGGCAGAGCGGGCTGCGGACGCTCTTGCGCCCAGCACCGTGCGTTCCCGCCGATCCAGCCCATCAGCCCGAGCAAGCACAGGATGGTCACAGCGGGCACACATCGCGTGGTTGCCTGGATGTGGGCGAGGAACCGACCGCCTGCGAGCAACAGCGACGTCACGCGAAGGGAAGAGAAGGGCATAGTGCAAGAGTCCTAAAGATGGGAGAGCATGGGATGCCTGTGAGGCTGGCAACCCAAGGGCTCTGCATTCTAGCATCGACACCGCCCGAATCCCCATCCTGCAGGGCCAGGAAATCGCGAATTGAACGTCTCAGATGCGATGCTTCATGGCCCGAGCCGTTCCAGGTGCCAGCCACTTTGGGGTTGGCGGGTGTAGCGAAAGCGATCGTGGAGCCGCGACGGGCGGCCTTGCCAAAATTCGATCGACTCGGGGCGCACGCGGTACCCGCCCCAATTCGAGGGCCGAGGCACATCGGCACCTGCCAGTTCTCGATCGAGGTCCTCGACCAACCGTTGCAATTCGGATTCGTCTTGGATGGGTCGCGATTGCGGGGATGCGTTCGCGCTCAATTGGCTTGAGCGCGGCCGCGATTCGAAATACCGTTGCGAGATTTCGGACTCGGTTTTGGTCGCTATCCCTTCGATGCGGACTTGCCGATCGAGAATGGGCCAATAGAAGCCGAGCGCGACCCGCGCGTCGTGCTCGATTTCCTGCCCTTTATCGGATTGGTAGTTGGTGAAAAAGAGGAACGCGTCGGGTTCGATTTCCTTGAGAAGCACGATACGGCACGCAGCACCACCGTCTGGGCGATGCGTTGCGAGCGTCATCGCGTTGGGCTCAAACCATTCGGGAAGATCTTGTTCCCGCAGCTCTTGAAACCAAGTTTGAAACAAACCCATGGGCTCGGCGGGCATGGTCTCGCGGGTCAGCGAGCCGTATTTGTAGTCGCGCCGGAGATGGTGGATGGTCATCGAAGGTGCTTTCGGAAGTTGGGAATGGTGGTGATTGGCGGGTGCCAGTGGTACCGCGTCCTCTTGGCGATTGCAACATCGCGAGCGAGTTTCGCTCGGTAATCATTCTTGCCGCGGACGGTTGCGACGCGCGCTGCTAGGGAAATGCTCCCTTCACTGTAAGGGGGGACGCTCGGATTCGGGAGCCCTGTCTGAGGCCAAAAACCGCCAGCTCTCGCAGGGGAATTTACGCCGCAATGCGCACCAACTAGGATACGGACTGAAATCGGTTCGTGAGACTGGATTGCTGACGCGCAGTCCGGGTTGCTTCGCTCAACCGCTATGGATCGCCGCACGCGTCGCCTTCCCTCCATCCTCCCTCCTTCCCTCGTGAGAGTTCGCCTTATGTCGCGTTCCATGATGTCGCGTTCTATGCGGATGCTTCGATCGGCCTTCACCGTCGGTCTGTTCGTAATCGGCGGTTTCTTGACCAGCGCCGTGTCGCTGGCAGATCAGCCAGCTCCGAAGCGCATTGTGTTCATCGCTGGCGGCCCCAGCCATGACTTCGGTTCCCACGAACACTATGCAGGCTCGCGCATCTTGGCCGACGTGGTGAAGCGGACCGCTCCGGGAGTCGTGTGCGAAGTCGTTCGCAACGGTTGGCCTGCAGACGAGTCGATCCTCGATGGAGCCGATGCGATCGTCATTTACAGCGATGGTGGTGGCGGACATCCTTCGTTGGCCCATCTGCCGAATCTGAGCAAGCACATGGATCGCGGGGCCGGATTGGTCTGTTTGCATTATGCCGTCGAAGTCCCCAAAGATCGCGGCGGGCCGGAGTTCTTGAAGTGGCTCGGCGGCTACTTTGAAACCCATTGGTCGGTCAACCCGCATTGGACGGCTCGCTTTGAGGCGTTGCCCAAGCACCCGATCACCTCAGGCGTCAAGCCGTTCGAAACGCGCGATGAATGGTATTTCCACATGCGGTTCCGCGAAGGGATGCAGGGAGTCACGCCGATTCTCTCCGCCGTCGCTCCGGCCAGCACCATGGATCGACCCGATGGCCCGCATAGCGGCAACCCCGATGTGCGTCGGGCCGTCGCCAAAGGGGAACCCCAACACGTGGCATGGGCTTCGGAACGTCCCAACGGCGGTCGTGCCTTTGGTTACACCGGTGGCCACTTCCATTGGAACTGGGGCCGCAGCGAGCCGACTCGATTGGTCGCCAACGCCATCCTTTGGGCCGCGCATCTCGATGTTCCCGAATCGGGTGCGGCCGTCGAAGCCATCGGAGTCGACAAACTGATCGAAAATCAAGACGAACCGGTGCCTGGAAACTTCAATCCCACCAACGTCGCGAAAGAGTTTGGGCTCGTGGCAGCGCAATCCCCGGCTGGCTCGACCAAACCTGCATCCAAGGGCAAGCTGCTGTTTTCGTCCAAGACGGTTAACAGCAGCACTTCGCGACACCAAATCGATGTCGACGTCGATGTCCGCGGAGTCAAGAAACTCTATTTGATCGTCACGCCAGGTGAAGATGGATTCTCGTGCGATTGGGCCGACTGGGTCGAGCCAGTGCTGGTCACCGCCAAAGGCGAAAAGTCGCTGCTCGATCTGGATTGGTTTGTGGCTCAGGCTGAATGGGGACAAGTCCGCAAGAACGCCAACGCCGCCGGCGGGCCGCTTCAAGTGCGCGATCAAGTCGTCAAGGGAATCGGCACTCACGCCACCAGCGTCATCGGATTCGAATTGCCCGAGGGGAGCGAACGCTTGAAAGTCGGTTGCGCTTTGGACCATGGCGGCGTGTCGCAAAACGGGGGCACCAGCACGTCGGTCCGATTCCATATCGCAGCCGACGCCGTTCCAGACGGCCTCAATCAATGGGGGCAAGCCGGCGCGGATCGAACCCCCGAGAATGCGGTCGCTGGCTTGAAAGTCGCCGACGGCGTCCAAGCTACCTTGGCCGCATCCGAACCGATGCTCAAGAGTTTGACCAACCTCGATATCGACGCGCGTGGGCGCGTTTGGGTTTGCGAAGTGGTCAACTACCGCCGCCACAACGGCGAGCGGGCCGAAGGGGATCGCATCTTGATCCTCGAAGACACCAACCAAGACGGTGTCATGGATTCGTCCAAGGTCTTTTATCAAGGCCGCGACATCGACTCGGCTCTTGGCATTTGCGTGTTGGGGAATCGCGTGCTCGTCAGTGCGGCACCGTATGTCCTGGAGTTCCTCGATGAGAATGGTGACGATGTTCCCGATTCGAAACGGGCTATCTTGACCAAGACCGGCGATCCCCAGCACGATCACTCCGTGCATTCGTTCGTCTTCGGGCCCGACGGCAAACTCTATTTCAATTTCGGAAACACAGGCCATCGACTTTGCGATGCGGATGGAAAACCGATCCTGGATCGCTGGGGACGCGAGATCAACGACTCCGGCAAACCGTACCGACAAGGGATGGTGTTCCGCTGCAATGAGGACTTGAGCGATATGGAAGTCCTCGGCCATAACTTCCGCAACAACTACGAAGCTGCGGTCGATTCGTTCGGAGCCCTCTGGCAATCCGACAACGACGACGATGGCAATCGCGCCACTCGCATCAACCACGTGATGGAGTTCGGCAATTACGGCTATGTCGATGAAGTGACCGGGGCGGGATGGCAAGCCGAACGCACGAACTGGGAAACCGAGATCCCGCAACGTCACTGGCACCTCAACGACCCAGGCGTAGTTCCCACGATGCTGATCACCGGAGCCGGTTCGCCCACGGGCATCACGGTGTACGAGGGCGCGTTGCTTCCGGAGCGGTTCCGCAATCAAGTCATCCACTGCGATGCCGGACCCAATGTGGTCCGCGCCTATCCAGCCAAAAATGTCGGAGCCGGCTATTCGGCAACCATCGAGGATCTGGCCGTTGGCGAATACGACAAATGGTTCCGGCCAGCGGACGTGGCTGTCGCGCCCGATGGTTCTCTGTATGTGACCGACTGGTATGACCCAGGTGTCGGTGGCCACAACATGCAAGACATGGAACGCGGACGCTTGTTCCGATTGGCACCAGAAGGGGCTAAGTACATTGTTCCCAAGTTCGATTTGACCACGGCCAATGGGGCGGTAGCAGCCCTCGCCAATCCGTGCAATTCGGTTCGCTATGCGGCCTTTCACGCCATCCAAAAGATGGGAGCCGCCGCGTTGCCGGAACTGAAGAAAATGGCAAGCCATTCGAATCCACGCATGCGGGCTCGTGCCTTGTGGCTCCTCTCGAAGATGGGAGAGGCCAAGGGAGCGTTCGCCGAAGCCGCCAAGGATTCGGATGCCAACGTCCGCGCGACCGCCGTGCGATTGGCGCGGCAAGCCAAATTGCCCAACGCGGACGTTTTCGCAGCGCTTGGCAAAGACACCAGCCCGGTGGTCCTTCGCGAGCTGGCGATCGCGCTGCGCGAGGACAAGGGACCCGAGATGCCTGCGTTGTGGGCATCCTTAGCGCAGCGATACGACGGACAAGACCGATGGTATCTGGAAGCTCTCGGCATCGCAGCCAGCGATCGATGGGACGACTGCTTGATGGCATTGGCCAAGATCCATCATCAAACGCCGTTGCCAACCGCATCTGCCCGCGGCATCGCGTGGCGAGCGAGAGGACCGATCGCAGCCAAGCTGCAAGCGCAATGGCTGCAATCGAAGGATCTCAGCCCGGCGGAGCGACTGGCATTCTTCCGCGCCACCGATTTCTTGAATCCCTCGGATCGCAAGTTCGCCTTGCAACCGATCTTGGATTCCGCGGACGATCCGGCCACGGTGGTCGAAGCCTTGATGCGGCTCGATGGCGTGGATGTTAACGGTTCGCCAAGGCTGGCCGAGTTGGTTCGCAAACATGTCATCGCCGCAGGCAACGATCCCTCGCAGATCAAAGTCTTGCAACGGCTCAAGGTCGGCGGATTGACCGACACGCTGCTGGAGCGGGCCGCAGCCTGGGGAGCATCGACTCAGGCGGTGCAAGCCATCGACTTGGCCTTGGAGACCGGAGGACTCGACAAGTTGCAATCGCTGCTCCAGGAAAAGGAGCCGAGCGAAATGGCGGTCGCGTTGTCGAAGGCGTTGAGCTTGAGCGGACGGAAAGAAGCCATCGACCTCAAGAAAACGTTGCTGGAGGCGGATGGGGTTGCCAAGAGCGTCAAGGTCGAATCGGCGGTTGGGTTGCTTCGCAACAAAGGGAGCCAAGCCTTGCTCATCGAGTTGGCGAAAGCGGATCGATTGCCGGCTGAGGCCAAGCCTTTGTTGGGTCCGACGCTGAGAGCCTCGGAAGATCCTCAGATTGCCAAGTTGGCGTCCGAGTTGTTCCCGGTGTTGAAGTCCAAACAGAACCCGTTGCCGCCGATGGAGGAATTGGTCAAGAAGCGCGGGAATGCAGGGAATGGACGCAATCTGTACTTCGGCGCAGCCACTTGTTCGCAGTGCCACATGGTGGGGAATGAAGGCAAAAATGTCGGACCGAGTTTGACCGAGATTGGGAACAAGCTGACGCGGGACGCGATGTTCGTATCGATCTTGGCCCCCAGCGCGGGGATCAGTCACAACTACGAAGCCTACACGGCGCGTACGGAGGATGGTGAAGTGATCACCGGGCTTCTGGTATCGAAGACGGAAGAAGGGGTGACGCTGCGGGATGCGAAAGGCATCGAGCATGCGATTCCGAAGGGAGAGCTTGAGGAGTTGCGCAAGCAAGAGAAGTCGTTGATGCCGGACAATCTGCAGGAGTCGATGACCGAGCAAGACTTGATCGATGTCGTCGAGTACTTGATGACGCTCAAGAAGTCCTAATCCTCATCGACACTGCCGAAGCCTCTGGCGTTCCGATTCGGACGTGTGAGACCGAATTTTCAGGATCTCGGTTAACCTCGTCGTTTGTCGAGGGAGTTGGGATCCTTTTGTTCAACCAAATCAGGCGGGTTCGGAAGATGAAGACCTTGCAAGTCGCTGCGATGCTGTTGAGCGTGCTCCACGTTTCTTTGCTCCATGCTCAAACCAGTAGCTCGGAGGATTCGCGGGCCGCTGAACTCGGTTCGCTTAATGGGCGATTCCTTTTTGACGGTGACCCACCGAAGGTTGCCGGGACGTCTCGATTTGACGCCATCGATCTCGACACGAAGGTATCTCGTGACAGCGTTGGCAGAGTGTCCGGCGTGGAGCTTGCCTACCGTGAATACTTGCAGCTAGGCATTCGTCCCAAGACGGACGATTGTTCTCTGCTCATAAGCGAGGATGGGGGTATCGCAAACGTCGTCGTGTTCGCGACGAGCACGAATATCGCCGACTCAGCCAACAAAGGGGTGAAGCCAAAACCGGCCGTAGTCCGAATCGAGAATGGGCAATTTGTACCTCGTGTCTTGGCAGTCGCCACGACTGAACCGCTACGAATCGAAAACGGCGATGCCATCGGTTTCGGCTTTCATCTCCAGGCGATTCGCAACCAGCCCGTCAACCTGTTTTTGGCACCAGAATCGAAGAAGGAATTGACCTTTTCTCTTCCTGAAAAGTTTCCGATGCCGTTTCGATCCGACCATCAAATCTGGGCGACCGGGTTCATCCTTATTCACGACAATCCGTATTGCGCCATTTCCTCGACGGATGGTTCGTTCAAGATCACTGGTCTGCCGATTGGGAAATGGGAGTTTCGGGCGTGGCACGAGAAAGCGGGCTATCTGCAACACTGGCCAAAAGGACGCTTTACGGTGGAGATCCAAGCCGGTAACAATGAATTAGGAGATCTGCAACTGTCCCCCGATTTGTTCCTACGATAGTGGATGGGCCTTCAGGCGTATGCCGAACCTGCGCACGCTTGGGCGCGGCGGTGGATGGCGGATTTTGGAATCGATGCTAGCTCCCGCCGCCTCGTGTGCGGGCGTTGGCGGAAATACCCGACCCAGCATGCTAAACCATGAATTGCTTGTGCAATCCGCAATCGACTTTGCTTCGTCTCGTTTTCCAGTGGGCGAACTCGTTGCGGCGTCGGCGAGAACGAAGTCTGGACGGATCTTAACGGGCGTTTGGTGCGACGCGCGCGTCGACTCAGCTGCACTCTGCGCTGAGACCGGTCCTATATGTCAAGCTCACGTATTGGACGACCCTGTCACCGCTTCGATCTGTATTGCTCGGGATTCCACGGAAGGTGGCTACCGAGTTCTTCCAGCATGCGGGGTTTGCCAAGAACGGCTCGCGTTTTGGGGACTCGACGTTCTGATTGCGATACCAGGAAACAAGTATGGAGGCATCTGCGATTTCTTGCCCCTGCGGGAACTTCGTCCGTACTATTGGGGCGAAGTCTGAACCGAGCAGGGATCTGAAACGAAGGTTCGTCAGGGAGTTGCGAACCAAACGATGCGCTCCAAGCCGTCGATCGGCTGTTTTGATTCGCGTCGAATCAAGCAATCATGCCCAATGATCCCAGGCATTTGCTTCGAGTGAACGACGCGGCCATGCCAGCGGAGTTGAGAAACTAGAGAAACTGGGACAGGCATTGGGTACAATCGCATGATGGATCGAGCGCACTCACCCCTTGACTGAGCACGAGAACGTGATGACCATCCCGAACAAACCACTGCACCGAAGTCGCATGTTGGCTGCGCTCGATTTGGGAAACCTCTTTTGGCAGCCACTCGGTGATGGTCGCCGTTCTGTTGGTAAATCAACACTATGAATCTTGCCGAAAAACATCTTCGTCCCGTAGCCGGCTATCTCTCGGAGAGAGCGCACGCGATTGGCGTGGAATTCGAGCCGTTTGATCTTGTTGTAGACGGCGAGTCTAACGAGCAAGAGGAACCTGAGCTCAACTTCAATGGTTTCCAACTTCCAACATCCGATCTTTCGCAGCTTGCGAACAAATCATTTCCCGTCGAATCGATATCCGATCGCTGCGAAGGTTCGATCTATCTGACGATTCAGATGATGGGCGAGCATTTTTGGGTAGACCTGCTGAAACTAGAATTTGGCGAGCTGAATGATCGGCGTTTGGCGACGAAAATCCACGTTCGTTTCACAGACCTGTATTTCGCTGAACCAGCTTCGTTTGAACACACCTTTGAAACAACGCTGGAACTACTTCCGGATGAATAACGGAACAACGCGATGGACCGATAGGTTCGATCGCCGCGCGTTAGCCTGATCCCTATTCCATTCCTCGCCCGTCCGACATCGCGGGAGTTATTCCGAAAAAAGCAGGAGTACTTCTGGGCCATGGCTGCTGGACATTTGCTGGCTGCTCCCGACAGAATTGTGACGAACCTGTCGCCGATTCTCGAAGAGCATGAGATTACCTGCGAAGTCGAGTACGTGAAAGAGTGCGACCATGATCGGTACGTCATTGACCTGACATCATTAATCTGCAGAAGCGGCAAAGCTCAAATCGGAATGGGGATAGAAAAGCGTCGAGGTCGGAAGGGTGCTTACATTGTTCTCGCGCCTGAGTGCCGGTCGTTTTTTCGTCGTGATCTTGAATCTGAGAAACTAGCGGAGACGATCGCTGAGATTTTGTGTCAACACGGGGCAAGTGAACAGCCGGATGCTCGCTGTGAGGAATTGGAGTAACTTTCGCATACGACGGGGCCGGCGGTCGGGTGGGTTTGGAAGTCAACGCAGCTCGCGCCGGCCCGTTGATGCTTTTCGTTTTGTCTTGGGGGTGAGAAATGTTGCGATTCGAGCGCCAGACGAACGACCTTGCGGAAGTGACAGGAGCAATCGCACTGGCTGTGTTCACCTTTGTCGTGATTGCATTCTATTTACTGATGAAATTGGAAGGCATCTTTCCGCTTCTGATGTGTGGATTCATGGCATTGATCGCGAGTTTGGCATTTCTGAGTAGCTTACGAAGGATCTTACGGCCAACCACGCGATTCATCGAATTGAGTGAGGATTCGCTCTCGTTTGGCAGCGTTGAGAACGAGTCAGGCAAATGCTCCCTTCTTTTTGTCGACGCAAAATTGGTTTCCGTTGATTTCGAAGAAAGACACATTCGCTGGACAGACATGCAGGGCAAAAGGAGGATGATCGGCCAGGACCTAGTGCTTACGGGAAAACAACTTCAGCAAATTGCGGATATACTCCGTAGCAAAATCCCTTCAGATCGAATCTCCATCCATGAGAATCGATCTCACGATCTGACAGAATCGGCGAGGGAGGTCGACAGAACAAAGTCGTGCACCTAGGTCGCGGGTCGGGTGCCTTGAATTTGAAAGATGCTGCTTTCCGCGACTGGGCGACTATGAGCGTTCTCGGCATCGCCGTCGTGCTTCATCGGCCCGAGGAGCGAGGGACGCGGATCTTGGAGTAGGGCGAGGATCGGGCCGTTGCGGCCTCGCAGGAAGTCGAGCCTGGGATGGCTGCTCCACCGAAAAGGTTGTAACGGTAGAGCGACGGCGGTAGACTCAAGGTCATCTTCGCGCTTTGAGTTGCCGCGAGAGTGCTCGCAACCTCTGAGAACCATGCGATCGACCGAAGGACTCGATCGCTGCGACGTGAGTTGATCCACATCCCTTACTCTCCCGCAGTCAATAGGGGCGTTCGTCGAGAATCGAGAGTTACTGAATGCTTCCTAGGCATTGAACGCAGCGATGTGTTCCGTCGGATATACCCCAAATCGCCAGTGGAGTTTGGCCGCATGCTATTCTTTTGTCCCAAGAAATCGTAGCGAGTTGCGAATAGGCCCTGAAGCGATTTTCCATTCTTTGCCTGTTGAGACTGAGCCATCCAATGAAACCACTGTTAGTAGTCGTGTTGGTCCTGTGTGCGGTTGCAGCAGCGATAGGGGTAGTTGTTCGACCCGGCATTCCAGAAATCGCAGTGGTCGTCTGCGTGGCATTGCTGGCCTATCAAGGACTTCGGACATTACGACGCAACGAGAAACGGGTGCGGCCGTCGAGACTTGACGATATCGCAATCGTCAGCGGATCCTCGAACATCGTCCCTAGGGAAAGAAGTAATCAGAATCCCTATGCATCTTCTCAGTTTCCAGAGTAGGGCGCGACGAACAAGAAGTTTCCGCGAAGTGCTCGGTCCGGCGGTCTAACGTGCGTCGAGTCAATTGCTCGGGCTCGCTGATGCCAGAGGACGTCCGACGGATGCGACGTCATTCGGAACGACGCGACAACGGTTGGAGCCGCAAACCAGGACAGGCACTGCGGTTTCACCAGGAATGGATGGCAATCGGCTGACTCAGCTCTTCAAGGCATGCTAGCTTTGCATGCCGGATTGCCTCGTAGTGCCTGTCCCGGTGGCTTGACTGTTTCTCAAGAAGTAACAACGGGCCTTCATGGTGGTTGTTCGACAGAAGCCACCTTGCAAGCGTTACCACAACTCCGTCCGATTCCATCGTGGATGGCCCCATGCCAAGTGCTTTGAAACAACTTGCGATTGGTGAAGCGTACTCGTCCAATCGCGATGGCTTCTTGCTAGTTCGTCTTCAAGCAGCGGAGGACTGTGCGAACGTGCTGGTCTGCCATGCATATCTGAACGACACGCTGGTTGCATCTGCCTCGACGAGCGAGGCATTTGTCGAGGGCTACTCGAACCACCATGCGACCATGACCGTCCCGGTACCGCGTGGTTCGACGGTCCGTATCGAGCGCGACCGGATTTCGGGTGACGCTGGCTCGGTGACCATCACGGTTGTCGAATTCTGACCGTTTCTCGCTCGTGCTCAGTCCGCCAGAACGGTGCTCGTGCTCGTAATCGCTCGCTGTGATGGGACGCGAAGGAGGGACGAATTGTGGAGGGGATTGATAAGCTCCCCCGCTCGAGGTGCGGAAGTCGCTGTGCGACGAGCACGAAAAACTGCTAAATTCATCTTAGCAACACGATCTAGCGATCGGCCGTGTCTCACTACCGGTGGAGTTGCCTCTGGCTCGGTGGAGAACGCCGTGTTCCTGTATCCAATTCCCTTTCGTCGAGCGGGCAACTCATGTGGTCAAATGCGGTGATTCCATGGCAAGCAACAGCAGTCGCACTTGTTACGATTGGCGCGTCATGGCTTGTGTCCGCGTTGTTGGGTAACGATCGCCATGCGAGAGTGGCGAGCGTTTTAGGAGGCCTGGGTGCGGGCGTCGCGGCGCTCGGAATCGCGGCCGTCTTGAATCCCGTGTCATGGATCACTGCCAAAGAGATCTTGGGGGTGTGGCTCGTTTCCTTGGGTATGATCCTGGTGGCGATCATCATGCTGTCGCAGGGCAAATCTCCATCGCGAAGGATCTTTGTGGCTTGTGGTGTCGTCTGTTTGCTGCTGAACGTTTGGGCAATTGGGCTTTTGCTTTGGATCGCAACCGTGTCGCCGGGGGGAGTGTGACGATACCCGGTTGGTATTCGATTGCATGCAATCTGTAATCGTCGTTTGCAGCCCAACGACGGAGTCGGGGCGCGACAATCGCAGGCTTACTGGTTGATGCCGATTGCAATTGTCCTTTATAAACTTCAGTTAGGTTCCATACTGCAGCGACATGGCTCAATAGCTCCTTCCCTATGCCGGACACACCCCAGCATTGCGGTTCAACGACAAAGGGAACTCCCTTCGGAAGCAAACGCAGCCTGGAATGCGGTGGCTGCATTGCAGCACGCTGCCATCTTTTGGAAGACGCGGATCCGATTTGCCGATCATTCGCTTGCGGCCAAGATCCACGAAGTGGGAGAGTTCATAGCTCTACGGGAACGCAATAAGTATCGCGAGAGTCATCGGGCGAGATTGGAAGAGAACCAAGCAATGCTGGAATCCAGCATGGACGGCATTCTCTGCTCGTTGGGTTCGTCAAGATCGTAAGCCGATACAATGTCAGATCATGGGATTCAAGCCAGGGGCACTCGACGAAGTTAACGGGCAGCGGGAATTCTCTTGCAACAGGTGGAATCGAAACGCTCTCGGAATTGCAACTGCTAAGGAATTACGTGCATCATGATTGCAGTCAAGACTGCCTGGAGACGACGAATCGGGTGGCGAGTCGCAATGCTTGCGATGTTGGCATCCTTGGGTTGTGAGAGCAAGCAATCGCAACAAGAGCGCGCGGATCTCGCCAAGTTTGGCGAGCATTACCGACGGATTTCTGAGGAGCGGTTCGGCGATGTCGATTGGCTGTCGCTCAAGGAGTTCGAGAGCGATTTTCCGGATGTCGCTAGCCGTATCGACAAGGATCTTGTGGTCCATTGGTTTGAAGATGTCCACGAAGACCCAACCAGCCATCGCAACCGCGTTTTGGCGTTTAGCATGTTCTCGACGTTGAACGGTGGACCGGTGCTTTTCCTGGACGGATCGGTGCGTCAAGTGACTTCGAAAGAACTGGAGCAGCTTCGCAAGGAGTCATCAGCAAGATCGAAGACCGGAACGGTGGAAATGGTTGAGGTCGATACACGTCCTTACGTGGAAACACCGATCCAGGGCGTGTCGATGCCTTTGCCCGAGGGTTGGCGCTGGGACATGGATTCCAAGGCATACACATGGGATGAATCCAAGAGCGTGGTTCATCTCCAGATTCTCGATGCCGATTTCGAATCGGCCATGTTCGCCGTCGGTTTGTCCCAGCAACGTCGCAACGCTGGCGGCGTCCGCGCGTTTGCGATCGAAGACCATCAGGGCGTGTACCAGGAGTTCTTCCTGCGTAACACCGATCCGGAAGTGCCGCGTGTAAGAGTGCTCACGCTGCTGTTGCCTCGGGGCGATCAAACGCTACAGATTACGGCGAGCTTGCCGACCTCGTCAAAGCATGTTGGGTTGTTTCGTCAAACACTGTTAGGCTGTCGTTGGGAGTAGCGGAAGTGCTGAACTGAGACAGGCACGCGGTCGGGGATGTCCGCTTCACGTTACCGTGTTCGCGCCCGTAAACGCGTTCCCCGGGGTGTGTCGATACTGGATGGTGCTTTGAATGAATAACGCCGAGCGATTCCGCGACTGCAAGAGCCTGGGGCCCAAATCCCAAGAGATGCTTGCGCGAGCCGGCATTCATACCATGGACCAATTGCGGGAGTGTTGAAGTTGCGCATTCTGGGTTCCCCTCGTACTCGTTGCCGTATCGTCGAGTAGGAGTACGAGTACTGCTCACGCGGAGTACGAGTCGGAAAAACCAGGGGGAATCGCGAAGCGAAATGGGATAAGACTCGAAAAGCGCAACTTCAAAATGCGGGAGCTGGGTTCTCCCGAAGCTTACGTGCGAGCCAAGCATGCGAATTCAGGCGTAAGCCTAAATCTGCTTTGGGCACTCGAGTCCGCACTGACAGGCGAGCCGTGGCAGCAAGTGGCCAAGTTGCACCGCGAACGGCTCTTGCGAGCGGTAGAGGGACGCGATCGAGCCGCATTGCAGGATTTAGCGGGTGGGTTCTCATGCGGCGAAGATGATGCAAAGATCCTTCGGGAGTCTGAAGATTAATCTTTGTATGCCTGCTCGCGCATGGGGCGCGAGCGGCATTGGTCCTCGAGGCGCTGTGCTATGTCTTATCGCTTGATTTCGAGAGAGCGCTTCTCGATGTAGTTATCGATTTCTTTGCCTGACTCAACGGACATCGAAGCAGGCACCTTCAAGTCATCGAGCTTGATGCTCCCGCTCAACCACACGTCGACTTGGACATGGTTCTGCCGATTGCCGAACCCTCGCTCTGCATAGAGGGTGACTTGCCAGTCGGCTGCCCCGTGATCTTCTTTGGACCAAGGCGATCGCGCGACGCCTTTGCCCGTATGCAGAATCACCCGGACGTTGAGGTCTGGGATGGCTGCGAATTGCTCGAGCATCTGTTCCAAGACTGCGTTGTCTCCTTGATAGAACAGAGAGTCGCTCGAATTGATCCAGTAGCCGTGCACGCGACTCGGTAGATTGACAGCTTCGTAGGTTCCCTTGAGCCAACCATCGTGCGGGGGAAGTTCCCCTTTCTTATGGTCTGCACCCAGTCCGAGCGCGGTGGCAGAAAGGAGTACGAGAAGGGCGAGTGCCAAGAAGCATGAACGAAACATGGTGGGAGACTCCTGCCGAAGGGAATGAAATCGGACGGCGGATAACGTCAACGCCGAACGCGACTACTCCCAAGACGAAACCGGCAGGACGCAAGTTCCCAAAAGCATACGATGAATCGCGTTTGGCATCCGATGCGAATGCGAAGAAGCGGCCGATGGGCCGCTTCTCAAAAGCTTCGATCCATGTGTGCATGCACTTGAATCGACGGACCGACGACGCTTTACGAAGCTTCTGCGGTGGTTTCGTCTGCAGGTTCGCCGTTGCGACGGCGGCGACGGGGTTTGGCCATCGCCCATTCCTTGGTCATGATTTCGAAGACATCGTGCGATTCGTACCGAGCGATATTTTTGCCTTCGGGAATCGGACCGATCAATCCCTTGAAGATCGGCATGCCGCGCAGGTCCAGATCGGTGCTGCTGTCATCCACGCCGACTTGCGAGTGCGTGCGGTAGATCAACTCGGCAGAATGGAAATCGCGAATTTTGAGAGAGCCATCGGCGGCTCGAGTCACGACGCGAAACACTTCTTTTTTGGCCATCGAGCCACATCCCATCTTCGAATCGAATCTTCGGTGTTCCTTCCCTGGATCCCATTCGTCGACGGCAAAACACCACCCACGTTAGGAAGTGCACCGCGTCGGGGCGGCGTCGCATCCGTGCATAGCGTCCCCGTGTGGGTATCGTCGCGAGAGGCGGTTTAGATTCGGCTTGTCTGGCGACCGCCGCGCAATCGGCATGGTCCTTGCAAACGGACGTGATCCGAATGGTGTGCAGGCGTTTCTACGGCGATGCCGCGTGCAGACGTTCGCGGCCGCTGCCATCGAAACGGAGCGGAAAACGAAAATGGGAAGTTGGGCAAATCAGGCAGGGGCGGCGGAAGATGGGCTACTTACTTAGCCCGCGTGAAAGCACCGGCCAGGACGCGGCGTTCGATGTCGGCGATTTTCTCAAGCCGTTTGGCATGTCGGGGTTGCGGCGCGTAGCGGGCGCCCAGAAAGGCTTTGATGATTTCAAAAGCCAGTTCGGGACCGATGACTCGGGCACCGATGCACAGGACGTTCATATCGTCGTGCTCGACCCCTTGCCTGGCGGAATAGGTGTCGTGGCAAAGGCTGGCTCGAATTCCAGGGAATTTGTTGGCGGCGACGCTTACTCCGACGCCTGAACCGCAGACCAAGATGCCGCGATCGATCTCGCCGGCGATCAGTTTGGTTGCTACGACTTCGGCAAAATCTGGGAAATCGCAGGAGTCCGGCGTGTGCGTTCCGCAGTCGATGGCTTCCACTCCAAGCGTCTTGAGAAACTTGGCGACGTCGTTCTTCATCGAGAATCCGGCGTGGTCACCCGCGAGGGCGTAGCGAAGGGGTTGGCTCATGGGTTGTCAGAATTGAAAAAATACGCCGTTGATGCGAGGCCGAAACGCTGTTAAACTCCCAACCCCTGGTTGGCTGGTTTTTTCGTAGTCGGAAACAGTATCCCTACGGTCAGCTCGACCCATTGTCTCTAACCCAATGTGCTCTCGACCGCCGGATCCCTGTTTTATCGCCTGGGAGGAGTTGCGTAAATCGATCTTTTGGAAGGATTTTCTCTTTCCATTGCCGCTCGGTTCCTCGAACACCATCTCCCCGCGACGAGCTGTAGGGGTTTGCATTTCCGCTCTGTCCGGGCCCTGCTCGGAACCGGCGGACCACCGGTTCGAGGAACGCACCTAGGATCTTTTTCGCATGGTCAATCGCACCCTCATTCGCTCTCTCGAAGACGACGATATCGAAGCAGAACTCAACGCCATGTTTGGCGATTCTGCAGAAGAACTGCTCCTGGATTCCCTTGAAGACGCGAACAAGCAGTTCGATGTCAATCAGATCGTCGAAGGCAAGATCGTCGAAATCAACGACGAATTCGTCGTGGTCGACGTCGGCTTTAAGAGCGAAGGCGCCATTCCCAAGAACGAATGGGAAGAAGGAGAGCCACCCCCGGAAGTCGGCCAAACCATCAAGGTATTGATCGAGGAAGTCGAAGACCAAAACAACCTCGAAGAAGCCCGCAACATGATCAGCCTCAGCAAGCGCAAAGCTGAGAAGATCATCCAGTGGGAAAACATGATGGCCTCGGTTCAAGAAGGCCAAGTTGTCACCGGTACCGTCACCCGCAAGATCAAGGGCGGTCTGCTCGTCGACATCGGCGTCAACGTCTTCTTGCCAGCTAGCCAAGTCGACATCCGTCGCCCCAACGACATCGGCGATTACATCGGCCGCGTTGTTCAGTGCGAAGTCCTCAAGATCGACGAAGCCCGTCGCAACATCGTCGTCAGCCGCCGATCGCTCATCGAGAAGCAACGCGAAGAAGATCGAGAGCACCTCATGGCCGAACTCGAAGTCGGTCAAATCCGCAAGGGTGTGGTCAAGAACATCGCCGACTTCGGCGCGTTCGTCGACTTGGGCGGTATCGATGGTCTGTTGCACATCACCGACATGAGCTGGGAACGCATCGGTCACCCGACCGAAATGGTTTCCATCGATCAAGAGATCGAAGTCAAGATCCTGCAAATCGATCGCGAAAAGCAAAAGATCGCTCTGGGTCTCAAGCAAAAGCAAAACAACCCGTGGACCAACATCGCCGAAAAGTATCCGGTCGGATCGACCGTACCGGGCGAAGTGGTCAACGTCATGAGCTACGGGGCGTTTGTGAAGCTCGAGCCAGGCATCGAAGGCTTGGTCCACATCAGCGAAATGTCTTGGACTCGCCGCATCAACCATCCAAGCGAAATGGTTCAGATCGGCGACAAGATCGACGTCAAGATCCTCGGTGTCGATGCCCAAGGCCAACAGCTGTCCCTCGGGATCAAGCAAACCCAGGCCAATCCTTGGGACGACATCATGCAACGCTACCCCGAGAACGCGGAAGTCACCGGCAAGGTTCGCAACCTTACCAACTACGGTGCCTTTATCGAACTCGAGGAAGGCATCGACGGTCTGCTCCACGTTTCGGATATGTCGTGGACCCGCAAGATCAGCCATCCGAGCGAAGTCCTGCAAAAGGGCCAACAAGTCAAGTGCCGCGTGCTGAGCGTCGACCAAACCCGTCGCCGTATCGCCCTCGGTATGAAGCAGCTCGATGACGATCCATGGAACACCACCATCCCCGAGAAGTACAAGCCCGGACAACTCATCCGCGGCAAGGTCACGAAGATCACCAACTTCGGTGTCTTCGTCGGGCTCGAGGACAACCTCGAAGGTTTGCTCCACATCTCCGAACTGGCGGACTCGAAAGTCGAGAACCCAGAGGATGTGGTCAAGGTCGGTGACGAAATCGAAGTCAAGGTCCTTCGCGTCGATAGCGATGAACGCAAGATCGGTCTTTCCCGTCGCCGCGTCGACTGGACCGAAGAGCAACACCGCGTCGAAGCCGAAAAGGAACAGCAACAACAACAAGCCAAAGCCGACAAGCAAGCCGAACTCAAGGGCGGTTTGGGCAGCGATGGCCCGCTGATTCCTCCCGCCGAGTAATCGGGGACGTGACAACGAGCGCGATCGCCGTCATCGGTGGTCGTGCTTAGAAAGAAACCAAAAGGGGTGGTGCGATGCGCATCACCCCTTTTTTCGTTTGCATGCGAGCGTCGTACCCCGCCGCGCGAGCTCGCTTCTTCGTAGCGGAATGGCGTAAGCCATCCGGTGTTGCGAGGGAATACGTCGCGTCGCGGGATTCGGCGTGTACGAAGGGATGAGCGTTGGACCGGAGGCCTTACGGCCGTACCGCTAGGACTGCAATGGCTTCGCCAGAGGCGAAAGATCGTAGCGGAATGGCGTAAGCCATCCGGTGTTGTGAGGGAAAACGTTGCTATCGGGATTCGACGTGCATGAAGGGATGAGCGTTCGACCGAAGGCCTTACGGCCGTACCGCTAGGATGGAATAGAATGGGACGGAACGCAACCGCCTTACCGTTTGCGGCGCCTAGCCCTGCGTTCAAACTCCCTCCAACATTCACCCCGCGATGACGCCATGCAAATCCTCGCCCTGTTTGTCTACGGAACGTTGCAGCAAAATCAACTCCGCGGTCGCATGTGGCCCCATCCTCCTCGATCGATCGAAGCGGCGGTCACGCGAGGTGCACTCTATGACCTCGGCAGCTACCCGGGCATCCTCACCGGGGCCGATTGGGTACTCGGAGAACTCTGGACACTGCGTCCGCATCATATGGATGCGACGCTCGAGGCGCTCGATGCCATCGAAGATTACGACTCTGAAGAGCATTCCGGGCTGTATCTGCGCATTCCCATCACGGTCTACCCGGAACCGGCTAAGCGGGGCCAAGATCCCATTCAAGAAGATCGCAGCGTGCAAGCCTACACGTACTTTGCCAACGATCCCGATCTCCTGTCGCAAGCACGCCGCATCCCAGCCGAGCAATCGTGGCACGGATTGTCCGTGGCCCGCTGGCCAGACGAACTCGCCAGAGTCCCTCGTTTTATCGCGGAGGAATAAGGACACAACGTCACCAACGCACTGCATCTGTCGCGGTTCGATCAGCCGCTTTGGCGTTAGCGGCGGTTAGAACGTTGGAAGCCGCAGTCTGGTTTTCTGGTCGTGCTTGTGCTCAGTCCGTAAGGACGGTGCTCGTGCTCGTAATCGCCGCGCTGTGCTAGGAATCGCTAACGCGTGACGAACCGTCGAAGAGGATCGATCCCCCCGCCGCTCAAGGGACCAGAATCGCCGCGCGACGAGCACGGAATCCTTCTCGCAACGTCAACTCGGAAAACCCACGCCGCGCATCAACCGGTGCCAACGCCAAAACCCCGGCTAATTGGACTTCACCGCTGCAGCTTCGCCTGCAGTCTGGTTTTCTGGTCGTGCTTGTGCTCAGTCCGTAAGGA
>JBKCUI010000239.1:0-19363 GCA_046318495.1 Pirellula sp. | reverse complement strand
GCTTCCAAAGGGCATCGCGGGCTTCGGCCGAATCGAGCTTGCCGATCGATTCGATAGCGGATCGACGAACAGCTTCTGGGCGAGATCCATCGTTGGCCATGCCAATGAGTTGTTCGGCCGCGACAGTGCCTCGAAAGACGGCTTGCAACAGCAATCCATGTTCCCGCGCCGTGGTATCCGGATTGGACTGCGAGAGTTCGTAAAGCCGGTCCCATTGCGAAGGGGGAAGGGCCGATTGGCGGCCTTGGTAGGATTGCCACAATGCGCGCAGCGTCGCGGCGACTTGCTCAGGGACTTGTCGCTGAACCACCTCGGCCACGATGAAACTGAACGCTTGATGGGACTCGCTCGGGTCGGCTTGGGTGCCTGGCGGATCGGAAGCCAATCGGCGGAGGACCAACTCAGAAACCTTAGGGAGCTGGCACTGCAACGCGAACTTGGCGGACCGCATGGGCGACTCGGGCACGCGCGATTTGAGCCCATACCAAAAGACCAACGAGAAGTCGCGGTCGTTCGCCAAGTCTTGACTCTTGGACAGCATGTTGGCGACCTTCCATCCATTGGTGGTCAACTTGGGAAGCATCGAGGCAATGTACAGTCGGACCAGCGGGCTGATCTCTGCGATCGGCTTGCCGCTTAACATGTCGGCCAATTCGGCTTCTCCTTCGGATCGTTTGATCTCATCCATGGAGGCCAAGCGATCGGCGAGCGTACGCACGCACCATGCGTGGATGGCTTCGGGTTGCGGGGATCGCATCAAGCTATACACATCGTCGTTGGATAGTTGACCTGCCGACTGCAACACCCAAATCGCTCGCAACTGCAATGTCGTCGAATCGATGCTCGTGGGGCTGTCGTTCGCTGGAGCAATGCCACGTGCGCTGGAGCGTCTCTTGATGGCCAACTGCCGGAGCCGCTTGGAGTCGGCCAAACGCAAGCCCCCCAGGTAAAGGGACTTGATCACTTGATGCGTGAACCACGCGTTCGGGTGTTCGATCAGTGTCATGGCTTGGTCGTCGGAGAGCTCTCGGCTGGCAGTGGCCAAGCCATTGGCTTTGAGATCGGTGAGAGGAACGAAGATCGACTGAAGGATCTTTAGCGCGGCGTTGTGGGGTATGCTAGTCCCCCCATCGTACGTGATGCGGTAGACGCGGCCGCTGGTGCGATGCACGCCATCGTCATCGTGGCATTCGCCGATGTCGGACCAATCGAGCACCACCACACTTCCATCGGGCGCGGTAGACAGATCCAAACCGCGAAACCACGGATCGGACCAGAACACCATATCGGGTCGGTGCTGTCCGACGAAGCCTGCACCAGCGCGCTCGAGGTGATCGCGATTGATGCGGCGTCCGTGAAGGTTCAGCGTGAACAACTCGTTGCGATACTCGGCCGGCCACTGGTCGGCTTGATAGATCATCAACCCGCTATGCGCATGGCCACCTCCGGCGAGATCGGTCCCTGAACTCGGAGGTCCATTGCGCGTCGCCCGCCAGTCTTCCCCTTTTTCATCCCAGTGGACGTGGTCGGCGATGTGGGGGAGCAGTTCGTAGACTTCGGGGTCGGAGTCCTCGCCGTACATGCGTTGCAAGTGGGCTCCTGGGATCGCATGCCACAGGTGGCCGATGACGGTGTTGATGAAGAACAGATTGCCATGCGCATCCCAGTCCATGCCCCAAGGGTTGGTGGTCCCTTCGCTGACCATTTCCAGTTGCTGTGTGATTGGATGATAGCGCCAAACGCCGCAGTGCAAGCGCGTTTTGGGAGGATCGGGAATGGCCGCCGCCATCGCGAGGGAGCCAGCACCCGGTAAGGCGACGCGTTGCCCGGAACCGTTTACGATGTATCCGGCTGGGGGCTGCGTTCGAGGCACCGACAGTGCGGCCCGCGACGTCGATTGCTCGACGACCGCCACATCGGATGGACCCAAGATTCCGTGACGACCATAGAGCCATCCATCGGGTCCTAAGCGCAAACCATTCGCAAAGTTGTGACGGATGTTGGGGTTGAAGCCTTCGAGAACCTGCACCGGCGCTTTGTCTGGCACATCGTCCCCGTTCACATCGGGAATCCAATACAGATACGGCGACGCCAACGCCCAGATGCCACCATGGCCGACTTCGATGCTGGTGAGTTCCTTCAGATTCTCGCAGAAGACTTTGCGTCGATCGAATCGTCCGTCGTTGTCGGTATCCTCGAGGATCACGATGCGGTCGGATAGGCTCAGATCGAACTTCTTAGACGATTCGGCATAGGTGTAGTTCTCCGCGATCCACAAGCGACCGCGAGGATCCCAGGCCAGCGCGATCGGCTGCTGCACGTCGGGTTCCGAAGCGGCCACTTGCATGCGAAAGCCCTCGGGGAGCTTGGCCGATGCAACGGCGTCTTCAGGAGTCAGCTTCGGGATGGTTTCGGCTTGGCTGTCGTAGATGTCTTGCGCGAGGGCTGAGAGCGGGATGAGGGCGATGCCGAGGATGGGCAAGGCGAGGACGCCGGCGAAACGCCCACCGATGCGGGAGAGAGAGGACAACATGGGAGCTCCTGAGTCTTGAATCGTTTCTTCAATCCTACTCGATGCACGGACTTCGTGGTTATGATACACGCAGTTCGATCGGTTTCGGAACGGCGGCAGAGCGCTGAGTTCCCCGAGACTGCATCCCCGCCTTCCCCGCCCCCCACGAGTCCCGCCATGCCAACGCCGCTGCCGACCAGCCGCATCCCAATGCACTTTCGCGATCGTGACACCTCGGCTCCTCGCGTTACGATTTCGACACGGATTGCAACCCTACTCTCGATGCTGTCGATGATATGGTCGCTATCCGTCGCACCGCCGGGACGATGCGCCGACAATCAACGTCCATCGGAACCGTCCTCTCCGGAAGCATGGTACGGAGAAACCATCCGAAGCGCAGCGTGGCGATCTCCGGAGGAGGAGTTGAAGGGCTTTCACGTGCCCGAAGGTTTCAGCGTCGAGTTGGTGGTCGCCGAACCGCGCATTCTCAAGCCGATGAATCTGGCGTTTGATCGGCAAGGTCGACTGTGGTGCACCGAAAGCGTGCAGTATCCGTTTCCAGCGTCGGGCCCGCGCGGTTCGGATTCGATCTCGTTGCACACCGACACCGATGGTGATGGCACCTTTGAAACCAGTCGAGTCTTTGTCGATGGACTCAACATTCCCATCGGTCTGTTGCCCTACGAAGACGGAGTGATCGCATTCACCATTCCTAACATCGAGTTCTTTCGAGACACCGATGGCGATGGCGTGTGCGACGAGCGTCGCAAAATCCTTGGACCGTTCGATACGTCGCGCGATACGCATGGCATGGTCAACGCGCTGCGCGATGGAGGGGATGGATGGATCTATGCATGCCACGGATTCAACAACATTTCCAAGCTCTCCGGGACCGATGGGCATACGATCGAGTTGACCTCGGGCAATGTTTTCCGCTTTCGTCCCGATGGATCGCGGGTCGAGCAGTACACGCAGGGCCAAGTCAATCCGTTCGGCATGACGCGCGACGGGTATGGCACGTGGTTCACCGCAGATTGCCATAGCAAACCGATCACACAACTGTTGCGAGGAGGTTGTTACCCGAGCTTCGGTCGACCGCATGATGGATTGGGATTCTTGCCTCCGACGATGGATCACTTGCATGGCAGCACGGCCATCTCGGGCATCGCGCATGTGGCGGGCGAATTCTTTCCTGAAGCCTTTCGCGGCAACTTGCTGAGCGGCAACGTCATGACCTGTCGCATCAATCGCAACCGGATCGAGTATGCTGGCGCCACCGCGCGCGCCATCGAGCTACCCGATCTGCTGACCAGCGATGACCCTTGGTTCCGTCCGGTTGATCTACAGTTCGGACCGGATGGCAATTTGTACATCGCGGATTTCTACAACCGCATCATCGGACACTACGAAGTCCCGCTCGATCACCCTTTGCGAGATCGGACCAGCGGTCGCATTTGGCGGATTCGTCCACCTGCAACCGCGGCAACCGCAGCCGCTTCCTCGTCGCGCAATGTGACAACTTCGCAGCCTGCACCGCGCGCCGTGGAACCGATGACGCTCGCATCGGCTGTCGAGATAGTCCGCCGGACCGATGTTCCACCTTCGGATACGGCCAAAGCATTGGCGCGCATCCGAGCCATCGAGACGCTTGGCGATCTGGGGACTATGTCGCATGTTCCACTGCTGCTCGAGAGCATCCAGATGGTCGATGAGGCGTTCGATCCATTCTTGAAGCAATCGCACCGCATCGCCATGCGCGACATCGTCGGTCGCTCGGCCCGTTCCGGCCAAGCGTTTCCCATTGGACTGCTAGACGGTGACTCGGAAACGCTCGCGCAGCGATCGGAAACGCTATTGCAACTGCTTCGGGCCGTGCGCGAGCCCAGTGCGGCGCGCTGGTCGATGGACATCCTCGAGACCGTCGGCGATCGATTGCCA
Organism: Pirellula sp.; assembly: GCA_046318495.1. GTDB lineage: Bacteria > Planctomycetota > Planctomycetia > Pirellulales > Pirellulaceae > JBKCUI01. The sequence goes on along the minus strand of JBKCUI010000239.1, from coordinate 14,913 downwards.
GACGGATGGAACCCCCCTTTTCTTCGGGACTCCGTATTGCATCTTTCGACCGTTGCAGCCGATGCAGATACGTCGCGCGTGTTGCAGATGCTGGAACGAGTGACACCGAATGCATCGTCTCGCAGCGAGCTCGTGCTGCGTGTCGCAGAGTCGCAAAAGGAACGCAACGGTCGCATCGCCCCTTCGCTGCTGGGTTACGGCGCGTCGGCGCTGTCGAAAGCAACCGCGGATTGGAATGCGATGGCCGACGCCACGCCCGGCGTAACGCAGCACGCGTGGAGTGCGCGAGCCACATCCGGTGCCGACCTTCGACCATGGCCACTGGAGTCACGACTCGTCGAGTTCGGAAGTGGACGGCTGGAGCCAGAGATGTTTTGGAGCAGCTTCGGTTTGGGGGAACGTTACTTGGGCACTTGGACGAGCAGTCCCGTTCCCGCCCCTGAATCGCTTGGCTTCTGGATTGTTGGCCACGATGGCTTGCCCTCGGAGCCTGCGCTGAAGACCAACTACGTGCGCATCCTGGTCGTGGATGAACGTACGGGTGAATGGAACGAAGTCCATCGCATCCCGCCGCCGAGAAGCGACATAGGGAAATCGATACGCATCGATCTGAAGCCCTATGTCGGTCGCCGCATGCGCCTGCAAGTGGTCGACGGCGATGGACACGATAGCTACGCATGGATCGGGATCGCCGATGTTTCGATTCCAGGGCTGGGTCGCAGCCCGCTTCGGGATGGGCTGGATTCCATTCGCCGGATTGTGCAGTGCTTTGGTCCATCCTGGATGGCGAATCGCGAGTCGCCGGAGATCGCGTCGATCCTGTCCGATTGGTCGCAATGGATCGAGCGGCCGAACTTAGACGCGGCGTGCAAGGTATCGCTGCAAAAGCCCTTGATGGGGAGCGAAGCTCCGATCGCCGCTGAATTGGTTGAGTTGGTGGTAGAGCGGGGCTGGGAAGACTTGCTGCGCGAGACGCCCAGTACGCAAGAAACTCCACTTCCGGCATACCGATGGGATTGGTTGAAGTTAGATAGTCAGACGTTGCAGTGGGTCGCAGATCGAACTTGCCAGCGCAGCAACGCAACCGATCAAGAAGCGCTCGCGGTGCGATGGTCGCGACACCGTTCGGCGATCCCCTTCATGGAATCGTTGATCCGTCGCGGAGTGATGTCCAAAGAAGTGCTTCGCGCCATGCCCCCCGCATGGTGGGATGGATTGTCTCCCGAGGATGCATCGCGATTGGCCGATCTGCGTCCGGAAGGGGAATTGGATACGACCCGCGCGCAAGTCGTCGCGCAGCGGGCGCAAGCGATTCGCGCCTTAACGCCTGATTTGCAAATCGGAGCGCGCGTCTTTACGGAACGCTGTGCCGCATGCCATCAGTTGGCTGGCCAAGGGAAGCTGGTCGGCCCCCAACTCGATGGAGCCATCACGCGGACCATCGATCGATTGTGCGAAGACATTTTGTGGCCCAATCGGAATGTCGATGAAGCCTTTCGCATCACCAATGTGTTGATGGAGAGCGGCGAAACGCATTCGGGCTTGATCGTCGATCGCCAAAACGACACCCTCGAATTGATCGATTCGGCCGGCAAGTCGCTTCGTTTGCCTCGAAGCGATGTTGAAGGGGAAAAGATTAGTCGATTATCCCTCATGCCGAGCAATCTCGAGGAGTTGATAAGCGATGCGGAACTCGCATCGCGTATCGGGTACCTCAAATCGAAGATACCCGACGCGTCGCGATAGCGTGCATTGTAAGCGGTAGGCAGTAAGGCCTCCGGCCGAACGTTTATCCTTTGGATTACGTGACAACCCGCTAGAGACGTGTTCCCTCGCCACACCGGACGGCTTACGCCGTTCCGCTACGAAGACGCGCCGTTCCGCTACGATTGATAAGGCTTCGATAAAACCGCATCGATGCACTCGGCAATGTCGCGATGCACCGACGCGACATCCCGATCGGCATCGATGATGGCGGTGCGACCGCCGCAGCGAGGAAGTTGCAACAAGAACCCATCGCGGACCTTTTCAAAGTACTCGATGCCCCGCTTCTCGAGACGATCCTGCCCTCGCTGGAGTCGCGATGCAGCTTTGGCGGGATCGAGATCGAGGACGATGGTAACGTCGGGCATCAAGCCACCGGTCGCAATGCGTCCTACCGTCCATAGGTGCTCGACGTCCATTCCTCCCGCACAGCCTTGATAGACCACATTGGCCAGCAGGAAGCGATCGCAGATGACCGTGGCACCCGCATCGAGCGCGGGACGGATGTTTTCTGCAACGAGCTGCGCCCGAGCCGCCATGTACAACAGCATTTCCGATGTCGTGGCCAACGGGATGTCTTCGCGGTGTAGCAAGATCTCGCGAACCGCATCCCCCAATCGGGTCGAGCCGGGGTCGCGAAATGTAGCAATGGCTACACTTTTCCGTTCAAGGTGTTCGCGCAGCAGTTGAATTTGAGTGGACTTGCCACCGCCATCGATCCCATCGAGTGTGATGAACATGGTGCGGTTCCTGGGTGGCGATACGACGCTTAGCCCATCGCGAACGAGTCGAGATCTTCTTGCGGAGCGACTTGATAGCCGTAGGGTTCCATCGAGCAACCGGCGCGACCTTGGCTGAGCGAGCGGATGGCGCTGGAGTAGCCGAACAGTTCCTTGAGCGGTGCGAGTGCCGAGACGCTGGTGATCGCGCCGCGGGCTTCGGTGCGTTCGATCAATCCGCGTCGCTGTTGCAGATCGCCGACGATTTCACCGAGATAATCCGGTGGCGTGGTGATGTCCATCTTCATGACAGGCTCGAGCAGCGTCGGGGTGCCTGCGCGGAGGCCTTCGTCGAAGGCATCGTTGGCGGCGATGCGGAAGGCCACTTCATCGGAACCGACTTCAGCGGTCTCCGCTCCCAGAACGCTGATTCGAAATCCGGTCAATGGGAACGAGCCGATGATTCCACCCCCTTCAGCGCGATTGCGCAGTTCTTCGAGTGCGGCTTGTCGCAAGTTCTCGGGGAGCATTTTCTCGGGTGGGGTGCGATCGAGGACGATGACGTTGGCGGATCGGTCTTCGAGCGGCTCAAAGCGAACGTTCAAGCGAGCGAAGAGGTTTTGCGATCCGACTTGGCGATTGCATTGGCCGGTGACGGTAGCTTCGCCGCCAATGGTTTCGCGGTAGCTGACGCGCGGCTTGTAGAACTTCACGTTCAAGTGATAGTCTCGAACCAAACGATTCTTGATCACTTCGAGGTGGAGTTCGCCCATGCCCGAGATAATCGTTTGTCCCGACTCCGAACTCTCGGATGCGTGAAAGGTCGGGTCTTGGCGTTTGAGCATGTCGAGGACTTCGGCCAGTTTCTTGCGCTCGGTCGTATTCTCGGGCTCGATAGCCATCGAGATGACCGACTGGGCGAATTGGATCGAGGGGAGTTCGATCATGTCGCGCGTATCGCACAAGGTATCCCCGGTGATGGAATCGCGCGGTCCGATCGCGCAGGCGATGTCGCCGCACTCGAGCGCATCGATCTGGCCTTGCTTCTCTCGTTTGGTCGCGTGGATCTGCCAAAGCTGAGCCACGTTTTCTTTCTTGTCGCGGTTGGGATTGTAGACGCGGGAGTTGGATTCGAGCCGTCCTGAATAGACCCGGATCCAGAACATGTCACCGGTCTTTGCGGGAAGGATCTTGAAGACCAGCGCGCAGAAGGGATCTTTCGGATCGGGCTTGCGAAGCAGCGATTTGTCGCGTTTCTTGGGATCGATTCCTTCGACGGGAGGACGATCCAGCGGGCAAGGCAAGAAGTGGCTGACGCCGTCGAGCAGCGGTTGCACCCCGACGCCGTGCAGCGCCGACCCGCAAAAGACGGGTTGAATCTTTTGTGCGATGCACGCTTCGCGGAGGGCTTTGCGAATCAACTCGGGGGGAATCGGTTGTTCTTCCAGAGCCAATTCCATCAGCTCAGTGCTGTGCGTGTAAAGCTTCTCCAGCATCACATTGCGCCAGTCTTTAGCGTCATCGACCAACTCGGCTGGGATGTCCTGCGCCAGGACCGTTCTACCTGAATCTTCCTGGCTAAACGTAAGCAGCTTCAAGTCGATCAAATCGATGATGCCGCGGAACGGATCGTTGGTATGGCTGGGGCCTTGACCGACCGGGATCTGAATCGCCAAGGGATCGGCTCCCAATCGCGGTCCGATCTCATCGAGCACGCGATAGAAATCCGCTCCTTCGCGATCGAGTTTGTTGATGAAGACAATCCGCGGCACGCCGTACTTGTTGGCTTGCCTCCAAACCGTTTCGCTTTGCGCTTCGACGCCTTCGCGGGCGCTGAAGACAACGACAGCTCCGTCCAGGACGCGGAGGCAGCGTTCAACTTCAGCGGTGAAGTCGACGTGGCCAGGCGTATCGAGCAGATTGACGGTGCAATTCTTCCAATGGAAGGTCACGCATGCTGCGAAGATGGTGATGCCGCGCTGCTGCTCCTCGGGGTCATCGTCGGTTTCCGTGGTTCCAGAATCGACCGCACCGGCGCGATGTTTGGTGCCGCTCATGTACAGCATTTGTTCGGTGACGGTGGTCTTGCCGGCATCGATGTGAGCGATGATTCCGATGTTTCGTATCGACGACAGTTCGCGGGCCATATTAGGAAGTGAAGGGGTGAGTGGGAATGCATTGCAGGCCGGTCGGCTGGAATCGCGCGAGGAATGCGGCCGGCATGCCTGGGTGCCGCTCCGTGGATGGAGTACGGCGGTGTTTTGGGTGCCTCTGGGGCCAAGCGTTCTCGCGACCTACAACTAGGCCCAGGCTCGAATGCGAACCTGGGCCAACGGGTAGATCATTTGCCGTCACAACATCGAAAGCCCGCGTGGATCTGGATCGCAGACCCGAGGCTCGAACGTTGTCCTATGGCAGGCGGAGCGCCGGTTTAGCTCGGCTTCTTGCGAAGGTCGAGCCATTCGCTGTGGAAGACTCCTTCGCGATCGGTGCGCTGGTAGGTGTGGGCACCGAAGTAATCGCGTTGAGCTTGCAACAAGTTCGATGGGAGCCGAGCCAAGCGGTAGCTATCGTAGTAAGCGAGCGCGGTCGTAAAGGCGGGGGCAGGCAGACCGAGGTGGGTTGCTGCCATGACCACGGCTCGCCACGATTCTTGCGCCTTGTCGATGGCTTGAGTGAAGTAGGGGTACAAGAGCAAGTTCTCGAGGTTCGGCTGAGCGTCGAAAGCTTCCTTGATACGATCGAGGAACTGAGCGCGAATGATGCAACCGCCGCGCCACAGCAGTGCGCAGTCCCCGTAATTGAGGTCCCATTGATGCTCTTTGCTCGCTTCCTGAAGCTGCACGAATCCTTGGGCATAGGAGCAAATCTTCGATGCGTAGAGAGCTTGGCGGACGGCTTCGATAAACTTCTTGCGATCGCCGACCAACCCCTTGATAGCGGAATCCAAGGCTGGATTGTGACCAGGCTTAGGACCGGGCAGAATCTTGCTCGCGCGGACGCGGGCTTCCTTCATCGCGGCCAAGCAGCGCGCATACACAGCGGTGGTGACCAAGGTGCTCGGGACGCCCAGATCGAGAGCCAATTGACTCATCCATTTACCGGTGCCCTTGGCCCCAGCCACATCCAGGATCTTGTCGACCAGATAGCCATCCCCGCCAGCATCGTCCTTGGCCGAGAAGATATCGCGGGTGATTTCGATGAGATAGCTTTGGAGTTCGCCATGGTTCCAGTCAGCGAAGACATCGTAAAGCTCTTCGTTGGACAATCCACCCGCTTCCTTGAGCAAGAAGTAGGCTTCGCAGATCAACTGCATGTCGCCGTACTCGATGCCGTTGTGCACCATCTTGACGTAGTGACCGGCGCCGCGCGGTCCGACCCATTCGCAGCAAGGAATGTCGTTCTTCGGGCCGACCTTGGCTGCGATCGATTGGAAGATGGGCTTGATGGTTTCCCAAGCGGCTTTGCTGCCGCCGGGCATCAAGCTCGGTCCTTTCAAGGCTCCCTCTTCGCCCCCGGAAACGCCCGATCCAACGAACGACAGGCCCTTGCTCTCGATGTATTTGGTGCGGCGCTCGGTATCCACGTAATGGGTGTTTCCGCCGTCGACCAAGATATCGCCTGGCTCCAAATGGGGGAGAAGTTGTTCGATGAGATCGTCGACCGCGGGTCCAGCCTTGACGAGCATCATGACGATGCGAGGACGGCGGAGATTCTTGACCAGTTCAGCGACCGAATGGCAACCGACGAAATTCTTCCCCTTGGCGCGGCCGGCCATCAATTCGTCTACCTTTTCGGTGGATCGATTGAAGACTGCAACGCGATAGCCTCGGCTCTCGACGTTGAGAGCCAGGTTTTCGCCCATCACTGCCAGGCCGATCAAGCCGAAATCGCACAATTCGCTCATGGTCGAGAATTCCTATCTTCGCAGCCAACTGCTGCTGGGGTGAGAAGTCGTGGTTTGCCAGATCGGGCATTCTATCGTCAGCATTCATCTCCTTCAATCGACCGCCCATTCGACGGCGACCTGTCCATCGCCTGGAAAAACGCGGTGAAATCGAGATGGTTCGGAGGCGCGTTCGGACGGATTTGGACAACATTTGCGGTTGTTGACCCCTGTCTAAACTAATGTGGTCAGGCATACGCTTGCCTTCTGTGAGATCCCCGTCCGTCCCTTCGACCCCAAAGGCAATGCCATGCTCGATTCCCGTTCTTTCCCAATCCGTAAGGCGATGTTCGGCCGGTTCGCATGGAGCCTTGCTGCCGTCTGCAGTTTGAGTCCTTCGCTGATGGCCGACGACTGGAGCCAATTTCGAGGTGGTACCGCATTGAGCGTCGCTCCCAATGCGTCCTTGCCCACGGCCTGGGATTCGGCCCCCAAACCTGCATGGCGAACCCCTTTGCCCGGTAGCGGTTGGTCGCAACCCATCGTCGTCGGCGACCGTGTTTTCGTCACCACTGCCGTCTCGGCCAAAAAAGGGTTCGACAAGCCGAAGGGCATGATGGGAGGCGTCATCGATCCGAGCACGATGGGCAAAGCTGCCAAGCCAAAAGACATCATGCAGTGGAAGCTGATCTGCTTGGCGCTCGACTCCGGAAACATTCTGTGGGAACAAACCGTCGCCGAAGGCATTCCCGCATTCGGCAAACACGCATCGAACACCTTCGCCACAGAGACCCCTGCCGCATCGAGCGACACGGTGTACGTGCTGTTCGGGGCGGCTGGCATCGCAGCTGCTTACGATATGCAAGGGACACAAAAATGGACCAAATCGCTCCCGACCCAAAAGATCAATAACGACTTTGGGACCGGTTCATCTCCCGTGCTCAGCGGCGACTCGCTGCTGGTGCAGATGTACAACGAAGAATCGGCGAGCTTGCTGTGCCTCCATACGCAAGATGGATCGCTCAAGTGGCAATCCGATCGCAACAAAGGTTCGTCGTGGAGCACCCCGATCCTTTGGAACAATCGCGGAGTCACCGAAGTCGTCACCGCCGGTCAAGGCTCGGTCATCGCGCTGGACTTGGCGACTGGCTCCGAGCGATGGAGATACGGAAACCTCGATACCTCGTTCTCGTGCTCGGTCGTTGCCGATGCCGACACGGTGTACTTTGGAACCGCCAGTCCTGGAAGCCAAGCTCCGTTGGCAGCGATTGCTTCCGGACATCACGGCGATCTATCGCTCCCCAAAGGAACGACCTCCAGCGAAGCGATACGCTGGTCGGGGTTGAAAAGCGGCGCTGGAATGCCATCTCCAATCGTCGTCGGCGACTATCTCTATTTCTTTGGCAACACAGCCACGTGCTACGACAAGAAAACCGGCAAGGAGCTCTATCGCAAACGCATGCCGGGAGGAACGTTGGTGGCCGGCTGCCCCATCGCTGTTGGCAACAAGATCTACCTCGTCAATGAATCTGGCAATCTGATCGTCGTCACCGCAAGTTCGGAATTTGACGCCGTCGAAGTGCCAACCGGTAGCAAAGATGAAGTCTATTGGGCAACGCCTGCGGTGGCTGGCAATGCGTTGTTGATCCGCTCCTCGGATGCGATCTATTGCTATCGCTAGCCCGCCGCCTCGCGACTAGCACTCCTGCTCGCTCATTTCGAGCTCGTACTCGACAGTTTTCCCGCCCATTTACCAGCCCGCGGCGCAAGCAAGGGTCCCGCGACTCCTCGCGGTCTTTTTGAGTACGAGCACTGCTCGCGCGGAGCACGAGTACGAAAAACCCTTGGGCAATATCGAACTGATATTTGAAGGGACTAAACGGCGCAACGTCATAAGGTGCGCAAGGGTTCTGTCTCCAATTGCCCCTTGCGAAACCTTGCCTGCTCGTACGTTCCAATGGGCGTTGCCATGATTGCCATCGCACCTGCGATTCATCCGCCGCGACGGATAGTCGGCAGAAGATGGTCAGCCAACTCCTGATCGATTTCCTCCCCGGCAGTTCGCCTTAGTTGATCGATCGCAGTGACCACGCGCGTCATCCTTCCACTGCGCTCAGCGCGCCAATCGCCATCGACGCACCCCATCAACCGGCGCTAACACGATTCGGCTCATCCCGCGCGACGATGCCGCAACATCACATGCCGTCGATCGCGTCTACTTGATCACCCTCGAGTCGGTTCCATATCGCCTGCAGCGCTTCCCCGGCTGGCATGGTCAAGCGATAGTCCACCAAGTACGAGACTTCCGTCTCGCACGGGTTGATTTCGACGGTCACGTTACCGGCCCTGTTGGCAGCGTGAATGGGTGCTTGGATATAAGGAAACACACAAGTCGTCCCGATGCTGAAGACGACATCAAAACCTTTCTCGAGTTCGGTTTCCAACCGATCGATCCCTGGGCCGCAGATGAGTTCTCCGAACAGCACGACATCCGGCCTGACCAATGCTCCGCAACGAGGACATCTTGGGGGGATCGAGAGCGACTCGAAGGTATCCAAGGATTCGGAGTACTCGCATCGGGTGCACGACCAGGAATGCATATTGCCGTGCGCTTCGATGACGTTTTTGGATCCGGCGGAGCGGTGAAAGCCGTCCACATTCTGGGTCAAGGTCCAGATGCGAGGGAAACGCGATTCGAGTTTCGCGATGATTTCATGCGCACGATTGTGGCGAGCGGATTGGACAGCCAAACCGATTTGTGCCAAGTACTTCCAAGTTAACGCAGGGTTCTTCGCCAACATGGTTGCCGAGAGCGCTTCTTCGATCGCGATGCCATCTTCGGTGGAATCGGCGTTGTACAAGCCGCCGATGCCGCGATAGGTCGGGATCCCTGACTCGGCGGAGATCCCGGCACCTGTGATGAAGAGAATGCTTTTGGCACTCCGAAGACTCAGAACGATGGACTCGAGAGCGTTGCATTGAGAGTCTGTCATGACTAGGCCTTTCTTGTCCCCGGGACCGCAGTCGGCCGATTCATTATAGTCTTCGCCGCATTCCCAGGACCGGGGTTGGCCCAACCGGATTCCCGCGATTTCCTACTCGTGCACGACGGCTTTCCCGCCCAATACCAGCCCGCGGCGCAAGCAAGGGTCCCGCCACTCCTCGCGGTCTCCTCAAGTACGAGTGCGTGTACTGCTGGCGCGGAGTACGACTACGAGTACGAAGAAAATGGTCCATCTCGAACTGACATTCGAAGGGACTAAACGGCGCAACGCCAAAAGTTCCGCAAGAGTTCGGTCTTCAATCGCCCCGTCCGCAAGCTTGCCTGCTCGAACGATCCCATGGGTGTTGCCGATATCGAGATTCTTGGCAACGGACGCCGCGGAGCGCCCATCGATTATCCTCTGCACGGCGTCGCGCTTAAACTCGTCCGTGAAAGAGCGTCTCCTTGGTTTGTCGATCGCTGGCTGATTCTTCTTGCCATCGCGGCTCTCTTGGAAAGTGCTGAACCAGTTGTCCATTCCAAGTGTTTTCGTGTACGTGAAACGTGGGCCACCTCAGGGAATGTATAACCATGGGGACGAATGAACAGGGACAGATTCGCGAGAGGATGCATGATGACGGACTTCAAACTGCCGACGGCGCGCACGCCTCATGATCGATGCTATTGGGTGCTCGATCATGCGCTCCTCGCAGGTGTTTATCCCGGTAGCACCGACCCCGCCCAACACGAAGTGCGTATCTCCAGCCTCTGGAACGCCGGGATCCGCACCTTCATCAACCTGATGGAAGAAGACGAACGCAATCCACAGGGACAACCCTTCTCTCCCTACGAACCCAAGATCCGCGAACTGGCCACCAACCACCAACAACCCGTGGCCCACTTGCGATTCCCCATCCAAGACAACAAAACCCCTTCCTCCGAACGGATGCGATCCATCCTCGATGCGATCGACCTGTCTCTCCACCAAAACATCCCCGTCTACGTCCACTGCTTCGGCGGTATCGGCCGCACGGGTACCGTTATCGCATGCTGGCTCTTGCGCCATGGATTCGCCTCCCCCGATGATGTCTTGTCTCTCCTCGCACAATTGCGTCAAGCCGACAAACAACGCGGCCATCGCGATGCTCCCGAATGCGATAACCAACGCCGGTTCGTGTGGAACTGGCCCGAGCGACCCATCGCCGCCACGCCACACCTCAAACCCGAAGCGGTTTCACGCCCCTCGACTCGCCGCAGCGGCGATTGGTTCACCCAGTTGTTCGGATTCCCCGAAACCAACCGAGAACAGGTCCACCAGGAACTCGAACTCCACGGCAATACCCTAACCGCAACCCGCTCAAAGAACGCTTGGACCTGCGGGCACTTGGAAGTCGCTTCCCTCGCGACGTTGCGGAATCGTGTCCAAGCCATTCCCAACAGCCGCCTACGCAAGATCTCTCTCCAGGAAGTGATCGGCGATGCCAAGGCACTGCATGCCGACCCCAAGCATGCCGGTGCCTTTTTTCAAGTCGCTTCTCAGTTCAATCTTCTGGAAATGATCAGCCCCCGAGCCACCCCTGAACAAGGGATCACCGACTATGAATCCGATCCCACACAAGGACCTGCATGCGCGATGGCCTGCGCTGCCGGCACGCTGGTGCGGAACTACTTCGTTGAATTGGGATCGCAACGAGGTCAAACGCAGGACAATCAGATCGATTGCTTGTCTGACATTGGCGAGGCCCTCGGCAACCGCGATGGGGGACTCTGGCGTATGCGAAATGGATACGCTCTTCCGTCCGCGGAAGGACTGGCGACGGTCGATCGCAAACTAGCCGCCATGTCGGAAGCGGAACAGGATGCGCTGCGCAGCAAACTGCAAATCGGATTGCAGTGGGATACGCAAGTCACTCTCGAAGGGTGCTCGCACTGCGTCACGCAAGCCTACTGCTCCGCAATGCCGGTCTCCTACAGCGGCTTGTCCGCGGCCGCATGGGAGCGGTTCGCTCGGCTGATCTTGGAAGCATCCTACGAAGCAACGTTGGCTGCGGCCGTTATCAACGCCTCTAAAACGGGGAACCGGCAAGTGTTCTTGACGTTCATTGGAGGTGGAGTGTTCGGCAATGAACGCGTTTGGATTTTGGATGCGATACGAAGGGCCGCACAGCTTTTCCGAGAGGTTGCGTTGGATGTGAAGTTGGTAAGTCACCGGGAGAGCAGTGTGTCTGTTCGGATGCTGTGCGCGGAGTTTGCGTAAGGGGGGTTCGCGCGGGAACGGGATGGTGCGATGGGAACCGTAGAGACATCGTCGCGGTTCGACCGGAGGCCTTACGGCCAGCCGCTAGGATTGATTCGGTTACTATGTTTGAATCGTCGCCGAAGGCGATCCATAGTAGCGGAACGGCGCAAGCCGTCCGGTGTGGCGAGGGAAAGCGTCGCTAGCGCATCGCAACGTCCACCAAAGGATCAACGCTCAACCAGAGGCCTTACTGCCATACCGCTAGGATTGCTGCGATCGGTTTAACAATTGGTTTGTCGCATCGGATCGGTATCGCTTCATCACGCTCCGGGCAACGCATCTCCTTGCGCCGGTTGCCGGAACTCGATCCGTTCCGGCAACGGAATCTCCGGCGGCATCGCCAAGGTGCTTTGGATTCGCTTCAACCACAACGCGCCCCGCCGCTCGCCTTCGCGCTCCCACTTGAATTCCGCGGCGAAAGGCTGCAAAGAACTGCGTGACTTCATGAACTCGACCCTCCAGTCCACCGGTCCGACTCCAACGCTTGACAAATCGGCCAAACTCTCTGGCAGTTTCTGATTCCGATCGAGATAGACCATGATCCCCAATCGGACCACAGTCGCATCGCGGTAGTGTTCCCAGGCCATCAAGGCATCCAACGCCCAGCTCATGTTCGCGTTATCGGATTGCGAGGCAGTCGACGACGTTGAATACGGCCAATGGTCCAACCGCGCGCTGGGCAACATGCTCTCTTTCCATCGCTCCTGCCCTTCTTCGACTTTGCGTTCCTCATCCAGTCGTGCAAACAACGCCGTGACCTGACTGGTGCGCTCCGCCTCCACGACGAGATTGGGTTCGCCTAGCAACGAACCCAATAACTGTTGTCGCATCGGCGCATCCAATTGTTCTGCGTCGAGCGCATCGTGAATGGCCGCAAACCTCCAAACTTCCTGCAGACATCCGTGCGCGACCAACGCGTAGATCGGATACGCGAACTTGGCCCGCAACCGCTTCATCGCATCCAGGCATTGCATGACCTTTTCTGAATCGCGATCAACGATGGCTTGTTCGCATTCCAAGTACAACAATTGAACCGTCGCCGCATGGACGATGTCCGGCAACAGCGTTCGAGCTCCATCGGATTGAACCGGCTGATCGACCAACCCAGGAATGCTCACGAAGGCATGCAAGCGGTTCAGTAGCGGCTGTTGCTCTTGAACGAAATCCTTGAGCAACTCAGGCTTCCAGCGCCAAGCAATCATGGGTACAGACGGAGACGTCCGCTCCCAGTTCACCCGCAATTCGATGTCTTGCGATTCGTCCGATGGCCGCAGGAGCAGGTTGCCAACCTGCGAGACGATGTACGGGCTGCTCAGCTCCAGGTTTAGATCGAGCCAGGTCTGTCCTTGTTGCCGCGAAGCGTTCTTGGCCAACCAGCCATGCAAATCGTTCATGGCTGCGAATTCGGGTTTCCCGTCAGCGACTGCTTGAACGCGGAGCGAGTGCAGCTCGCGGTGTGCAGACCACTCATTCCACACGAACCGAATTCCAAGGAATGCAACAACGGCGAGCAACAGCAGAGTGATCCATGTCCATGCACGGATCCCTGGAAGCGTCTTTTGAGGAGCATTGGCATAGCTCATGGCGTGTTTCCTTCCGAAGTTGAAGCGGAGGCGCTGGGGGATGCAACCGAAGCATCGCTAGGCTCGGGCAAAACGGTCGGCAAGCGTTTGGTTTGGCGTTCCCATTCTCCTCGCCAATTGGGTGTCATGGCCCATCCGTGGCGATCGAGGTAGATGACCGAGTCGTAGACATCCGATGGCAGCCCGTAGTTTCCCAACCACTTCGCGATCTCTTGCCGTTTGTTGTCTGCTTCACCGGGTTCGCAGCGGAGCAATTCCCAATACAGGGTCGCCATGAGGTCTGCCATGGCTCGCGACTGTGCCATGGATATCGCTGACATAGGATTGGAACTGCGCATGTAGAAGGAAGAAAAGTAGGGAATACCCTTTTTGAATTGATATCTTTCGGCCGGGATGGTCGCGAGTGTGCGATTGGCATCGACAGAGGCCACCCAGGCGAGAGCCAAAGCGCGCTGTCGATACGCGTCGCGCGTCGCACTGTCCGTGAGCAGCTTCGCCGCCCGCTGAAAGAGTTCCTCTCCCATAACTTGCCGACGCACCGGATGAAGGCATTCGCCTAGGATCGCGATCTCGATCGTTTCGGATTGATTCTGAGAGCGGAGATCCAACCCCATACGCTTCCAAACCACCCAATCGATCAAGAAGGACATCAGTTGGCGGTACTCGGTTTTTGCGGTTTCGAGTTCTTCCTGAGAACGCGTGTCGCTGAGGGCTTGCCGCGTCGACTCCAACCGACCCAGCAGCGACTCCTGGCTAGAACGCATGTCCGATACCCCAAACGATGCAGGCGAGCCCTCGGCAATTGTTCCCGACATCGACGCTCGCAGTTCTTCATTCGCCGCATAGGCCAGTCCAACGGATCGGAGCGGCGACGCGACATAGAAATCGCGCGGATGCAACGGCAAGTCCTTCCCTGTGCTGCGTGCCATCGGCAGTTCGGCACCCGGAACGGTGGTTTCCGTGGAGAGTTTGGTCAAGGTTTGCTTGAGGTTGCCATCGATGCTGGGCATGGTGGCAATCCGCAAGAGGCCTGGAATGAGGGGCAGCACCAACGCGATCGCGAGGAAACTAGCATGCTTGGCGTAGTACTTCCAATTCCACGAACCATCCATCCACGCCTTAGCTTGAAACCACGTCGCAAAGAACAACACCAACACCGAAACGCCTAGGAGCCATGCGGGGGCCTCGAACAGCTCCAACGCGAAGATGGCAAACACCGCCACCATCAGCGTCACCAGCGGCACCACGACGGCGGCGATGATCGGGCTGCGCAGCCAATGCGAGGCCCACTGCGAAACGCCATAGATACCAAAGGCGATACCGAGGAATCGGAAAAAGTCGTAGGCGACCACCGACGGCAGCGCAGCGACACCCCAAGCCTGTCCGGGACGCAAGGCAAAGCGCAGCAGACCTGCCACCAGGATGATCACTACGGGGATCCAGTGCCGCGTCCACCAAACACGCGTGGGGGAGACACCGCGGTCGGCGAGGAATCGAATGCGTTGGTGCATGCGATCGCCTTGGTAGGCGAACACGCCGAGCCAACATGCAGCCAAGCAACCGATCAAGATCCCAAGTTGGATCAGGGCTTCATCGATGGACCGAACGATGCTGCCGTTGAACTCATAGGGAACGATCACGGTCGCCCACGTCCCGAGCAGCAGCATGGCGGCCAGCGC
>JBKCUI010000238.1:0-7519 GCA_046318495.1 Pirellula sp. | reverse complement strand
ACCGTCGTTGAGCAAGGAATCGACATCGTTGGTGGTGGGATCTCCGAGTTGCTCTTCGGTGCGTTTTCCTGGGAAAATCTGGAGCCAGCGGATGGCGACTTGGCGATCGGACCAGGTTTCTACGACATCGGGCCGGTTTCTGAGGACGATGTGGAGGTGGTTGGACAGGATGGAGTAGGCCAGGACATCGATTCCGAAGACGGAAGCGAGTTTTTCGATGCGTTGGCGGATCCATTCTTTGCGGTAGGAGTAGTCTTTTCCGGAGACTTCATCGACGCCCGAGAGGTAGGCACGGCGTACGCACCGCTGGACGACGTGCAGGATCGAGATTTCGTTGGGCCTAAAGAGTTCGCATCGCAATGGTCTAGGCATGGCAGATCTCCTGTCTTGGCATTCTACCAAGCACAGGACCTAGAACAAACCAAACAACTGGAACAACTGGTGCCAGGCACTGAACGAGGAGAACCAAACAACCGGTGCCCGGCACTGGGCGAGAGGGGAGGAAAAAAGAGCCGAGCAAGGCTCGGCTCTTTTGTTTGGTGGGAACTACATCGTGCTAGCATTGCGGCCGGTGAAGGTGTCAGGAGCGGTGACGCGGTCGCTGGAGCCGCGGCGGAATCGCCAAGTGAGACCCATACCTAGCCAATAGCTCTCCAGTGAGGAGTTGGTGAACGGTCCCAATTGCTCGGAATCAAAGAACATGCCACCACCCATCAAGTCCAGATCAATTCCCGGCAACACGTCCGTCACCCCGACCCCCATCGACAGCCGGTTCTGGCATGTCACGGCAAGCAACGATTGGGAGTAGTACGCAATCGGCAATCCTCCCGGCTGGACGATGCCACCAAAGTTGATGCCTGGGTTAGCGGACAAAGGGTTCTCAGCCCAGACATATCCCGCGCGCCACTTGTAACGTCCGGTCGTCAATTGCGTCCCAAATTGGAAAACAACTTGATTGTCATACACCGCGCTGTACATCGCAGCGTCGCCCCACATCTTGTACAAAACGTCCATCGCTAGCAACAGTTGCCCGTCCATCAGCGAAGTGTTTGCGATGCCGAATCCCAAGTTCTCAGGGAGCGACATCTTCACATCGACGTTCTGGGAAAAGTTCAAAACGTCCAGGGAAATCGCGTTGTTGAAGGTGAAATTCTGTTTGGTTTGGTAGTATCCACCGACGGTCGTGTTCTCGGTCAGCTTGTAATCGACCCCAAGCGTGCCTCGAAGTGCATAGTCGGGCGTCATCCCACCGATTCCGACAAACGGTCCATCAAAGTAGGCGATGCCGAGCGATGTCGTCGCGCCAACACTCAGCCGCTCCGTCAAGTTCACGCCCAACGAAACTGGAGCATTCAGCAATAGCAGCGATGTGTTCGTTCCATTGCTCTGCGGAACCTGCCGGTAATCGGCAGCAGCTCCAGCAGTCGTCACCATGCCTGCACCCAACACGACATCGACACCGAACAACTCGCTCAGGTCTTGCGTGATCCCAAAATTCGCAAGTGGCGTACCCGGAGCTGACGATTTGGCCGAGAACGGCTGGATCAATGGATTTGCGCCTACAACAGGTAGGTTGCTGGTCTGGGTCAAGTTCATGGTCGGCTCGACCCAGCCCCCTCCGAAGTAGACTTGCGTCCCTCGAAACTGGGTGAGAGCGGCCGGATTTCCATTCAACGCGCTCAAGTTTTCCAAGGGCTGTGCAATGCTGGTGCCCCCCATCGCCCCCGAACCCGGCATCAGTGTGTTGTGCAACTCAGTGCCGAAAGACTGACCAAATGCATTGCTCGGAATCGCTGAAGCGACCAACATGCACGCCATCCAACGCCACGAAAACTTCATCGGACCGCCCTCCAAGCTGCAACCGTTGGCAAGAAAACCCCTCGCGAACCGTACAATCGATTCACCTCGGTAGGTATCGGTCGCTTTCTTCGGCATCCTTGGCATTCTTAGATTTCTCAGCACAGTCTGCCTAGACTCGCTAGTCTTGGCAGAGTGAGCCCTCAGCAAAGCCTCATCAATCGTCACCACCAGAGTGATAGAAAAAAATGCGCCAACGAACCGAAGCATTCCGCGGACGGTGGTGCCGATCTTGTCGAAAGTAATGACTGTAGCGCATTCCGTCGGAACTGACATTAAGGCATGGACGCCGACTCGCGCAACGAACCAAAGTCAGGGGGAGAATGACATGCTCGGGAACACTGCGATACGGATCTTCCCTTTGCGTTGCCAGTGGACACTAGGATGCTTAGCCACGGCAATCCTGGGACTGAGTTGCGTCTCTAGCCGAGCTCAGGATGTCATCACTGACGATGAAATACCTTGGGTCAGTGATGCGGCCGAAGGGGAAGCGACGGGCGACCACGGGTTGTCGGATTTGATCGGCGAAGGGGATGCTGAACCCTTGCAAGCATCCTCCAGCGAGACTGCCTCACAAGGGATGCGGCCTTCTAAAGAGCCTCCCGCGTTTCGGTTCCAAGGTCGATCCACCCATTTTGGATTTGGGGTCGATGGGGGCATCCGGGGACCGCTTTCGCCACCCCTCGGAAACATCTTGGGGCCTGGAGATGTGTTCTTGTACACCGGGCGCGGCGAATATGATTTCATGTTCAACTTAGAAAAGTTCGGCGGTCCTTCCAAAGGCTCGCTGCTCATCCGAGCGGAGCATTGGTATGGGGACTATGGAAACGTATCGCTTCGCACCGGGTCGTTAACTCCGGCAGTCTTTCCTGCTTTATTGCCCACTTCCCCCGACGACCCTGGGGTTCCGTACATGACCAATTTCTTGCTCACGCAACCCCTTTCCGAATCGGTCGTCGTCTATGCGGGCAAGAAGGACGTCCTCGGCGGTGCCGATCAAAACATGTTCGCGGGCGGTGACGGAACCAGTCAGTTCGTCAATCAAGCATTTATCGCCAACCCAGCATTTTTGCTTGCGATGCCATATACCTCCTTCACGGCAGGCACGATGGTTCGTCAAGAATGGGGCGGTGTTGGTTTGTATGTCTACGATCCAAAGAACCGAACACAGGACTTCTTTGAGTTCGGCGATTTGTTCGCCGACGGCGTCATTGTCGGGACGGAGTTAAAGCTCCGAACCGAGTTCTTCCAACGCAAAGGCGAGCAGCATGTCGGCGGCATCTGGAAGCACACCGATCTGGTCGATCTGCGGTTCCAAACCTATGTCCCCGGCGATTTCTCTGGGGGGTTGAGTTCGCTCAAGACCAAACCCGATTCCTACACGCTGTACTACGGCTTTGACCAATACCTCGTTGAACGCGCCGATAAGCCCGGTCATGGTTGGGGGCTCTTTGGCCGAGCGTCGATCAGCGACGGCAATCCGACACCCTTGAACTACTTTCTAAGCCTCGGCGTGGGAGGTTTCAGCCCGCTTCGGCCCGATCACCGCGATCGCTTTGGACTCGGCTGGTACTACGTGGGCGCCAGCGATGAGTTCGGCCCGATACCACAAGCGCTCCTGGCACCCAACGATGGAACGGGAATCGAAGCCTTCTACAATTTCCAAATCACCAAGTGTGTGCATATCAGCCCTGATGTGCAGTGGATCAAGCCGGGCGCACAAGCTATCGCAGACAACGCTTTCGTCTATGGATTGCGACTCAACGCGAGCTTCTGATGACCTCCGACATCCAGTGAAATCCGATCGCCGAAATGGTTTAGCAACTAGGCTACTCGCTCGTGTGAAGTCCGCAGTTGCGAGGGTGGCTCGGACTCCAAGGTTACATCGAGCAGCGTGCATGGGTGGATGAACCGCAAGCGGTGCGCATGAAGCCAATAGCCCAGATCTCCCGGCAGGCCAGGTTCGTCGGACAGAATTCCTCCTCCCTGTGCATAGACAGGATCTCCAACCAACGGATGCCCGATCGATGCGAGGTGGATGCGGATTTGATGGGGGCGGCCCGTCATGATTTCGACACCGAACAACGTCGAGTCTCGATAGCGTTCCAAAACGGTGGCGAGGCTGCGCGAAGGCTTGCCATGCACACACGCAGCATGCATCGATCCTAAACGCGGGTGCGGTACGTGGCCAATCGGAGTTCGAATGCCTAGCGTTTCAAAATCCGCGACGCCCTGCGCGAGCGCTCGATACTCTTTCCGAACCGCATGCCAGCGTTGCGACATGGTCGCGCGGGTCGACGCGTTGAGCGAGAAAAGAACGAGGCCGGAGGTTCCCCGTCCCAAGCGATGCAATGGGGTCGCGCCCGGATCGCGGACTCGGACGTATTCGAGCAAGGTGTGACGGTAGAAGCCACCACCAGGGAGAGTCGGCAGTCCGCTCGGCTTGGTCACGGCGAGCAAGTGTTCGTCGCGGTAAACCTCGCTCCAATCCAACGGTACCTCGGGCTCGATCCATCCTGGTCGCAGCCAATCGAGTTGCTGGCCGGGGCGAAGAGACTCGTCGCCCCGGAGTTGAAGTCCCGAGAGCCAAATCTCTCCCGCATCGATCCTCTGTTGCCACTGTTCGCGAGACGAATGGCCAAATGCCAAGTGCAAGTACTGCGCGGGGGTGAGGCCAACCGCCTCAGGCCCAACGCAATGTCGAAAGCGATAGCCATCGTTGGTTGAGGTCACGATTGGTTGCCGTACGTAGTCGCAATCGGTTCGACGCAACCACTGGCTGCGCCCATGTTGCATTCGGGGTGCAATGGCACAGAACGATTACGGTCGTGCCGTATTCGCCTGAGCCGGAACATCATCGGCTCTCGACGAAGGCTCGGATGGGCTTGCGCTGGTCGACGGTTCCATCAGCCAGTCGATATCGGGTTTGGGATCCGCAGATTTGGATGCCGCTGGCCGAATCCTGGAGAACACACGCCACGCGAACCATCCCATGGCCGCTACGATGGCGATCCCGATCAGCCACTGCGAGCCATCGGCCAAACGCAAGCTTGGCTGAACATCGGAACGGGCCGTGCTCAACATCGCGATGCGACCGATAAACAAAGGCGCTAGATTAGCGCGGTCGTTGGACTTGGCTGCGGCCGGAAAGTAGCCTTGGAGTTTGAGAAAGTAACCGACGAACTGGGCTTTTCGACCGATGCAACTCTCTGCGGTCCAGCCCTCGGGCAATTCGGGAGTGATCAGCACATACAGCCAATTTGCCGCGCGCTCGTGGCTGCCCCAAATCTCGTACAACCGCTGTTTGGTAGGCTGGGCGGCCGCGTCGCTGGTTTCTTCTTGAGAATCAGGCAGGGTGACTTCGCTTTCATAAGGAAGCACTCGACGGATGGTCATCTCATGCACGGAGAGTTCACCGCGATGTTGCGAAGGGTGCAAAAAGAAGTCCGCGATCTTCGGTTCCGAAATCGCATCAGACTTCAACACATCCACATCTTGCGACTCAACATGTCGGATTAGCCCCCAATAGGCTTGCATTTCGCGGGGCTTGAACTCCAGCGATTTGTCGACCATCAGTTCGAGGGATTCTCGCAGATCGGCTGGATAGCTGGCGGCGGATGTTTGGGGCGTATCCTCGGTCGCCGGAACGACGCTAGGGGCTGGGTTTGATGAGGGCTCGGATTCGCTTTCGGTGACCTCCTCGGCATTCAAGCGGCTACCGCTGAGTTGCTCGGTGGACTGCCATGGCTGCGGCGAGGACCAACGCATGAGGCGGGGCAGGGCGATCACAAAGGCGACCAGCAGCAGTAGATAACCTAACCTAGCGATGCGAGGCAGCGATACAGATGGGCTCGGGGTCGGAGTCGAAGGGCGACGACGCCTCGAGGTGATTTCGGTCATGATCCTGCCCGCCGTGAGATGCTGAGTCGGGTCACCGGTTCACCCGAGGGTAGCTTCTGTGAGGTGATGATGTCGACGGCTTTGATCAACCACTCGTACTTGAGTTGGGTATCGACACTCAAATCGACGCCTTCAAAGCCAGGAACGGCCAACGTCTCCTTGAGCTGGGTTTGCAACTGAGCGAGCATGACTTCGGGATCGGCACCGGAGATGACTTTGCCGCCGAGCCGGATGTCGCTGTATGCCCCCGTGTCGTTGGCGGAGATCGTGATCTCGAGGGGAAAGCCGAGGCTGTCGGTGATGCTCATTTCCTTGGGTGCATTCGATTGGCCTGCACCTTCGACCAGCGGTTTCTTGACCGGCATCAACATCGAGATCTGGGTTTCGACGTCGGCGGGACGGAACGTCAAGATAAAGAACGCGAGCAACTGGAAAGCCATGTCGAGCATGGCCGCCATGTTGAGTTCAACTTCAGAGTTGTCGCTGCCGCCGCGGCGTCGCTTTCGGTAGGAACGTCTCATGGTTGGGCCTTTCCGCTGTTGCCGGAACGGGTCACCAGAAAATCGAATTTGTCGAAGCCATTGGCTCGGCAAACATCGGTGACATCCAAAAGCTGCTTCACGGACAGATTGCGGTCGCCGCGGATGACCACGCGCACAGGCAACGACGCTCCGGGTTGGATTTTCTTATCGGCGGCGATGACGCGGGCTTCGACCCCGATGAAACCGGCGATGTTATCGTGCGGTTCGCCCCGGGCGAATACCCGACCATCGGGTCGGATGTTTAGAACGAGCAACTCGCTGTTGGTTTCTTCTTCCACGGGTCTAGCCGAACCGATCACTGGCAATGTCAGTTCGCGGTCGACTTCGGTGGCTTTGAAATTCACCACGAGCATGAAGAACGTGATCAATTGAAACACCATGTCCAAGATGGGAACCAAGTTTGGTTCGCAGCGGCTGGTATCGGTCATTGATCCGGACATGGAATGGTTCTCACACGATCCTAAAGAATGTCATCGCGTTCGGCGGAGGAGCGTTCGGAACGACAACGGTTTGCCGTTGAAGTCGCGAATGCATCACCACGATCATTGGCTGGGCGGTACGTCTTCACCCGTGACCGTCTTGCCCTTGAGCAAGCGAGCGATTTGTCGAAGGTGATCGTCGGCCACCATGGTGACTTCGGAGCGAATCTTGGCGATGCGGTTGCGGAAGAACGAGAAGAAGTAGATCGCGGGTACCGACAAACCAACCCCTTCGAACGTCAACACCAACGCTTCGGAGATCCCTTCGGCGACTTTCTGGGGATCGAGGGCGACCCCCGACATGGCGATCGCGCCAAAGCTAGAGATCATCCCCTTGAGTGTACCGAGCAACCCGATCATCGGACCGAGAGTTCCGAGAACGGCCAGGATGCTGATGCTCCGTTCCATATCGCCAGTGAGAGCATCGGCCTTGCGTTCCAAGCGATCGCGGGCTTCATCGAGACCGTAGCGCAAATCGGAGATCCCTTCGAGGAGGATCTTGCCATAGAACGAGTCTTCGTCTTGGAGCAGTTTGACGATCTCGCGAGGGTTCTTTTCTTGGATCAGCGTTTCGACAGCGGTGACGGTGTCGGGTGGTGCTGCCACTGGGTATCGCAGCTCCAAGAACGATCGGACCACGACCGAACCGAAGTAGATGCTCAGCAACAGGATGAAGGCACCGATCCAGCCGGACACCTTGAGCAACCAAAACAGCACGCTCACTTCTTCTTTGGGTGCGGC
>JBKCUI010000237.1:0-2970 GCA_046318495.1 Pirellula sp. | reverse complement strand
CCATTGATCTTCGATGCGCGCGAAAACCGCCTCAAGCGCACCCGGTTCTTCGACATCGAGTGGCATCATGATGGAGGATTGCAATTGCTCCGCGAGCGGGCGGACAAAACGCTCCGCCTTTTCATTCAGCCATGTTACCGCGAGTTCGGCACCGAAGGCGCGCAACTTGGCCGCGCAGCCGAAGGCGATTGAACTGTCATTGGCAACCCCAACGATCAGCCCGCGCTTTCCCTTGAGCATGTCGCCGATGCGATCATCGGGGTTCCATACCTTAGACAAAGGATCAATAGGGAGATCGGCCATGTCATCCTCTACTCGATATCATTTGCCAGTAGACCGATGGGCGCGACTAAGTGATGACCGAAGTATGAAATTTGGGTGACGTCTTCGCGGCTAGATTATAGTCAGGCCAAGTGGAATCATTTCATTCTATGGTTCATGCGAACAAACAATGATACAGGCCGGTCTTGTTGAACGACTATGAGTTGGACGGCTAAGAGCTGGCTCGGTTTATTTGAACAGTCCCTGAGCGTTTCCCAAGTGGCTTCCTGCCTTGGTTAGGCCGCCATCGGGATTGATGGCAGCGCGTTAGAATAGGCCTCGTCCGGCGTCTGCCGGTCAAGGCTCGAATGGGGCCGACGGGTATTGTAGAAGCCGTCGATGTATCGGCTGAGCGAAGCCCGCGCCTCGGGAACGCTGGCATAGGCCCGCAGGTAAACCTCCTCGTATTTGATGCTCCGCCAGAGCCTTTCGACGAACACATTGTCCCGCCACGCCCCTTTGCCATCCATGCTGATCGCGATCTCGTGACTTTTCACCAGCCCCGTGAAGGCCAGGCTCGTGAATTGCGACCCCTGATCCGTGTTGAAGACCTCGGGCTTGCCGTATTTGGCCAACGCCTCCTCGACAGCTTCAATGCAAAAGCCTGTGTCGAGCGTGATCGAGAGCTTCCAGGCTAGGACCTTCCGGCTGAACCAATCAATGACGGCGGCAAGATAGGCGAAGCCGCGCGCCATGGGGATATAGGTGATGTCCATTGCCCAGACCTGGTTGGGGCGCAAGATCGGCACGTTTCTCAGCAGATACGGGTAGATTTTGTGGCCCGGTTCCGGTTTCGAGGTGTTCGGACGGCGGTAGATCGCCGCGATGCCCATCCGCTTCATCAGCGTGGCCACATGCAGACACCCGACTGAAAAGCCTTCCTGTTTCAGCAGGCCCTGCATCATCCGACTATCCGCGAAAGGGTATTCCAGATGCAATGCGTCTATCCGGCGCATCAACGCCAGATCGGCAGCCAGAACCGGGCGGCGTAGTAGAGCGTCCCCCGGCTGATGCCCAGCGCCTTGGCCTGTTTCGCCAGAGGCAGGGCGTGCTGACGGTCAATCATCGTTTTGCGCTCAGCAATCCCGCCTTGGTGAGCGCGCCTGCTAAAAAATCATTCGCGAGCGTCAACTCCCCTATCTTCGCGTGGAGTTCTTTCACATCAACCGGTGGCAGCGCTTCCGGCTTGCCTTCGCCGAAAATCCCGGCAGCCCCTTCAAGAAGCTGATCCCGCCAAGTCTTGATGACATTCGCATGGACATCAAATTGCGCGGCCAGCTCGGCCAGCGTCTTCTCGCCCTTCACGGCGGCAAGCGCCACCTTCGCTTTGAAGGCCGGGCTATGGTTCCGGCGGGGTCGTCTTGTCATGGTGTCTCCCGTTCACGGCATCATGCCGCAGTCAGGCAGAAAATCCACTTATACCAGCTGTTCAGATTGCCCGAGCCAGCTCTATTTCAAACGATTCAGTGTCGAGCCGGAGCCCAATTGGGAACCAGCAGCCAGTTTTTTGGGTTGACAAGGCAACTTCGAAAATTTACCAATTTTTAAAAAAATGCACGCAGAAGTTGCCAATGTCGGATCTTGTTAGATTGCTTGTTGGCGGAAAACGGATTGTGGCTGCGCTTGGAAAGAACACGTCCGGGCGCTATGGCATGCGGTTTTCGCGTGGAGTGTCCACACATGTTTTGGGACAGGCCGCCGTAAAGGGCGTCAGGCGCATAATCCAGAAGGCATATCAAAGTATGTCCGAGGAAGAAAAATGGGTAACAGACCAAGCCACCGAGTTGGCAGTTCGAATTGCAGCGAGCGTGAGCCAAGGTGCTCTGAAAGCTTACATTGACCAAAACGACCTCGATAGGCAAGCTGATATTGCTGCGTCCAGTTTGTCAGATCGAATAGTTCAAGCGATAAATTCTCGCGCTTGGTCAGTTGGTTACGATTTTGTATTCGGAAAGATTGATCGTGAAGGAAAACTGATAGTCCAAAGAGACTTGATAAAGCAGGCCATTCTTGCTGGTACTGGGGAATACCTACATTCATACACCGAGAGCCACAGGCACGAGTAGCTTTCTCGATTAGCAATTCTTCTTATCGACCGGCGTCTCTCCCGCGAAAGCTTGACCAACGCTGGCATCAACACGCGCTGCCTGTCGCGCGACGAGGTGGCGACGCGGTGGTTGCATTCCACCTCCGACTTCACTGGAATTCTGTCAGCCGTGACCAACAACACCCTGCGGCAGGCCTACGAGACCTATGGTCGCAACTTAATGCTGTTCGACTATCAGGTGCTAGCCACCGACTACAAGGCGATGAACCGGGTGCAACTCGCGAGGCCCCTTGGCTGGAGGAGGTGGGCGAGAGCGGCGAGATCAAGCGTAGCACGCTGGGCGAGAGCAGGGAAAGAAACCGCGTGAAGAACTATGGCCGGGTCGTGGCGATCGCCCGGCAGATGCTGATCAACGACGACCTCGACGCCTTCAAAATCCGCAATGAAGGACCCAGTCCTACTTGCGCGCGCCAATGCCGGCGAAGCGCTTATTGAACTTCGCAATCTGCCCGCCCGTATCAATGATGCGCTGCTGGCCGGTCCAGGCCGGGTGGGACTTCGGGTCAATATCCAAGCGAATGGTATCGCCCGGCTTGCCGTAG
>JBKCUI010000236.1:0-2860 GCA_046318495.1 Pirellula sp. | reverse complement strand
GGAGTATTTGCAGAAATGGGCAGAGGCGTACGGACCGACGGCCCAATCCCCCAAAGTCGATGCAGTGAAAGACGAACCAGGTCTACCCTAGGATAAGCGTATGCGGTTTATCCTCGCGAAGAGCTCTTGGAAATCGTTCGTGCTGGGATTGGTCTCGATCGCAGCATCGAGTATCGGTTCGCAGTCCAAGGCGCAGGAGGACATTCCGCCAATCGAGACAAGTGCGAAAAGCATATCCGCATCCGCTTCTTGCTTCGAAGAAGAGATTTTGCCGATTCTCACCCGGCACGGCTGTAACTCGGGAGCCTGCCACGGTGCGGCGAGTGGGCGCGGGTTCTTGCACCTGTCCCTTTTTGGGAGCGATCCGACGGCCGATCACTACGCTCTCATTGAAGAGTTTCAGGGACGGCGAGTGCGATTTTCGGATCCCGAGTCCAGTCTCTTGGTCGCAAAGCCAACTGGCCGGATCGCACATGGAGGCGATGTGGTGATCGATCCTGAAGGGCCCGATGCTAGCGCGCTGCTCAAATGGATCGCGAGCGGCGCACCGCGCGGTGAACCCTCCCAGATGCAGTCGTTGGTTTTGAATGCTGAGGAACTCCAGGCGGAGGGTACCGCCTCTCCGTTTCGCTTGCAAGCCATGGCTACGTTTCGTCATGGTGCCCAGCGGGATGTGACGCACTTGGCGCAGTTCTTGGTGGATCCATCCAGCTCCGTGAAATGGAATGGCGATTCGGGTGTAGCGACCTTGGACACTCCTGGCCGAGAGGTAGTCCTAGCGCGCTACATGGGTCGCGTGGCCACGGTGACGTTGAAGCGACGGTTTGGGCGATTGGAGGCGGTTGACGCCATCGAAGATACCGAGCACTGGATCGATCGATGTTTGAGCGGACCATTGCACGAGTTGGGCGTCTCCCCGAATCCCGTGATCGATGACTTGAGTTGGTTTCGGCGTGCAAGCCTCGATCTCACGGGGCGATTGCCGACGCTCGAATGGATGGATGAATTCGAAAAAGATGATGCAACGGGCCGCAAGCAGCGGTGGATCGAGCGCATGCTATCGACCGATGCGTACACGGATGTCTGGACATTGCGTTTGTCGCGTTGGTTGGAATTGCGATCGCTTCCCAACGATGCGCCTGCCATGCAGGCGTATGCGGCATGGATTCGGCGCGAGGTCGCAGAGGATCGTTCAATGCGCGAAGTGGCTCGGGAATTGCTGACGGCTACAGGAGACTCTCATGCCATTGGACCGGCCAATTTCGCGCGGATGTCCAGCGATGCGCGATCGCATGCAGAGTTGGTATCTCGCGTCTTTTTGGGAACGCGTTTGCAATGCGCAAATTGTCATAACCATCCTTTGGATCGATGGACTCAAGACGACTACCACGGATTCTCGTCGGTCTTCTCCGTATTCGAGCGAGGACGCCACGTGCGATGGTTGGAGCGCGGTGACGTGACCAACCTACGCACGCGAGAACCTGCGCAGCCTCGCATTCCGGGCGTTCGGGATTTGCCCTCCAATGCGTTGACGCCCCCGGGAAGCAACGTCCTGGCGTTCGCGGATTGGATGCTCTCGGAGGACAATCCTGTGTTCGCGAGAGTGCTAGTGAATCGCATTTGGCACACCATGATCGGACATGGCATCGTGGATCCGGTCGATGACTTTCGGGATACCAACCCACCCTCGAATCCGGAGTTGCTGGATGCGCTGGTCGATCATTTCCGGAAATCGGGATACCGTTTGCGACCGTTGATCTTTGCCATTGCAGAAAGCCGCGTCTATTCGAGAAGTATCGGCCGCGGCAATGTCGTGCCCGTAGAGGTTCCACCCAGTTTGTTTGCGAGTGCGATTTCCAGGCGGTTGGAGCCTGAGGTGTTGTTGGATGCAGTGCATGATGCGCTTGGAGTCCCTTATTCGGTGAAGCTTGGGAAGACCAACCAAGAGGATACGATCGGCGTGGATCGCATTTCGCCGCTGCGCGCTGTGCATGAGTTGGATCCTGCTGTTCCGCATTCCGCGCTCGACATGCTCGGTCGTTGCAAGCGTCCGTCTGCATGCGAAGCCCGAACCGAGGGACTGGGTTTGGCCGAGCAGCTTCATTGGCTCAATGGAGACGTCGTGAATCGATTGCTGGAGTCCGGCGAGACATTTTTCGATCGCATGTTGGTTGCGGAATCGACAGATGAAGAGATTTTGCGGGCTGCCTACATGCGAACGCTGAGTCGGCAACCTGCCCAACGCGAGCTTGAGATTTGGCTACCGCGAATTCCAACGGCTCGAGATGCGAGACGAGCTTGGTACCAGGATTGGGTTTGGAGTATGCTCAGCAGTTCCGACTTTTTGGCGAATCGATAGACGATCGACTATTTCCATGCAGCATGCATCGTTTCTCTACCGTCGCGCGTTTCTTCGATTGGGCGGTTCACTGCCATGGTTTGCTGGCGGCGGGCTTCCGGGGGGCTCGCTGCACGCGATGGAGGCGAAGCCGCAGTTGCAATGCATCCTGTTGTGGCTTGATGGTGGTCCGAGCCATCTCGAGATGTGGGATCCGAAGATGGATGCTCCGCAGGAAGTGCGGGGGCCGTTTCGTTCGATTCCGACGGCCATTGCAGGGATCCACTTTTCGGAGGGATTAGAACGCTGCGCCCAGCGGGCCGATCGGATGACCATCATCCGTTCGATGACCAGTCCCCTTGGTGAACATGGATTGGCGAATCGATATGCCCTAACCGGATACCTACCCTCGCCGTCGATCGAGTATCCAAGCTTAGGATCCATCGTGGCCAATGCACGCCGCGAGCAAGGACGCACCTTACCGCAATACATCAGCTTACCTCAGTCGGGATTGGGAATGGG
>JBKCUI010000235.1:0-5549 GCA_046318495.1 Pirellula sp. | reverse complement strand
GCATGATATTGGAGTGCGTTTGGGTGGGGCTGCCGCAACAAAAGTGCATGAAACTTTTATCATGCGATGGCAAGAAGCATCGACGCTTCCGAAAAAAACTTACATAACTGCTTTGGGTTCGGAGAAGAGTTTCAATCCATCCACGATTGCAAACTCTGGTCCCCTTCTTCCCACGTCAACTATTGCAATGACTGGAACTCAAAATAGTGTACAAATTACACGCACATTGATGAATGTTAAAGTCACTAAGCTCTTTGGGCTTAGTAAGGAATGGAAATATGGATGGAAAACACCAGAATATAGGCAAGGCCTGCAAGAGATCAAACACACGTTAATAACGGCAATTAAATCAGCTACGCGATATATCTATGTAGAAGACCAGATGTTCTATTACCCAGCGATGGTCTCGTGGCTGTTTCCTGCAATCGTTGCAGCTGCCAATCGAGGTGTCAAAGTTATTTTTCTAACTGGAGGAGTTTGGGATAGTCCCGGAACGCCACCCGGCTATCCAGATCAACTTAAAACTGATATTGTGGATAAACTGACGACACCATCAAATTTCAAGTTTTTTCATCTAACCGGGCGGGTTGTTCATTCGAAGACTACAATCATTGATGATGAGTTTTGTTTGATCGGCTCAGCGAACTTTATGGATCGCTCCATGTTGGTGGAACGCTCCCTTCTCGACGCGGTCTTTACTGGTCAGCCCGGCTTACATCTGGGTGTCGATTCCGAGACGTCGGCTGCAGTTGTTGATGCCGGCACAGATCTCAAGGCTTTCCGCATTCGTCTTTGGGCGACACACCTAGTAGTGAACCCAGCGGTCCCCACAGTATCCGCTGAACTAGGAGACCTGACAAAGGCACTCTCGATCTTCGATGCCAACTGGGGCGACCCGTTGAGTTTCGTATATACTAATTCCTTACTGAATCCGGTTACCATTCTATAAGTTGTGTATTTAAAAATCCTCGGAGCATACAGTGGACACAATATTTTTTCCTGCAACTGAACTCATTGATATCGAAATGTGGGGATTGTCGTCGCTCGTGCCTGACGATTTAAATGGTGTGTTAATCTCATCGCTGCGTGCTAAGAACATGCCGAATGCGACGATCGAGGGCCTGCTTGCGCTTCGAAACCCGATCATGTTTCGCTTACCAGGGTTCGACACAGTACACCTCGTTATTGGTACAACATCCGCTCCTACCTCAGTCACCTATAATCTTGACGTCTTTTCACTTAACGTTCGAATACCGCTCACGCTGCGCGTCGATGCGTCGGTGCTTCGCCCAGTCGATTCTGACAACAATCCGATCGACGATGCACCGTACCTTGATGTGATTCTCGGAGACGTGGATGTGTCGGTCGATAATGAAGGTCACTTTAACTTTGATATAGGCCCTGCGAAATTGCCACGGTGCATGATTGGCACGAGTGGCGTTGTTTTGGAAGTTGGCGCGTTGAAGTGGTTGACACCATCAACGCCAGCCGTGAATCGCCCCCCGAATACACCAGAAAGTTTTACCGGTTTATATCTTGACAATGTAGAGGTTGAGATCACAGGCCTACCGAAAGGTGTGAATGCGCTTCGACTTGATGATGGCTTCATTGGTACGGGCGGATTCAGCGGAAAAATCACGAACCCCAACCTAAATCTTGATTGGGATTCTGCAACAAATAATTTCACAGGAGCTCTCCACGGCGAACTTTTTGGGTTCAAGGGGGGGCTTTCGTCGGTCAGTGTTGAATTCAGGCAGAATGCTCTCGTGGCTTGCCAGATCGCCGGTGACGTCTACGTGCCGTGGGTTGAGAAAGTGATTGGTCTCGACCTTGGCATCACAGGATCAGGAACAATTTCTGCATTGGCTTGCATGCCGTACTCTCGTGGAGCGAGTGGTGTGACTGCGGGAACTGGAAACCATCTGCTGCATGTTGCCGTTGGTGGCGTGATGGATATTAACCTTGATTCGATTCACTTCGAGGCACCGGTTGGCGCACCAGCGTATCTTGAGATCACTGGCTCAATCGGACTCGATCCATCAACTGGAATGGATCTGCCTGCCGTTGGTGTGAAGGCGCTCCGCATAGACACGGCCGGCCACGTAGCCATCGATGGTGGATGGCTTGATGTTCCTGACGGCAAGATCGCTCCGTTCCACGGGTTCCCGCTCGAGATTTCGCGGATCGGTTTTGGTAGCGAAGGGACTGGGGCATCAAAACGAATCTGGTTTGGTTTGAACGGTGGCCTCAAGCTCGCGGACGGCTTGCCGGTCGGGGCATCAGTCGAAGGCCTGAAGCTGTCATGGCAACCAGTGAACCCAGCCGGCACGCTGGCGGTAACACTGGCCGGCATCGGGCTCGAACTTGACATTCCCAAGGTTGTGAAGTTCAGCGGATCGGTGTCGTTCTTCGATGACGGATCCAACAAAGGATTTCGTGGTCACGGTCATCTGTCGCTGCCGACCGTTGGACTCAGCATCGATGCTGATCTCGTGGTCGGTCGTATGCAATCGGGCGACACGTTCTTTTACTTTCACGTTGGCGTTGATCTCCCCGTTGGAATTCCGTTGTTCAGTACCGGAGCTGCCTTCTACGGATTTGAGGGGCTCATCGCGAACAACATGGGACCCGATCGTCGGACCGGAGAACCATGGTACTGGGGGTGGTATGTGCGTGAACCACGCGGCGCAACTAATCAAGCTAAGTGGGTAGTACAGCCCGGCGCGTTCGCAGCTGGCTTGGGTACAACAATTGGCACCCTTCCTGATACGGCTTTCACGACTAACGCGAAGGTATTGTTCATACTGATCCTGCCTGGCCCAGTTCTTATGCTCGAAGGCAAAGGTTCGTTTATGCGCAAGAAGCCGACGGGAAATGAAGAAGGCATCTTCGAAGCATTACTTGCGCTCGATATTCCCCAACAAACATTCGCTACGAGCCTGGCAATCACGTTCAACATCGAAAAACTGCTGAAGCTGCAAGGCGGAGCAGACATTGGATTCTCGTGGGCATCACCACAGCCCCCAAACATGTGGCATCTCTATCTTGGTCAAGACGTGCCAAAGGAACGTCGCTGGACCTCAGAATTGTTGTCTGTGTTTCAAGCTAATTCTTATTACATGCTCGAACGCACTGGAATTCGCGTCGGGGCATGGGCTGGGTTTGACGAGGATTGGCACTTTGGTCCCGTACGTGTATGGGCGAAAGCAGAAATTTACGGCGAGGGAATACTGTCATGGGCGCCTCCGCAATTTATGGCCACGCTGCATCTTGGCGGCGAGGTTGGAATCACAGCGTTTGGTGCGAAGATCATTGCTGGAGCGTCAACAGATGTGCTGGCTGAAGGGCCAACTCCTTGGCATGTGCACTTCGAAATTGAAGCCCATATCGAGATCGATCTTTGGTTGTTCAGTTTCGAGTTATCCGTAACGATCCCACTTGACTGGCGAGAGCCGGTTGATGTGTTGCCTGAGCCTGCGCTGCCATTGGTGGAACGTGTTGCACATCAGCATTTAATTGTTGATGAAAACGGCAATTTGGATTCTGCTATCATTGCTGCAGACGCTAAGCCCGTTGTGGTATTCCATCGGCCAGTGAGTGATCTCGGACAGATTGGTGTGCCCTCCGCTCCTGTCCAATTACCAGAAGTTGTTGGCCCTCGAAAGTTTGCGTATAGCCTTGCGCATGTAGTGTTGCATCGCCGTAACGGAGCCGGTTGGAAAGTTGTGGCAGCGTCGGGACAACTTTCTGCAAAGGGTACTGAGGTTAGCTTGCCTGGAGAATTGCTTTTGGAGTCGGCTGAGAATAGCACTATCGAAATTGATAGAAGCGTGGTGAGGCGAGTCACGGCGAGTGCTATTGGGTCGCTCACACTTGACTCAGCGGTCGCCTCCGGCACAGGCACATATCGGCTTAGCGGGCCGCGAGCCACAGTAAATGTGAGTGTTGCTACGTCGACCCCTCTCGGTGCCGGTCTTGTTTCGTTGCAACTTGCGGCGGCGCCGGGTATTGGGCGAGATGAACTTGGTGGGGGCACCCTTGTGATAGGTAAGAGCCAGTGGGTGATCGCCGGTAATCAAGGCTCAGTAATTGTTGTTCGCACCAATCCCACCGCCCCAGTTCTTCCTCCCATTGGGCCGGCCCAAGCTTTCGGGCGACTTGGACCTGCGTTGGAGGGCGCTTGGATGCCAGATGACAAGGGTGAACTAGGAACGAAACTGATGATCGGTGCGCGAACGCCTTTTGCTCAGTTCAACAACAATTCCTCAACAGTGATCGACGGTTGGAACAGACACAATCCTGACTACGCATGTGGGCCGGTAGCCATTGAAGATCCGATTTGCGTGAATTTTGATTCTCTCGATCTTGGCATTCTGGACAAGACCGATCGATACGTCGATCGGCTAACGATTACTTGCTCCGGGGATGTGATGGTCGTACCCGCGCGAGGAACCCATCGGGTCATAACCATTGGAAACAACCTTGGAGGCAAGTTGGGCTCCGGTAAGGTTCGGATCAAGTTCAGCGAACCGGTTGAACAAATATGGATTCATTATTTGACGAGCAAAGGTGGCGTGGCGGTTGCTAGCCTCGATGGCAACATTGTCGGCCGACAATTCCTGCAACGCGACAATCGCGAACCGATGAGATTCCACGGGGAGATCGACCAAGTAGATATCGAAGGCCAAGCTGATATTGATGTCGACTTTATAACGCTCTATGAGATCTGTTTTATACCTGGATGGACGTGTACCGGTTTTGTGGCGGGGTCATTTCCGCAGCGTTCGACCGGCAATCAACCATATGCGGGATTGGAGTTCGAATCGGCGGGAGTGATGACCGTCAGAAGCGACTTACTTGTTGTTGCGGTGCCAACGAAGACAGGCTTTTTGGCTGCTAAAGATCTGTTGACGCTGAAGCCGATCGCAGAAATATTTACCTCTCGAGGCATGGCCGCACGATCTGTTTCGTCGATGCCTGTGGAGCCATCAAATTGGTCGAGTGACGAACCAATCACGTTGGTGCTACCCGGGCTCGATCAACCGGCAGCTGTGCGCATTCCCGGAATCGGTTTGGTTGCTGCGGCCCCGCATCCGATCGAGGCTGTGGGGACAGTGCGGGCGGATCGTGCCCGTCGCCGGATTGCAGGGGGCGGTCCGGTGGTGAACCCGAGGATTGTAGCATTACCCAAAGACCTTATTCTTGCTGCTAATACAGCGACTTTACGTGACGACATTATTCGTCGAGGAATGATTGCCGGTCTCGGCAGAGCAACTACCGTGGATTTACCGGAAGTCCACATCCTTGAGCAAGAGATTCTGGTTGCATCGGTAACCATCTATTTTCCCCAGCCAGTGACGAGAGTTCGAGTTCGACTGGAGTCTGACGCAAACGTGTCAGTGTTTGGCGGGAGTCGACTCGTCGCCAGCGTCGTTTCTTATTCAGGCACGGAGGCCGCACTGGTGGCACAAGACGGCTGGATTGACCGGGTTACGATTACGTCAATTGGACCAGTGTCTGTACGCAGCGTGTGCACGGATGTAGGAGAG